>CAZYRM010000092.1:0-25293 GCA_964649705.1 uncultured Planctomycetia bacterium
TCGGGGACGTGCCGACGTCGGGGCCGAACGGGAAGCCGACGGCGGACCGCCCGCTCACCGACGTCAAGATCACCTCGGTCGCGATCGAGGCCCGCGGCCCCGCGGCGGCGCCCGGAAACGGCGAGAAGGGCCCCGAGCCGCCCAAGCCGCCCGCGGAGGCCCCGAAGGCGGCCGACCCGGTGCCGCCCGCGCAGCCGGTCCAGCCCGCGGAGCAGCCCAAGCAGCCGGCGGAAGAGCCGAAGCAGCCGGAGCAACCCAAGGAACCCGAGAAGCCCGCCGATCCTCCGAAATAGGCGAGATTACGATGTAGGGGCGGCCCGATGGGCCGCCCCTCGCCTATCCCTCCCATCCCGACGCTCTCGGAGACCTCCCATGGACCTCAAGAACCTCCTCTACGACGTACGTGACGGCGTCGCCTTCGTCACGGTGAACCGCCCGGACAAGCTGAACGCCCTGAACGCCGAGACGGTCTCCGAGCTGGCCCGCGCCTTCTGCGCGGCCCGCGACGACGCGAAGGTCGGCGCGGTGATCCTCACCGGCTCGGGCGAGAAGGCCTTCATCGCCGGCGCGGACATCGGCGACCTCTCCAGGCTCGACGCCCGCGGCGCGAAGCAGGCGGCCCTCCTCGGGCAGGAGGTCATGGGCCTGATCGAGCACCTCGGCAAGCCCGTGATCGCCGCCGTGAACGGCTTCGCCCTCGGCGGCGGCTGCGAGATCGCCATCGCCTGCACGTTCCGCGTGGCGAGCGAGAACGCCCGCTTCGGCCAGCCCGAGGTCAACCTCGGCCTGATCCCCGGCTACGGCGGCACGCAGCGCCTGACGCGCCTCGTGGGGCGCGGCCGCGGCCTCGAGCTCGTCCTGACGGGCGACCAGGTCGACGCGCAGGAGGCCCTTCGCATCGGCCTCGTCAACCACGTCTACCCGCGCGAGAAGCTCCTCGCCGAAGCGGAGGGGATCGCGCGCAAGATCCTCTCCAAGGCCCCGCTGGCGGTCCGCGCGGCGCTCGAGGCCGTCAACCGCGGCCTGGAGACGACGCTCGAGGAGGGGCTCCTCCTCGAGGCGGACCTCTTCGGCCTCTGCGCGGCGAGCGAGGACTGGAAGGAGGGGACGAAGGCGTTTCTCGAGAAGCGCAAGCCCGGGTTTCAGGGTCGGTAGCACCTTTCCCGTTCCCCTTCCCATTCCCCTTCCCGTTCCGCCGTCGACACTGGAACGGGAATGGGAAGGGGAAGGGGAACGGGAATGGGACCGGAGACTTGGACCAGACGGGACCCCAGGCTAGAATGCACCCCGCCATTCGAGGGACAGACATGGCCACGGAACTCGCGATCCTGGGCGGCGCGCGCACGGCGATGGCCGAGTACGTCGGGACCCCCGGCTTCGGCGCGTTCAAGGACATCTCCGCCATCGAGCTGGGCGTCCACGCCGCGAAGGCGGCGATCGAGCGGAGCCGCGTCCAGCCGGCGTGGATCGACCACGTCATCCTCGGCAACGCGATGCAGACGAGCGCCGACGCCATCTACGGCGCCCGCCACGTCGGCCTCAAGACGGGCATCCCGATGGAAGTCCCCGCCCTGACCGTGAACCGCCTCTGCGGCTCCGGGATCCAGAGCGTGGTCAACGCCGCCCACTACCTCCTCCTCGGCGAGGCGACCTGCGTCCTCGCGGGCGGGATGGAGAACATGAGCCAGGCCCCCCACGTCGTCCGCGGCGCGCGCGAGGGGTTCCGCTTCGGCCAGCAGATCCAGCTCGAGGACACCCTCATGGGCGGCCTCCTCGACCCGTACTGCGGCTTCTTCATGGCGCAGACGAGCGACAACTGCGCGAAGCGCTACGGCATCACCCGCCAGGCCCAGGACGAGTTCGCCCTCCGCAGCCACACGGAGGGGGCGCGCGCCGTGAAGGCGGGGCTCTTCAAGGAGGAGGTCGTTCCGGTCCCCGTGAAGCGGCGCAAGGAGACCGTCCCGTTCGACACGGACGACCACATCAAGCCCGAGACGACCCTCGAGGCCCTCGCGAAGCTCCCTCCCGCCTTCGGCAAGGACGGCACGGTGACCGCGGGGAATGCCAGCGGGATCGTCGACGGCGCGGCGGCGCTCGTGGTCTCCACGGCGCAGTTCGCGAAGGACCACGGCTGCCCGGTCCTCGGGCGCATCGTGTCCTGGGCCGCGGCCGGCGTGGAGCCCGCCTACATGGGCATGGGGCCCGCGCCCGCCATCCGCAAGGCCCTCGAGAAGGCGGGGCTCCGCCTGGAGCAGGTCGACCTCTTCGAGATCAACGAGGCCTTCGCGGGGCAGTACCTCTCGGTCGAGAAGGAGCTGGGCCTCGACCGCTCCAAGGTCAACGTGAACGGCGGCGCGATCGCGCTCGGGCACCCGCTCGGCGCGACCGGGACGCGCCTCCTGCTCGCCGTCCTGATGGAGCTTCGCCGCCGGAAGAAGTCTGTCGGCGTGGCATCCGCGTGCATCGGAGGCGGCCAGGGGATCGCGATGGCGGTCCGGGCCGAGTCGTAGGGAATGGACCTGGGACTCCTGGCAGCATCGGAGGGCATCTCCCCCGGCCTCGTGTGGGCCGGTGTGGGGCTCCTCATCCTCTCGTTCGTCCTCCCGCGGATCATGCTCAAGCGGCCGAAGCCCGGCGCGACGCCGACCCTCTCGCGCGAGCGGGAGCAGGAGGTCAAGCGGACGCTCGACGACGTCTTCCTCCAGCTCCAGGAGTTCAGTCGGGAGGCCCTGGGAAAGCTCGACACGCGGATCCGCATGCTGAACCAGCTCATCGTCGACGCGGACGAGCGGATCCGGAAGCTGCAGTCGATGCCGCAGCACCCCTCGGACGCCCTCGCGGCGGCGCCGGCCCCGACCAGCCCCCCTCCGCCGCCGGTGCACCCGAAGAACCCGATCCACGAGCGGATCTGGAGGCTCCTCGACGGCGGCGCGACGCTCGGCGATGTCTCGCGCGAGGTGGGGCTGCCCAAGGGGGAGGTGGAGCTGATCGCCGGGCTCCGAAGCCTGCCGACCCGCTCTTCGTAGGGACCCATGGCATCCAAGCGCCAGGTCGCCGTCGCGCTCCGCTACCTCCGCGAGAAGGACCCCGCGCCGCGGGTGCTCGCGAAGGGGAGGGGCGAGCTCGCCGAGAAGATCCTCGCCCTCGCGCGCGAGCACGGCATCCCCGTCCACCCCGACGCCGACCTCGCCGAGGTCCTCGTGCAGCTCGACCTGGGGAAGGTGATCCCCGAGGAGTTGTACCAGGCGCTCGCCGAGATCCTCGCCTACCTGTACCGGATGAACCAGAAGGCGAGGTAGGGGCGACGGGGCGCCCGCATCGCGGGCCGGGGCGCCCCAGGCCTTTTCGGCGCCGGGGTCGCCCTACGGCTTCTTCGGCGCCAGGGTCGCCACGTCCGCGACGAGCTGCTGGAGGTTGGCGGGCTTTTCGTACATCCGCGCGAACCCCATCGTCGTCGCCTTCTTCTTCTCCTCGGCGGTCCAGGTCCCCGACACGATGATCGCGGGGACGGGGCGCGGGAGCGTGGCGAGGTGGGACTTGACGCCGAATCCGTCGAGGACCGGCATGTTCAGGTCGGTGATGACGACGTCGAAGTCGCCGCGGTCGATGAGCGCGCAGGCCTCGGCCCCGTCGGGCGCGACGACCACCTCGTGGCCTGCCGCCCTGAGGAAGGCCGAGACGACGTCGCGTACCTTCGGGTCGTCGTCGGCCACCAGGACCCGCGCCATCACTGTGGATCCCTCATCAGGCAGTGCGCACCTTAATCCCGACCTTGCACCATGTCAATGGTGGCTTCGGCATTTCACTTGTGGCAACTGGAGCCGATTGCTAGACTTCCGCCCCTCCCACGCCCAACCAGGAGCTGCGAACATGGAACGGTCCTACGTCATGGTGAAGCCCGACGGCGTCCAGCGGCGCCTCGTCGGCAAGATCGTCTCCCGCTTCGAGGAGAAGGGGCTCCGCGTCGTCGCCCTCCGCATGTTCCGCATGGAGCAGGAGCGCGCCGAGAAGCTCTACGAGGTCCACAAGGGCAAGGGGTTCTACCCCGGCCTCGTGAAGTTCGTCACGTCGTCGCCCGTGGTTGGGATGGTCATCCAGGGCCCCGGCGCGATCGGGATGATCCGCAAGATGATGGGCGCGACGTTCGGGCCGAACGCCGAGCCGGGCACGATCCGCGGCGACTACGGCGCCAGCCGCAGCTTCAACCTCATCCACGGCTCCGACTCCCCCGAGTCGGCCTCCCGCGAGATCCCGATCTTCTTCTCCGACAAGGAGATCGCGTCGTGGGAACCGATCGACGAGAAGTGGACCTACGACGTCGAAGACCTGAAGTAGCCGCGGCCCTCCCATGACCCCGTCGCAGATCGCCGCAATCGCGGCCGAGGTCCGCGAGGCGCTCGCCGGGGCCCGCGTCGACGAGGTCGTGGCGACCGAGACGGAGTCGCTCGTGATCGGCCTGCGGGCGGAGGGGCGGAGCCTCAGGCTGCTCATTTCGTGCCACGCCGCGCTCATGCGCGTCCACCTGCTCGAGGCCGAGGCGGAAGGGGAGCGTGACACGCCGTTCTCCGAGCTCTGCGCGTCGCGCATCGAGGGGACGAGGCTCGCCGCGGTCGAGCAGCCGCCGGGGGAGCGCATCCTCAGGCTCTGGTTCGGGGGCGAGGGACGCGAGGGGGTCGCGCTCGTCGCGGAGCTGTTCGGGAGGCGTCCGAACCTGGTGCTCCTCGACGCGGGCGGCACCACCCTGGGCGCGTGGCGGACCTTTCCCCGGGGAGACCGTCCGATCGCCCCCGGCGTCAGGTACACGCCGCTCCCGCGCCCCGAGGCGCCACCCGAGGAGGGGCCCGCGAGGACCTCCGCGGAGTGGGAGGCCGAGTTCGCCCCTCGAGAGCGCGAGGAGTGGCTGGCGGTCCTGCGACGACGCCTCGGCGCGACGCTGGAGAAGGAGCGGTACCGTCTGGACGGGGTCTTGAGGGGCCTGGAGGCGGGTCTCGAGGCGAGCGCCCGGTGCGAGGAGCTGAGGAAGGCGGGAGAGGTCCTGAAGGCGCACCTCGACCGGGTGCCTCGGGGGGCGGAGCGGGTCGAGCTCCCGGACTTCTGGAGCGAGTCCGGGGGGACGATCGCGATCGAGCTCGACCCGCGGATGGACGCGCGGGCGAACCTCGACCGGATCTTCCGGAAGTACCGCCGGCTCCGCGAGGCGAAGGAGCGGCTGGAGGTCCGGATCGCCGCATTCCGGCACCTCCGCGACCGGCTGTCGGTGGCGCTGGCGCGGGCGACGGAGTCGGTCGACCCGGCGGAACTCGCCCGGATCGAATCGGAATGGAGGAAAGAAGGGCCCCGGCGTCCCGAGCTCCGGAAAAAAGAGCGCGGACCGTCGGGCGTTCGGGTCTTCACGAGCCGGGACGGGATCGAAATCTGGGTGGGCAAGGGAGACGCCGAAAACGATCACTTGACGTTCCGCCTCGCGCGAGGGAATGATCTGTGGCTGCACGCGAAGGACGTCGCCGGATCGCACGTCGTCGCGAGGACCGGAAAGCGGGAGCCGACGGAGGAGACCTTGCTCGACGCCGCGCACCTCGCCGTCCACTACAGCAAGGCGAGGGGGAGCGGGGGAGCCGAGGTCGTCTACACGCGCGTGAAGTTCGTCAGGAAGTCCAGGGGGGCCAGGCCAGGCCAGGTGTCGCTTGCGGACTCCCGCACGATCGCGGTGCGGTGGGAGGAGGCGCGCATGGCCCGTCTGGCGGCGGGGGGGCCGGAGAGCGGTGGGGGGAACGATGAAGGGTAGGCACGAGCGGAAGTGCAGGGGCTGCAGGAAGCCCTTCGAGGCGCGGAACCGCGCCCAGATCTACTGCCTTCGCGAGCGCTGCCGGCGGGAGCGCCACCTCAGGTACATGCAGCGCTACATGCCCCGGTGGAAGGCGCGCCACCCCGACTACTGGAAGACCGAGAAGCAGCGCGAGTACCTGCGCAAGTGGCGGGCCGCGCACCCCGAGTACTTCCGCGAGTGGCGGGAGCGCGAGAAGAAGAAGCGCGCCCGCGTCCGGAAACAGGCGCGCCGGGTCCCCCAGCACGCGTGACCTCGCTTTTCACTACAGCGTAGCGTGCGAGTCGCCCCGAAGGGGCGGAATGAACCAGCCCAGGGCGAAGCCCTGGGAACCACGAGGGTTTGGGAGGATTGGAGCCCCGAAGGGGCGACGTACACGTCGCCGCGACACGTGTGTCGCCCCTCGGGTGGCCTACTTCACCGTCATCGCGTACGCGATCAGGTCGACGACGCGGTTCGAGTATCCCCACTCGTTGTCGTACCACCCGATCACCTTCACCAGGCCGCCGTCGAGCGACATCGTGCACTTCGCGTCGAACACGCACGAGTGGGCGTTCCCGATGATGTCGGAGGAGACGATCGGGTCCTCGGTGTACTCCAGGACCCCCTTGAGCGCGCCGCTCGCCGCCTCGCGGAACGCCGCGTTGATCTGGTCGACCGTCGCCGGCGTCTTCAGCTCGCACGTCAGGTCCACGACCGAGCCGTCCGGCACGGGGACGCGCATCGCGGTCCCGTCCAGCTTCCCCTTGAGCTCGGGGATCACCTCGCCGATGGCCTTCGCGGCGCCCGTCGACGTCGGGATGATGTTCGTCGCGGCCGCGCGCGCGCGGCGGAGGTCCTTGTGGACCAGGTCGGACACCCGCTGGTCGTTCGTGTAGGCGTGCACGGTCGTCATCAGGCCCCGCACGATTCCGAAGCGGTCGGAGAGGACCTTCGCGAGCGGCGCCAGGCAGTTCGTCGTGCAGCTCGCGTTCGAGATGATCCGATCCCCGGACTTGAGGGAGGACGGGTTCACGCCCATCACGACCGTCGCGTCGATCTTGTCCTTCGCCGGGACGGTGAGGAGCACCTTCTTCGCCCCCTGGGCCACGTGCTTCTCGCAGTCGGCCTTGGAGGTGAACACGCCGGTCGACTCCACGACGACGTCGATCTCATGCTGCGTCCACGGGAGCTTCCCCGGGTCCTTCTCGGCGAGCACGGGGATCGACTTCCCGTTGACGACCATCGTGTTCTCTTTCACCTCGACGGTCCCTTCGAACCGCCCGAACACGGAGTCGTACTTGAGCAGGTGGGCGAGTGTCTTCGCGTCGGTCAGGTCGTTGATCACGCGGACGTCGAAGTCCGGCCGCTTGGACATGATCCTGAAGACATTCCGGCCGATGCGGCCGAACCCGTTGATCGCCACGCGGATCGCCATGGGAATCGCGCCTCCTTGAGAATGGGGGGACGAAGAGTATAGGGGCCCGCCCTGAGTCGTGTCAAGCGCGCCCCGGAAATCCGGCAGGCCGATCCCCTGGGCGCCGCAAGGGTTTGCGCACAGCGGCGAGTTCCGACACGCGGCGCCGGGAGGGCCGGTGTATACTGCACGCGGCTGGGGACACGAACCGACCTTCACACCCGTCGTCGTCCCTGAACTCTTCCCACCCCCTGGCGCTCGTTCTGCGCCTCGACACCCTCGACGCCGGGAGACGATCATGTCTGGAAGGCTTGCCAGGGAGGAGTTTACGATGAAGCGTGCGCCGACGTCTCTTCTTGCGGAGTCGTCCATGAAGTGCCCGAAGTGCGGTTACGAGAACCAGCCCGACTCGATCGCCTGCGGCCTTTGCGCCGAGGTGCTCAAGGCGAAGAACACGACGAAGACGGGCCCGTCCCAGCCGGAGGGGGCAGGGCCGCAGGCGGCGTCCCAGGAGCCGAACTGGGCGTCCTTCGGCCCGCCCAGCGGCCCGCCGTTCTGCTTCGAGAGCGGGAAGATGAACTACACCATGCCCAAGGCGTGCGTCTGCTGCCTGGGGCCGTACCTGGACGAGCTGCCGATCGTGGCGTCCGTGACGAAGCAGGAGGGGTCGGAACAGGTGACCTATTCCACGACGTGGACGTTCCCGTTCTGCCTGGACTGCTCGGCGCACGTGAAGGGGAACCAGCATGGTTGGCTCATGGGGGTCGTGCTCGGGATCGCGGCGTTCGTGACCGTCTGCGCGCTGGCCGGGACGTCGAAGATGGGCGGGACCGAGTGGGCGATCGCGCTGGGGGCGATGACGGTCTGCGTAGGCATCGGAAAGGCTGTCGGCGTGGCGATCTTCCCGAAGACGGGGCCGCGGTGCGCCTCGATGTCCGCGGCCGTGAAGTGCAGCGGGCCGCACAACGGGGCGTACCGCTGGACGTTCAAGAACCCCATCTACGGCGAGGCCTTCGCGGAGATGAACCGGTTCTGACCGAAAACCGAAACGTCCGATAATGGGCGTTATGTGATATTCGGCAGCACACCCCGGGATTGCGCCGGAGCCGCGCGGCGGGCTATCCTCAGACACGGGCCGTACCCGCGTCAAGGACGGCCCTGCCGAACGCCGAAATTCCCCTGGGGCAAGTGTATTCACCCGGGAGAGACGGTCGGATGCTCCGACGGTGGCTGCTGCCGATCCTCTGTCTGCTCGCGGTCGCGATCCGCCCCGCCGAGGCCGACTGCCGCTGGCGCGTCCAGCAACCCACCACCGGGTCGAACGACCTCCACGGCGTCTCCTTCGCCTCCGCCTCCGTGGGCTGGGCCGTCGGCGAGGACGGCGCCATCCTAAGGACCGACAACGGCGGCACCTCCTGGGCCGGCCAGTCCTCCGGCGCCACCCAGTCTCTCCGCGACGTCGTCGCCCTGTCCGCCGACGCCGCCGTCGCCGTCGGGGACGCCGGCCTGATCCTCCTGACCGCCAACGGTGGCGCGGGCTGGACCTCCGTGCCGAGCGGGACCTCCCAGGACCTCCTCGCCGTCGCCTTCTCCGGGACCCTCCAGGGCTGGGCCGTCGGCCGAGGCGGCGTCATCCTCCAGACGACCGACGGAGGCCTGACCTGGGCCGCCCAGGCGAGCGGCACGGCTGCCGACCTCCTCGACGTGGTCTTCTCCTCTGTGACCGACGGCTACGCCGTGGGCGCGGGCGGAGTCGTCCGGACCACGGCGAACGGCGGGACAACCTGGACAGGCGTCGTCGGCGCACCCGCCGTAGACCTCCTCGGCGCCTTCTCCTCGACGCCGCTCGAGCTTTGGGTCTGCGGCGCCGCGGGCGCCATCGCGAGCACGGCCGATGGCGGCACGGTCTGGACCCCCCGCGCCAGCGGCACCCCCAACGACCTCCTCGACATCGGGTTTGCCTCCGCCGCAGTAGGTTGGGCCGTCGGCCGCTCGGGCACGATCCGCATCACGATCGATGGCGGAGCGACCTGGACGCCGCAGACGTCAGGGACGACCGAGGACCTCGAGGCCCTCTCAATCGGGAGCACGACCGTCGCCCGCATCGTCGGGGGCGCTGGGGTCGTCCTGACCACGTCCAACCAGGGTGCCACGTGGACGTTGCGACGAGGCGGGACGTTCAACGACCTGATGGACATCGAGTTCGTGGACGCGAACCGCGGTTACGCCGTGGGCCGCGCCGGGGTCATCCTCCGCACGACGAACGGCGGCACAACGTGGGCCGCGGTCCCCTCCGGAACGGCCGCCGACCTCTTCGGCGTCGCCTTCGCCAATTCCACCGAGGGTTGGGCCGTCGGGGCCGGCGGCGTCATCCGCCGCACCACCGACGGCGGCTCATCCTGGTCCGGCCAGGCGAGCGGCGTGACCGACGATCTGCGCGCCGTCGACTTCGGGGACCGCCTGAATGGCGTGGCCGTGGGCCTGAACGGCACGGCCGTCCGGACGGGCGACGGCGGCGCCAACTGGGGCCGAGTCCCCTTGCCGGTCGCCGACGACCTCTTCGATATCTTTTTTGCCACCGTGCTGAACGGGTACGCCGTCGGGGCCAACGGCCGCATCCTCGTGACCCAGACGGCGGGGTTCGTCTTCAACCCGATCACCAGCGGAACGCCGAACGACCTCTTCCGCATCCACTTCCTCGGGGCGATCGGGTACGCCGCCGGCGCCGGCGGGGTCCTCCTCAAGTCGATCGACTCGGGGGCGACGTGGTCCCCCCTCACCTCCGGGACCGGCGCCGACCTGTTCGGCGTGCGCACGCTCGACGGCGTGCAGGCCTGGGCCTGCGGCGCCTCGGGGACCCTGATCGAGACCCGGAACGGCTCCACGTTCGAGGTCCTGGAGGAGACCGGCACGTCGCAGGACCTCCGCGACATTGAGGTCCGCTCGGCGACGGAGCGATGGATGTGCGGGACGCAAGGGACCATCCTCGCGGCCCCCGTCCCAGGCCCCGACGACTGGGCCCTCCTGACGAGCGGGACCTCGCTCGACCTCTGGGACGTCGACTTCGTCTCCGACCTGCAGGGGTGGGCCGTAGGGGACGCCGGGACGATCCGAAGGACGACCGACGGCGGGACCACCTGGACGGCTCAGACCAGCGGAACTTCCGTGCCGCTCTTCGGGGTGCGGTTCGTCGACGCGGCGACGGGATACGTCGTCGGCGACGGAGGGACGATCCTCAAGACGATCGACGGCGGCGCCACCTGGACGGCCCAGGCGAGCGGGACGGGGAACGCGCTCTACGACCTCGCGTTCTCGGATGCGCTGACGGGATGGGCGTGCGGGCTCTCGGCCACGATGCGGAACACGACCAATGGGACGACGTGGTCGGGCCAGTTCGTCCCGACGGTCTTCGCCCTCCTCGGGATCGACTTCGCGACGGCGACCACGGGGTGGACCGTCGGGGCGTCGGGGACGCTCCAGAAGACCACGAGCGGGGGCGCCGTCTGGTTCCCGCAGACCTCCGGGACGGGCCGCTTCCTCTCGGGCGTCGACGCGGCGGACGCGACGCACGCGGTCATCGTCGGCGAGGCGGGCACGGCGCTCTTCACCGAGGACGGCACGAACTGGACGGCCGGGGTGACCGGGACGCCCCAGTACCTCTACGAGGTCGTCCTTCTCTCCCCTACCACCGGCTGGTTCTGCGGGGACCGCGGGCGGATCAAGCGGACCTCGGACGGCGGACGGACCTGGGAGTGCCAGAGCACGCCGACGACCTCGACGCTCCACGGGATCGACTTCCCCTCCCCGCTCCGCGGCTACGCGGTGGGGTCGGGAGGGACGATCGTCGCGCTGCGCGTCGTCGGACTGGGCCGCCCCGAGGAGACGGTCGCGGGCCTGGGGGATGCGGGAAACAACGGCTTCATGGAGGTCTTCCAGGCGCAGCCGTCCGCGTTCGCGCACCAGACGTGGCTCCAGGTCCCCTTCCCGGCCTACAACGCCGCCAACGGCGAGACCCGCCCGGCGTGCGGGGACGTCGACGGGGACGGGCGCGACGAGATCGTCACGGGCCTCGGGTCGTTCCCCTCGAACGGCGGGTGGGTCCACGTCAGGGACGACGCGGTCGGCGGGTTCGCGACGCTCCGCTGGCTCCGGGTGCCGTTCAACGCCTACAACGCGGCCGACGGCCAGACCTGGCCCGCCGTGGGCGACTTCGACGGGGACGGCCGCGCGGAGATCGCCGTCGGCCTCGGGCCCTTCCCTTCGAACGGCGGGTGGGTCCCCGTCTTCGACGACGCCGCGGCGCTGTACGCCTTCTCCCAGTGGATCCGCGTCAACACCCTGGCGGGGTACAACACGTCGAACGGGTCGCTCAGGCCCGCGGCGGGAGACTTCGACGGCGACGGCCGCGACGAGCTGATCTTCGGAAGGGGGTCGTTCCCCTCGGCCGGCGGGCGCATCGCGATGGTGGACGATCAGACGACGGGCTTCGCGCGGCTCCCGGACCTCGCGGTCCCCTTCCCCGCGTATAACGCGGCGGACGGCCAGACCTGGGTGGCGCTCGGCGACGTGGACGGTGACGCCCGCGCCGAGGTCGTCGCGGGATTCGGCCCGTTCCCCTCGGACGGCGGACGCTTCATGGTCTTCGATGACCGCCCGTCGGGGCTCGGCCTCGTCGCCTCGCTTCGGGGCCCGAACGCGGCGTACAACGGGTCCGTCGGCGAGACCCGCCCCGCCTGCGGAGACGTCGACGGCGACGGGCTCTCGGAGATCGTGATCGGGCAGGGTCCCTCGCCCGGCATCTCGGTTCTCTGGTACTTCGGGTCGTCGCGCAGCGGCTTCCGCAACCTCGCCACGGTGTCGATCCGCTGGACCGCCTACCGTTCGGCGAACGGGGAGACGCGGCCCGCGTGCGGGGAGTTGAGGTAGCCCGCTACGCCCGGCAGTGTTCAGGCGTGGGTAACACTCCCGGCATCATCCAGGTCAGTAGCGCGTCTCGCCAACAAGTCCCAAGACTCAATGACCAACTCTCACGCAAGGTCCAAGGTAAGAGGCTGAAGGACTGCGGAGTTCCAGACTTGCGACTTGGCGCTTCCTTGAGCGGTGGTCATTGAGTCTTGAGCATTCTGAAGCGGTGCGCATCACTCGTCTCGGTCGCGGCGTGCTACCCATAGGCGAGGGAGGATTCACCACGCCCTACTCCCTGGCCCAGGCCACGTCCACGGCCGGGGCGTCGTCCTCGAAGCGCGACTGCAGGCCCGCGACCGCGTGGAACCGCCCGAGCTTCAGCTCGACCCACCTCACGATCCGGTCCTTCCGGGGGCGGCGCGAGACGAGCTGGCGGGCGTCGAACGAGACCCCCGCGGACTCGTCGTCGATGAGGGCCTGGCTCCCCAGCCGGCTCAGGCGGTCATGAACGGCCGATGAGTCCCCCTCTCGGACCTCCCGAAGCCTCGGCGCCCAGATGGGCGGCCGCGGAGCGGGCTGAGGAGGCCGCGGCGCGGCTTGAGGCGGCAGCGGGGCCGACGGGAACGGTTTGAGTCGCGGGGCGGGAGTGGGCGCTGATGGCACCGTCGCTGGAGCGAAGCTCGGCGGCCGATCCCCTCCGAGGGGCAGCCAGGACCCGATGGCAACGACGACGCCCAGGACCGCGGCGGCGGCCATGGGCCATCGGGACGGCCGCACCGGCGTCGTCTCCGGGGCGGCGGGAGGCGCCTCCGCGGCGCCGATCTCGGTGGCCGTGGGAGAGGCTGCCACGGGGGGCGCGATGTCGATCGGAGGCGGCGCAGGCGCCGGCTGCGCGGGTTCTGGAGTCTCGAGGACCGCAACCGCCGCGGGCTCGGGCTGGATCGCCTGCTGGGCCTCTCCGGCGGCCGTGGTGGGCTCGCTCGCCCAGTCGACCGAACTCACGCCCTCGATTCCGACCAGCGCACGGATCTGCTCGCCGGTGAGGAGGCCTCCCTGCAGGAACTGCCCCGCCAGGTCCCGCCCGCGCGCCTCGTCGGCCTCCCACGCCCTCGTGACGGCAAGGGCTGCGCAGACCGCCGCCGGGTCCCCAATCCTTCGGGCCTGGCGGATCGCCTCGTCTCGCGCGTGGACCGCGGCCAGCATACTGTCATTGCCGGGCATCGCTCCTCCTGGGACGCACTCCCCTCCCCTCTATATCGGCACGGGGATGGGTTTGCTCGCGTCCCGGCCCCGCGCCCGCGCCCGTGCCCGAGCCCCGCGAGTCCGTGCCCGCTGCCCGCCACCCGCCTCCCGCTGCCCGCGACCCGCGAGTCCGTGCCCGCTGCCCGCCACCCGCCTCCCGCTGCCCGCGACCCGTCTCCCGCAACCCGCCCCCCGTCCCCCGCTACCCGCCACCCGCTTCCCGCTACTCCGCGCGGAAGACGTCCGTGAACACGAAGTCCACATCCAGCGCGTCGAGATCCTCCACCGCCTGGATCCCGAACTGGTGGCCGTCCACGGCGTCGTGGAGGTCCCTCCCAACCCCCGCCGCGCCGCGCACCTCCGCGAACTCCTTCTGCGCCGCCTCCGCCTCCCCCATGAACCGGTGCGCCATCCCCTTCCAGAACCGCGCCACCGCCCGCTTGTGCGGCAGGTCCGCCTCCTCGATCGCCCGCTCCAGGACCGCGGCCGCCTCCGGGAAGCGCCGCGCCTTGAGCCTCAGGACCCCGCAGACGAGCGCGTAGGAGGGCTCCGTCGGGTCGAGCCGCACCGCCTCCTCGACGAGCGGCAGCACTTCCACCGCGTCGCCGCGCTCCTCGAATCGTACGTAGGCCTCCATGTACTTCCTGAGCGCGCCGTGCCGTTCCCCCCGCGCGAAGCGGTTCCCCTCGTGATACGGGGTGACCTCCCCGCGAGGCGCCCGCCCGAGCTCCTCGTCGAGGCGGAGCGCGTGAAAGCGGTTGTGCGACACGGGCGCCGGGCCCACGGCGATCCACGCCTCGCGCCGTTCCGGGACGAAGACGACGCTCGAGATGTTGTTCACCTGCGCTATCGTATTTCCGACCGCGCGCTCGCGCCCCGTGAAGGGGTCGACGTGGTCGCCGAGGTACTCGGCCATCCGCGCCTCGTCGATCGACCCCCGGTCGCGCGCGAGGAGCTGCCGCGCGCGCAGGAAGCGTCCGAGCGTGTGGAGCCGGACGCTGGAGTTCACCTCGATCCCGAGCGGCGCCATGTCGGGGTGGACGTAGTGGTTCGTCTGGACGATCGAATCCGACGGGGTCTCGCGAAGCGTCTGACGGGAGGCGCTCACCTCGAGCACGGCGGCCCGCTTCCCCTTCGCCTCGGCCATCGTCAGGGCGAACCCGCAGCTCGAATGCATCTCCGAGGCGACCTTCACGGCGTCGGCGATCGTCTCCGCGCGGCGGATGATCTCGTTCCCGAAGCCGACGATGGGCGTCCCGTCGAGCGAGACGTCGCGGCACGGGACAATGTTGAGCGCGAGCGTCAGACCCGCCTCGTTCATGGCGGTGACGCCGCCCGTCCCGACCCCCGCGGTCGTGACGGAGAGATACCTCAGGCCCCTGTCGGGGGAGCAGACGAGCGCCACGGGGTGCGCGTCCCACTTCCCGACGCCCCAGAACTCGAGGTTCCGCCCGTGGACGACCCTCCCGTCGGCCGTCGCGGCGCCCCACGCGGCGATGCTCGTGCACGCCGAGGCGACCTGGGACGGCGCCAGGGCCCCCTGCTTGCGGAACATCCGCCCCAGCAGGTAGAGCAGCACGTCGGCCACGACGCCGGACCTCATCGCCTGCTCGAAGGCGATCTCGGCCCCTTCGGCGATCCCGCGGCACTCGTCCTCCATCGCGGGCGGGATGTGTCGCAGCAGGCGGTCCCGGATGAACCGCGCGAAGAACTCGCGGCGGAAGACCTGCGCGATCATCTGGAGGAACCCGGAGATCTTCCTGAGCTGGGAGCGCTCCACGACCCGGGAGAGGCAGCAGAGGTAGTAGTCGAAGATCCCCTCGCGGATCTCGTCGTGGAGGAAGTGCCCGTGCTGTCGTCCGATCTCGAAAGGCGTCCCTGAGAGGTGCAGCACGTTGAGCCCCTCGCGACGCTCTTGCGAGGCGCCCTCGAAGCGCCGCAGGACACGCCCGATTTGAGGGAGCACGACGCCGCGGCTTCGGCCCGGACCTCTCGCGAGCGGTCTGAACATGGACGCGATCCTCCCTCAGATCATATCGTCATCTTGTCGGCGTGGGACGGACTTCCCTGGCATCTCGATGGCATCGATCCTCGGGACCGCGTCGCACCGCGGACGCGAGATCCTGCAAGTCGCGACGTTCCTGTAGGTTCGGACGATCGCCCCGCCCGGACTGTCAATCGGCTTGACGATTCGCTGTCAGCGACGTTCGATCGGTCCTTGTGCGCTTTCCGGAATCCGCTTTACCGGCGACCCCCTCGCCGAGTCCATAGGTGCGGGATGGAGGACATCCACGAGCTGGTCGATCGAAGCCGACGCGGCGACCGGGATGCCTTCCGCTCGCTGGTCGACGCGCACCTCGACGTCGTGTTCCGCCTGGCCAGGCGGCTCTCGGGGAACGACGCCGACGCCGACGACCTCTCGCAGGAGGCCTTCTTCCGGGCCTGGAGGGCGATCGGGGCCTTCCGGGGGGACTCGAGCTTCAAGACCTGGATCTGCCGAATCGTGATGAATCTCCACGCAACTCGACATGCGACCGACGCGCGACGCCCCACAGAGTCGGGCCCCGACGCGGCGCTGGCCGAGGGGAGCGAGCCCTCGGGCCACGCGGTCGCCGTCGCGCGGGAGCTCTCCCAGCGGGTCCGCCTTGCAGTGGACGCCCTCCCCGAGAAGCAGCGGGCCGCGCTCTCGCTCGCTGTGTACGAGGGGATGTCGGTCCACGAGATCGCCGAGGTCCTCGGGAGCCGCCCCGAGACGGTCAAGGTGAACCTGTGGCTCGCGCGCAAGCGGCTGCGCGAGGTGTTCGGCCAGGAGCTCGGGGAGTCGACGACGTGACCTGCGAGGACTGCGAAATCGCCCTGGCGGCCGACCCGCGCTCCGCGCGCGAAGACGCCGCGGTCCGCGAGCACCTCCTGGCGTGCGAGGCCTGCCGAGAGGCGCTGCGGGAGTTCGAGCGGATGGACGCCGTGCTCGATGCCGCGCGCCCCGCCCGCCCCGGCGACCGGGCGGCGTTCCTTCGGGCAGTGGACGCGCGTATCGACCGGGCCCCGCGACGCGTCGTGCGCTTCCTGCTCCCCGCCGCCGCGGCCGCCGCGGCCCTCGCCATCGGCTGGCTGGCGTACCGGGGCGCTGGAGAGGACGGCGTGGCGGTCCTGCCCCCTCCCCCGTCCGCGCCGCCGAAGGCCGAGGTCCGCGTTGCGACGACTACGGAACTGTGCGTTCGCCTCCGCTCCTCCGACGCGCCCACGAGGAGCGCGGCCCTCGCGGAGCTCGGACGGCGCCCCGACGTCGTGTCGCGGTCGATCCTCGTGGCGTCGCTCCAGGACCCCCGCCTCGCGGCGGAGGCCGTGCCGATCGTGGGACAGGCCCGCCTTCGAGAGGCGATCCCCGCGCTCTCTCGGATCGCGGCGGAACCGGAGCTCGGCGAGGCCGCCATTGCCGCGCTGGCGTCCATCGGGGGCCGCGACGCCGCGGGGGTGCTCCTGCGCCGGATGGCCGACGGACCCCACGCCGAGGCCGCCTGCGAGGCGCTCCGCCGGACCGGCGACGTCGCCCTCGCGGTCCTCCGCGATTGGGCGCGGCGCGCCCGCCCGTCCGACGAGGCCGCCCTCATCGAGGCCGTCGTCGCCCTCGGGGCGGTCGACTGCCTGCCGTGGGTCGCGTCGATCGCCGAGCGCTCGGGCCCCGCCCAGAGCAAGGCGATCTCGGCGCTCGGAGCCCTGGGTGACGCTCGCGCCGTCGGGACGCTCGCGCGCCTCTCCCGGGAGACCGCGCTTCATCGGGTGGCCGTGGAGTCGCTTCAGGATCTCCGTGAGGCAGGGACGCGGGAGCTGGCCCGGAGAGTCGCCTCGGGGCGCCGGGAGGACCGCGTGCTCGCCATCCTGCTCCTCGGGGAGCTGCGCGACGCGGAGTCGGTGCGGGCCCTGGTCGCGGCCCTCGGGGACCGGTCTGTCCGGAACGATGCGGCCCGAGCGCTCGGCGAGATCGGGGATCCCTCCTCGGCGCCGGCCCTGGCGGCGTGCCTGGGCGATCCGTCGGCTCGGGTGGCTGCGATCGATGCCCTGGGGCGCGTCGCGGACGCCTCCACCGTGCCCCTCCTTGCGCGCCTCTCGCGGGATCCCTCCCTTCGCCGCGACGCGCTCCGCATCCTCGGCCGCACGGGCGCGCCCGAGGCCCTTCCGCACCTCGTCCGCGCCCTGGGCTCGCGCGAGACCGCTGCGGTTGCGGCGGAGGGGCTGGCCGCGCTGGGCGAGGCCGCCGTGCCGTCCCTCATCCGTGCCCTCGCGATCGGGGACTCCGCCCCGCGCGCCCGCGAGGCGCTCGCCGCGATCGCCGCCGTCGACCTCGGCGACGACCCCGCCGCGTGGCAGCGCTGGTGGCGCGACCGCAGCTCGACGCCCAACCTCACCGCCCGCCCGTCGTCGGGCCCCGAATTCGTCTTCTCGTCAGGGGTCGGACCGTCCACGTAAGGAGCCAGGAATGACCAGGATCGCATGTCTCGCCCTGTTCCTCGCCTCGATCGCGTGCGCCCAGGCGACGGAGGCGCGCATCCACGACGTCTCGTTTCTCACGACGCCGATCCCGGACCAGCCGGGAGACTCCCTCGGCGCCTTCGATCCCGGCGGCGTCGAGCAGGCTCAGACGGAGTGGGAGCCCTTTACGGTGGAGCAGCTCGCCGATCTCGTGAGGCGCGATGTGCAGCCCGAAGGGTGGGCCGCCGGAAACGAGGTCCAGACCCTCGCGGGGGCCCTCTGTGTCCGCGCCCCCGCGGAGGTGCAGGAGGCCGTCGCGAGGCTCCTGGCGGGCCTCGCCTCGTCGATCGGCCCGCAGGTCCAGGTCGATGTCAGGCGCGTCCGGGTCTCCGCGGCCCTCTTCGCGAAGCTTGCGCCGGCGGGCCCGCTGGATGAGCGGCGCGTGAAGGCGATCCAGGAGGCCCTCGCGGCGAAGACCGACGCGGTGGCCGCCGGGGAGAGCCGCGTCACGGCGTTCAGCGGTCAGCGCGTCCACGTCAAGAGCGCGACGACCGTCGCCTACATCAGGGACTACGACGCGCAGATCGCCCAGGAGTCGGCGATGGCCGATCCGGTCCCGGCCGACGTCCAGGAGGGCGTCCTTGTCGACGTGCGCCCGCTCGTCTCACCCGACGGGAAGTCGATCGCGATCGAGTGCCGGCTCCGCTCCGCCTCGCTGCTCTCGATGGAGACCTTCGACACCGGGACGCCGCTCCTCGGCGCGGTGCAGCTCCCCGAGATCGAGACCACGTCGCTGATGACGAACGTCGTCGTCCCCGACCGGGGCCTGGCCCTCGCGGGGGCCGCGCTCCTGCCGGCCGAACGACGGGAGAAGGGAATCCGCTACGAGGTCCTGCTCGTCTCCGCGACGCTCCTCGGCCCGCCTCCCTCCGCCCCGCCGCGCGACGGGTCGAAGCCGATCCGCGTCATTGACGTGGGGTACCTGGTGAACGCCTATCCGGACTTCCCCGGACCCGACGTGTCCCTCGCGACCTCGGTGGACGGGGCCGGCGCGTCGTTCACCATGGGCCCCGAGCCCTCCCCGCTGCCGATGCCCGCGGATCTGGTGGCCCTCGTCTCGGGCCAGGTGGCGCCGGGGACCTGGATCGCGGACCACATCCTGGAACCCACGTCCGGGCGCATCATCGCGAAGAACAGCGCCGACGCGATGGCCCAGCTCGACCGCTTCCTCCTCGATCTGGCGCGTCCGGTGGGACGGAGCGTCTCGGTCGAGGTCCGGTTCCTGGCCGTGGACGCCCCTTCGCTCGCGGCCCTTTCGGCGGAGGACGGTCCCCTGACGTCGGGCATGCCGGACGTCAGCGACGAGCAGGTCGCGAAGGTCCTGGCGCGCGCGCAGGCCGAGGACGGTGTGCGCGAGGTTGGGGTCGGGATGGCCTGCGGACTCGCGGGACGGCGGTTCTCGATCTCCACGCTGAGAACGACGGCGTACGTGCAGGACTACGACGTCCAGATCGCGACGAAGAGCAAGATCGGCGACCCGGTCGTCGGCGCGCTCACCGTCGGGACCGTCCTCGACGTCCGTCCGCAGGTCAGCCCGGACGGGAAGAGCATCCTGCTCGACCTGAGGCCGGTCCACGCGGAGGCGGCAGGCTCCGTCGACGCGCTCGACACGCGGAGCGGGGACATCGGGAAGATCCACCTGCCGTCCGTCCGCAGCCACGAGACCCGGTCGAGCCTCCTGGTGCGCGACGGGCAGTGGCGCGTGGTGGGCCTGGGCGGCCATGGGGAGGATGGGGGGGCCATCGTCGTCCTGGTCCGTGCGACGTCGATCCCCTCGAAGTAGCGGCGACGGGGTGACCGCGACCTACTTCCCGTAGCGGCGCAGCATCTCCGCGGCGGAGTCCTTCCAGCGGTTGTCGGGGCGGTCGAGCGCCGCGATCGCCCCCCACGCCTCGCGCGCGGACACGAGGTCGTCCGCCTCGAGCGCCGCAATCGCGGCCTTCCAGAGGAGGCGCACGAACCGCAGCGCGAGGTCGCCCTGCCTCGGGAGGCCCGAGAGCGTCTCGTCCGCCTCGTGGATGGCCTCGCCCGGCCGTCGCGCGGCCAGGAGCGCGCCCGCGAGGTTGAACCGGACCTCGACGTCGGAGGGGTCGATGCGTCTGGCCTGAGCGAAGGCGCGGACCGCGCCATCGACGTCGGCCAGCTCCGTGAGGACGACCCCGAGGTCGTTGGCGGCGTCGAGGTGGTTCGGGTGCGCGGCCAGCTCCTCGCGGAAGGCGTCGCGCGCCTCCGCGACCTTTCCCTGCGCCCGCAGGAACTTTCCGCGCTCGTAGGCCTCGCCCGCGGGCCTTGCCGGCGCGGGGTCGGCCGGCTTCTCGGGTTTGACCTCCGGCTTGACCTCGGACTTCGGTTCGGTCTTCGGCTCGGTCTTCGGCTCGGTTCTGACCTCCGCGACCGGGCTCGGCGCGGCGGAGCGGACGCCGACGATCTGCACGCGGGGCGGTCCCGCGGAGGGGTTCATGAGCGTGAGGGTGCCGCTGGCGGACTGCGAGACATTGCCCGCGAGGTCGGTGATGGCCACCTTGATGCGGACGCGGCTGGAGACGACCTGCGGGACGTTCCAGCCGAACTCCCCCGAATTGGAGAGGGGCGAGGCGCACATCGGGGCCCAGGAAACGCCGCCGTCGAGCGACCAGAAGAGCGACACGGGCGCGGGACCGAGGTTCGCGTCGGAGGCGGTCCAGCGCACGGTACAGAGCACGCCGCCGGCAAGGACCCCTTCGACCGGGGCGACGAGGGCGACCTCAGGCGCGGCGGTGTCGACGATCGTCACGCGGTGCGGGGTCGCGCCGGACGCCGGGTCGGGGACGGAGGCGCGGTGGGCGTTGTCGATGGCCTGGAGGACGAATCCGTAGGTTCCGTCCTGGGGGGCGCGGAAGCGGAAGGGGCTGATTCGATCGTCGTCCTTTCCCCCGCTCCGCCAGGTCGCGCCGCCGTCTGCGGTCCACCAGAGGACGACCGACTGGAGGCCGGCGGCGCCGACGTCGTCGACTGCGTACTCGATGTCGAACGCGAGGGTGTTGCTCCTCGTGGGGGGAAGCGTCGCGCTCGTAAATCGCTCGGGCTCGCCCGCGGGCCGCTGGGAGCGCACGACGACGCCGCGCGCGAGGGCGGCGACGCCGATGTTCCCCGCGCGGTCCTTGGCGCGGAGGCGGACGCGGAAGTCGGGCGTCTCGGCCGCGGGGAGGTCGAGGAAGCGCTCTCCTTCCTGCGGGAGGCCCGCCGCGACTCGAACCCAGGTCTCGCCTCCGTCGACGCTCGACTCAATTTCGACGGGGTCGAGGGAGATCAACGCGTCGGTGCAGGACCACCTCACGGCGAGGCGTCCGCCGGCCTGGGCCCAGCTCCCCGGCTCGGGGGCGTCGATGCGGATCTCGGGGGACGCGGTGTCGAGGACGGCGATGAGGCTCGGGGACTCGCCCTCGGCGGGCCGGCCCTCGGCCGTCCCGTCCTCGTCGACGGCGACGATCTTCAGGCCGTATTCCCCGTCTTCGGGCAGGTCGAATGTGAGGCAGCCCTGGCCGTCGGCGGTGAGCTCCATCTGGACGCCTTCGAGGGCGGACCAGGATCGGCCCGCGTCTCGGGTGGCCCACAGCTCCACGTCGGTCGCCTCGACGTCTCCGCCGGAGACGACGTCGTAGCAGAGCTGGATGGTGTGGCTTGCGAAGTACTCGCGTTCGGCGGCCGGATCCTGGCCGCCGGCGGCGGCGATCGCGACGAGGAGCGCGATCCCCCCTCGGATGCTTCCCAACGCCTCTCCTCCCCGTCCACGCGCGCCCGGCGACGCCGCGAACGGTGACGGTACCCTACCCGCGGGAGCGGGAGGTGTCCATCTCATGTTATCGGTCGTTGGAGACGGTGCCTTGAGAGCATCGTGGCGGGAGGCATATCAGATATCAGATATCAGCTCTCAGATATCAGATATCGTCGTCGCTCCCATCGAACATCTCGGAGCGGCTGCTTCGGTGCGAGCGACGACGATATCTGATATCTGAGAGCTGATATCTGATATCTGATATGCCCCCCGCTACGATGCCCTCTCGATCCTCGCCGCGTATCCTCCGCCCAGGCCGCCCTCGCGCGGCAGCGTCACCTTCTCCGCCGCGAGCTTGAACGGCGTCGCGTCCGCGAGGAACGCCGCCACGACCTGCTGGTTCTCCTCCGGCTCCAGGCTGCACGTGCTGTAGACGATCGCGCCGCCGGGCGCGACGAACCGCGCCGCCGCGTGCAGGAGCGAGAGCTGGATCAGCGGCAGCGCCATGAGGTCCTTCTCTCCGATCCGCCACCGCGCCTCCACCCGTCGCGCGAGGACCGCCGTGTTCGAGCACGGCGCGTCCAGCAGCACCGAGCGGAACGTCTCCCGCGCCTCGCGGGCGAACGGGAGCGCCCGCAGGTCGGCCGTGACCGCGCGGACCGAGCGGAGCCCCAGCCTCGCCGCGTTCTCGCGGATCATCGCAGTGCGCTGCGGGTCGAGGTCCACCGCCACGACCAGCCCCTGGTCCCCCATCTTCTCCGCCAGGTGCGTCGCCTTGCCGCCCGGCGCCGCGCAGCCGTCCAGGGCGCGCGATCCTGCCGCAGGGGCGAGCAGGTCCACGGCCTCCATCGCCGCCTCGTCCTGTACCTGGCAGAGGCCCTCACGGAAGGCGTTGAGCATCGTCACCGGGCCGCTCCGCCCGAGGATCACCGACTCAGGGAGGCTCCCCTCCCGCGCGGGGACCTCCTGGGCCGCGAGCGAGGCCAACAGGGCCGCCCTCCCGCCTCGCATCGAGTTCGCGCGCAGCACGACGCAGGGCGGGTCGTTGTCCGCGTCGCAGATGCGCGCGACCTCCTCGGGGCTCATGCGCGAGAGCCACCTCGTCAGGAGCCAGGCCGGGTGGGAGTGCTGCACGGACATCGCCCGCGGGAGGTCGCGGACGGCCGTCGGGAGAATCGCGTCCCGGAACAGGACCCAGCGGTCGCGCGCGACGCGGAGCGCCCGACCCTCGGGGAGGTCCCCAGTCTTCAGATTACGCTCCTCGATCCCCCGCAGGAACGTCCTGAGGACGCCGTTGACGAACCCCGCGGCCTTGCGGCCCACCTCCTCGCGCGTGAGCGAGACCGCCTCGTTGACCACGGCGTGGTCGGGAACCTTCTCCAGGTAGAGGGCCTGGAACGCCGCGATCCGGAGGTTCGCGCGGACCACGGGGTCGAGGCGGTCGAACCTCGCGTTCATGACGGGCTTGAGGACCCAGTCGAGCGTCAGGCGCCTGCGGAGCGTCCCGTACACGAGCTGCGTGACGAAGCGGCGGTCGCGGAGCGCGAGCTCGGCGCCGGCGAGGCGCTCCTCCAGCTCGTCCGCCGCGAAGGCGCGGTCCTTCTCCGAGGACAGGAGGGTCCGTACCGCGATGGCTCGAGTCACGGGGCCTCCTACTCGTTCCTGAGGGCGGTGACGGGGTCGAGGCGTGCGGCGCGGATGGCGGGGAGGAGTCCGGCGGCGCAGGCGACGAACACGCCGAATCCGACGGAGCCAGAAACGAACCACGCGCGGGTCAGGAACAGGTCGATCTGCTCGAACCCCCGCTCCTCGAAGTAGGCCTTGAAGGCGATCAGGTTCGTCAAGAGGCCAATCACCCATCCCCCGAGCGCGCCGGTGAGGGCGCCGGAGAGGCCGATCCCGGCCGCCTCGAGGACGAAGATCCTCCGAATGTCCCGGTTCCTCGCTCCGAGGGCCTTCAGCATTCCGATCTCCCGCGTGCGCTCGAGGATCGCCATGATCATCGTGTTCACGATCCCGAAGAACGCGACGAGCAGGGCGATCCCGCCGACGCAGCTCAGGGCGGCTTGCAGCACGATGGTCGCCTTGTCGACCATCAAGATCGCCTCCTGGACGGTGAACGTGGGATACCCGAGCGCCTCGACGCGCTCCTTGACGCGCGGCAGCTCACCGACCGAGTTGGCCCGGACGAACACCATGGAGTACTCGCCGGCCTTCAACATGACCGGGCCGGCGTCGGTGAAGGCGAGCTGGGCCTCCGCGAGCCCCTGGAGCGACTTCCCGAAGGCGAGTGGGATCCACAGCCCCCTCTCGGTGCCTCCCGCCTTCTTGGAGTCGTAGACCCCGCTGATCCGGCAGCGCACCCTGCGGCGCCCCTTGTCGTCCGGCCCCTCGACGGCGAGCGAGGGCGGCACCTCGGGGTCGCGCCTCGAGAACACGAGCGTGATGCTGGTCCCGACCGCCGCCGCGGCCTCCTCGCGGGTCGGGTCCTTCGGCTTCACCTTCCCAGTGTCGTCGTCGGGGACCCTCTTGCGAAGGAACCACAAGGGGACCACGACCTCGGGCCCGTCGCCCTTCCACCAGCTCCCCGCGATCAGGGACTCGCGCAGGTACGGGCTCACCGCCTCGATCGGGACCGCGTGCAGGGGAGTCGACTCGGCCCTCTCGACGGAGACCCCATTCGGGGGCGTCGATTCACTCTTATCGTCCCGCTCACAGAGGGGGAAGAGCTGGAGGTTCGGCCACGCGGCCTTGACGCCAGGAATGGCGCGGAGCTTCTCGATGTCGTCGTCCTTGTAGATCCGGAACGGCTGCTTCGCCTTCCTGGGATTGAAATTGATCTCCACCTTCATCGGCATCACCTGCAGCGTCTGCAGGTTGTCCCCGGAGGAGAGGACCTGCACGAGCTCGCTCTTGAGTCCCTCGGCGAGCGAGAGCATTACGACGATGGCGCCCGCGCCGATCGCCACGCCGATCATCGTGAGCGCCGAGCGGAGCTTGTGACGGAAGAGGTTCGCAACCGCGAATCGGAGGGTGTCGAGGATTCTCATGCCCCTGCCCCCCCCTTCTCCGTCGCGGTCGCGGCGGGCTTTTCGTTGTCCGAGATCAGCCTCCCGTCGCAGAACTCGAGCACCCGTCGCGCGTACAGGTCCGCCATCGCGCGGTCGTGGGTCACCATGAGGATCGTCTGCTTCCGCTCCGCGTTCGTCCGCGCGAGCAGGTCGAGCACCTCGCGTTCCGTCCGCGAGTCGAGGTTCCCCGTCGGTTCGTCGGCGAGGAGCAGGCTCGGTCGGTTCACGAGCGCCCGCGCGATTGCAACGCGCTGCTGCTCCCCTCCCGACATCTGCGTCGGGCGGTGCCCCTCACGGGCGGCCAAGCCGACCGCAGAGAGCATCTCCCGCGCCCGCTCGCGCCGCTCCCGAGCGCCCACTCCGTCAAGGAGGAGCGGCAGCTCGACGTTCGAGACCGCGCTCATCGTCGTCGACAAGTTGAACGACTGGAAGACGAACCCCACGCTCTTGCGACGGTACATGGCCAAGCCGTCCGAGGACTTCGACGAGAGCGGCTCGCCCTTCACCCGGATCTCCCCCCCGCTCGGGCGGTCCAGGCCGCCCACGAGGTGGAGGAACGTCGACTTCCCCG
>CAZYRM010000093.1:0-5021 GCA_964649705.1 uncultured Planctomycetia bacterium
CCATGAGGCCCTTGGGGAGGCCGACGTCGCGGCCGGAGGCGAGGAGCTTGCAGGACGGGTACCGCTGGCCGAACGCGGTCATGCGGGGGGTCTTCGCCAGACGGATGGCGTTCCCCTCGGTCCGGTCGCTTAGGCCGAAGCCGTCGAGGACGCACAGGACAACGGGACGTGGTCTCATGAGCCCCTCTCGATGGAGGGGCATCATGCGACAACAGGGCCGAGAGTACAAGCGATCGGGGCGGGGCTAGAACTCCGAGTAGGTCACGCGCATGACCTCCTCGAGCGTCGTGACGCCGCGGAGCGCCTTGCCCAGCGCATCGTCGCGGAGCGTGACCATGCCCTCCTGCACGGCCCGCAGCTTAATCGCGGAGGCGTTCGCCTGCCCGATGATCATCGCGCGGACCGACTCGCTGATCGGCAGGAGCTCAAACGTCCCGATCCTCCCTTTGTAGCCGTTCAGGCAATCATCGCACCCGGTGCCCCGGTAGAAGGCCGCGCCGCTCATGTCGTGACCAGGGAACGCCGCGTTGAGCAACTCGGGGGACGGATGATCGACGGTCTTGCAGTGCGGGCAGATCCGCCTGACCAGCCGCTGGGAGACGACGCCCAGGATCCCCGCGCTCAGAAGGTACGGCTCCGTCCCCATGTCCACGAGGCGCGGGATCGCCGCGGCCGCGGAGTTGGTGTGGAGCGTCGTCAGCACGAGGTGCCCCGTGAGGGCGGCCTGGATCGCGACCTGGACCGTCTCACGGTCGCGCATCTCGCCGACGAGGATGACGTCGGGGTCCTGGCGCAAGATCGACCGGAGCCCGCTGGAGAACGTGAAGCGCGGGTTGTCGAACACCTGGCCCTGGGTGATCTCCGGGAACTCGTACTCCACCGGGTCCTCGAGCGTGACCATGTTCAGCTCGCCGTTGCGGACCGCGTTCATCGCCGCGTAGAGGGTGCTCGTCTTCCCGCTCCCCGTCGGTCCGGTGACCAGGATGATCCCCTCCGAGCGGCTCATCAGGTCGAGGAGCTGCGTCCTGGTCGCGTCCTCCATTCCGAGCGCTTCGATGTCGACCCGGGCGACGGAGCGGTCGAGGAGCCTGAGCACGACCTTCTCGCCGCGGATCGAGGGGAACGTCGAGACCCTGAGGTCGACTTCGCGCATGTGGACCGTCACGGTGCACCTCCCGTCCTGCGGGAAGCGCCTCTCGGAGATGTCGAGGTTCGCGAGGATCTTGAGGCGGTTCACGACGAGGTTCTGCAGGTCGTGCGGGAGGGAGCGCCGCTCGGTCATCACGCCGTCGATGCGGTAGCGGATCGAGACCCGGTCCGGCCTCGGCTCGACGTGGATGTCGCTCGCCTCACAACGCACGGCGTCCTCGATGATGAGCGTGACGAGCCTCGACACGCCCAGCTCGCGTTCGGCGTCTACCTCCGTGACCGCGGGCATCCCCACCCGGGTCGGCTCGTCGGCGGGGCTGGGCGCGTTCCTCCGCGCCTCCTCGACGGCGTCCTCCATGGCAGGGTACCATCGTTCGATCGCCGAGAGGACCTCCTTGCGGCCCGCCTCGGTCACGTCGACGTTGCAGTACGTGAGGAGCTCCATCTCCTGGATCGCCCCGAGGTTGCTCGGGTCGACCATCGCGACGACGAGCCTGCGCGCCTCGCGGTGGTACTGGAGGGGGATGGCGTACCACGACAGGGCGTTCGCGCGGGTGAACAAACGGATGGCGGCCGGGTCGAGGAGCTCCTCGTTCAGGTCGACGCTCGGGGCCTGCGGCGGCGGCGGCGCCTCGGCGCGTCCGAGCTGACGGAAGAAGAGCCGCGCGAGGCCGACCTTGACGACGTCGCCGTGCCTGAGGAGGTGCTCCTTCGAGGGGACGCCGTTGACGAGGAAGCCGTTCCTGGAGCCGACGTCCACGATGGAGTAGCCGTCCTCGGTCTTCCTGACCTCGGCATGCCGTCGGGAGACCTCCGCGTTCTTGAGGAAGACGGAGTTCTCATCGGACCGCCCGATGCTGCAGGGCTTCTGGTCGAGCTGGTAGGTCTTCGTGAAGCCGGCCTCGACGACGAACAGGGTGGGCAGGAGGCCGGTAGCGGCAGCGGTAGCAGCCATGGTGATGCATCTCTCCCGAGCGGCGGGCAGGCTGGAGGCATCGCGGGCGATGGCCGCCTTGCGCGTTTGACGGGACCTCTTCCCACCCTGGCGAGCGCCCCTTTGGGTGCAACCCCTACGCCATCCGCCTCGAAAAACGTGCGCGCGGTTCCTCCGAGGCCGGTCACGAGTTGCGCCGTGGTCAGATCCCCGCGTCAACACGCCTGACGCGAGGATGGCCGGAGAGTGTCACTTGTGTCGATCTCGCGGAACAACTCTTGCCGGCGAGGATTCACTGTAGCCGAGACATGGGCGTGCGATATCCTGCTGGCGCCGCCGGTGAGGGCGTTCCCTGTAGAGTGAAGATCGGGGGAGAATCATGTCGTCCGGATCGGGGCCCTGCCCGTCCTCAGGATGGAGGACGCAGATTCGGAGGGTTCCAGAGATGACTCGACTGACCGCATGCCTCGCCCTGTTCCTGGCCGCCGGGTGCATCGAGCGCGCCGAGACGATCGTGATCAAGGAGGACGGCGGAGCCCGATTCGTGACCGTCGTCCGGGGCGACCCGGGCGACGTCCAGGGAGGCGACGTCCTCCCCTCCAAGGAGACCGGCTGGCAGGTCGAGGACCGCACCGAGACCGACGCGGAGGGGAAGCAGACGCTCATCCGGACCGCGTCCCGCGAGGTCGCCGCGGGGGCCCCGCTGCCCGCGTCCTACGCCCCCGAGGGGAGCCGCGCCGCGCAGCTCGGCCTGAACTTCCCCACGACGATCCAGGTCGAGCAGGCCGACAACGGCACGTACTATCACTTCCGCCGCGTCTATCCCCGACGGACCTGGTGGACCGTCGAGTACCTCAGGCAGAAGGCCTTCGAGAACAACGAGGTCAAGAAGCTCGGCGAGATGGACCCCAAGACGCTCACCGAGGCCGAGCGCGCCTTCCTCGTCGACACCCTCGCGAACTACGCGGCGGACGAAATGGGGACCTTCCTCGACCTGGCCGCCGCGGGGCTCTCCCCTCCCCTCCCCCAGCGAGCCTTCCTCGACGCCCGTCGCAGCGCCAGACCCATCTATCACGACAAGCAGCTCGCCGCGCGCGTCGTCGACCTCCTCACCGATGGCGCGCCGGTCGACCTCGCCCCGCTCGAGCATGAGGTCCGAACGCGCGCCAAGGACGCGATCTCCGTCTCGCTGACCGACGCTGGGGTTCCCAAGGACCGCATCGCCGCCTTCCTGGAGGCCTTTGAGCAGGTCCGGGAGACCTACGAGCTCACCAAGGACCTGTCGGACGAGTCGTGGAAGGTCACCGTCGAGCTGCCGGGCACGATCGTCGCCCACAACGCCGGCGAGGCCGACTCCGCGGCCCCGAACCAGGTCGAGTGGCGCTTCGACGGGAAGGCGTTCTTCGACCGCGACCTCGTCCTCATGGCGACCTCGTTCGTGCCGAAGGAGTCCGAGAAGCGATGACGGGCGCGGACCTCGCCGGAATCGAAGAGTCGCGCGCGCGGGTCTACGCCTGGGCGTACCGAATCCTCCGGAACCACGACGACGCCCTGGACGCCACCCAGGACGTGCTCCTGCGCGCCCTCGCCGCCCCCCGGACCGAGCACCCCGTCGCCTGGCTCAGGCGCGTGACGATCAACCTCTGCATCGATCAGCTCCGCCGCCGCAGACCGACGGAGCCTGGCCCGGAGCTGCAGGCGCCCGACGCCGAGACGCCCGACGAGGCAGAGCGGCGGACGCGGCTCGTGGCGGCGCTGGAGGCGCTGACGCCCCCGCAGCGCTCGATCCTCGTAGCGAAGGCGTGCGACGGGGAGACCTTTGACGCCATCGCGCAGTCGATGGGAATCGCCGCGAGCACGGCGAAGACCCACTACCTCCGGGCGCTCCGCAGGATGCGCGACCTGCTGGGACCTCGGGAAGGAGACCTGTCATGACGTGCGACGAGATCGAGGGCGTGCTGGCCGACTATCTCGGGGGCGAGATCGGCGAGGCGGAGCGCCGGCGAGTCGACGAGCACCTTGCCGACTGCGCCCGCTGCCGTGCCGAGGTCGATTCGCTCCGCGGCCCGCTTGCGGACCTGGCGGCGCTGCCCGAGGTCGACCTCGCGGAGGCCGCGAGACGCACCTCGGGGCTGGAGGTCCACCGGCGCGGCCATCGCGCTCGGGCGATCGTCGCCTCGGCGGCCGCGGCGCTCCTCCTCGGGCTGGTCCTGGGACGACTCCTGGCGCCGGTCCCTCCCGCCCAGACGACGGCGCAGGCGCCCGCCCCGCCGCCCCAGGCCGGCGGCCTGCACCCCGGCTGGGTCCAGGCGGCGTCCCACGCCTTCGCGCACGGCACGCCGCCCTCCGTTCCGCCCTGGTAGGACCGGGGAGGCTACTTCCCGGCGCTCGAGGCCGCCTGGAGGGCCGCAGCGTGTCGTACTGTCCGACCGGCAGGTCGCACGCGCGTCCGGTGTCCGCGAATTCGGACAGTGCGCGAGGTGGCCGGACGCTCCGACTCGCATGCCTAGCCTGCGATGGCGCAACGCGTTGCGGCGATTGGGAGGCCTTCGTCCAGGTCTGGCACGACCGATGCTCATTACTCCCTCGTCCTCGCGTGTTGTACGCGAGGCGAGGATAGGGAGACAGCGATGACGAATCTACACATCGATGGCCTGGGGTTGGTTGAGATGACGAACGACGAGGCGCTCGAGATCGCGGGCGGGTGGTTTGGGGTCAAGACGATGGAAGACCTCGCCTACTGGGCCTATTACAGCAGGCGCTGGTCGTAGGTCCCCCGACGCGAGCACCTCGCCCGGACTGCACGCCCGGTCGGGCGGTGCGACACGCCGGCGGTTTTCCCAGCGTGGGAGGGCTGGAGCGAGGGCGAAGCTCTCCTCGCCGAGAATCGGATCCCGTAGTCGCCTGTCCAGGACGGCGCCCGCGTCGTGCAACGACG
>CAZYRM010000093.1:5031-24806 GCA_964649705.1 uncultured Planctomycetia bacterium
TTTGGGGGGGTTTTGGGGGGGGGGGGGTTGCCGGGTTTTTTGGTTTCGGTTGGGCGCTTGCCTGGTTGGGGGCCGGGGTGGTTAACGTGGGGGGGCGCCACGACTTCACGCGGGTTGCCGACGGCCTCCGACACTCGAGTCGGGCGAGTCGAACTGCCATTGCGGTCGACGTCGGCACCCGGTTAGGATTCGCCGGCGAATGGGAGTTCCCTGTCCCTGGATGGGCTGACTCGATGGATATCAAGGTCTCAATCCACGAGGGCATCGGGGATGAACGGCTCGGGCTCAAACCCATCCCGATCGGCAAGCCTTCCCCCGGCGCCGCACGAGCATTCCTGCTGGTCGCATCCGGCGACCGCTTGCTTCGATTTCAATCGGACGGGACCCTGGCCTGGCGGAGCGATCCCATCGCCGTGGCTGGTAGCGGTCGACCTGCCCGCTACTTCTTCGGGTCGGACTCCGCCTGGAGGGCCGCCACGAGCTTCCCGCGTGCGAAGGGATGCGTCTCCAGGTCCAGGCGGGCGCGCATGGCGTCGGAGTCCCCGGGCTGGAGCATCGGCGTCAGCGCCTCCGCGGCGTAGCCCCGCACGATCGGGTCCTCGGAGGCGAGGAGCGCGAGCAGGTCCTCCCGGGCCGCGGCGTCGCCAATCCGCCCGAGCGCGTGGATCGCGTGGAGCCGCACGCGCGGGTCGGGGTCCGACAGCCTCGCGCGCAGCGGATCGACCGCCTTCATCTTCTCCAGCGCGAACTGCGCCGCGAAGCGTACGGCCGCGCCCTTGTCGGAGAGGGCCGAGAGGATCACCTCGAGCGCCCCGTCGCCGCCGATCGCCGCGAGCGTCCCGAGGCACGCGACCCGCGCCCGCTCCTTGTCCGCCGTGCGCATCAGGTCGGCGATCGCGGCGACGGCGTCCACGGCCTTCAGCGCCCCGAGCGCCTCCAGCGCCCCGCCGCGCGCGTCCTTGTCGTTGAGCAGCTCCGCGATCCGCGGAACCGCCGCGACGCAGCCGAGCTTCCCGAGCAGGCTTGCCGTGATCTTCCTGACGTTCGAGCTCTCCGCGTCGAGGCACGGCATGAGCCGCTCGGCGGCCTCCCCGCCGATCTTCACGACGACCTCGTAAATCGCCTCCACGGCGAGCCCGTCGGTCGTGTCGAGCTTCGCGGGGATGATGTAGTCCAGCGACGCGGAGCCCAAGGCGACGAGCTTCTCGCGCGCCGCGTTGGTCGACGCGACCGCGGAGCCGACCCTCCACTGACAGGCGTCCCGCCACAGGGCGTCCATGTCCTCCTCGGCGCACGCGAGGGACGCGAGGGCCAGGAGCACGGCCACGTGCCTCACTTCACAACCTCCTCGCAGTCGAGCCCCACGCCCATCGTGCTCTTCGTCCAGACCCCTCCGTCCTTCCCCTCGCCCGTGTACTTGTCGGCCCCCCCCAGGTCGAGCAGGACTCCGAGGCCGATCGTCCCGCGGGACTCGAACGACCACCCCTGCACCTCGGGGCGGACCCCGCTGTAGGCGTCATTGCCGGCGCGGTCGATCAGGATCCCGATGGCGTTCGCGTTGGCTCCCCCCTGCGTCATTCCACTCCCCTGGTAGTAGTCGTCTCCGGCGAGGTCCCAGAGCAGCCCCGTGCCCCAGTCGTGGCCGCACCCCTGGGCGACGCCGTTGTTGCAGGAGTAGGCGTCGTTCCCCGCCCGATCGAAGAGGACGCCCGGCGAGAGGTGGATCCCGGACCCCTGTCCGTACTGGTAGAGGTCGTACTTGTCGTGCCCCGCGGAGTCCGCGAGGATCCCGAGCGCGTACCAATACGAGGCCCCCTGGCCGAAGACCTCGGCGCTGTAGACGTCGTTTCCGGCGTGGTCGCAGAGCGCCCCCACGCCTCCCGACGTGCTCGTCCCTCTCAGGCCGAACCCGAATCCCTGGGAGAGGGACTGGAAATTCTCGGGGAGGAGCGGCGCGTGCGAGAACTTGCCGCCCGCGTAGTACGTGTCATTCCCCGCGACATCCGAGAGGACGCCGATCCCGCGGACGCCGCCGAACCCCTGCACGAAGCGGGCGCCCCGGTATCCGTCGTCGCCGGCGAGGTCGAAGAGCATGCCGACGCCGAACACACCCGCCCCCTGGGAGCACTGCCGGGCCTCGTACCGGTCGTCTCCCGAGACGTCCACGTGCAACGAGGCCCCGAACACGGCGCTTCCCTGTGCGAAGTCCCCGCCCTCGTACCGGTCATTCCCCAGGAGGTCGACGATGAGGGCCGTGGAGAGCCTCCCGCGGCCGCACCCGCGGTACACGTCGTCGCCTGCGAGGTCGATCACCCACGCGCAGTCGGCGTGCACGTCGTTCCCTCCGACGTCGAGGACGATCGTCGCGGCCTGCGCATCCGGGCCCGGGCCGCCGATGGCCAGCCAGGCGCCCTCGAACTGGACCCGCGACGTAGGCCAGGGCTTCCCGGCGAACGCGGCGACGTCCCGCCGCACCATCGCGGCAGTCTCGGCGAGGAGGAGTTCGGCAACGAACAGCGGCCCGAGGTCCACCTTCTTCCCCGCCTCCAGGAGCGGGCCGGAGCGGTCCTCGGCAGAGTCGTCGACGTACAGCGCCGGGCCCAGTTCCTCGACGAGTTCCCTCTCCTCCGTCGACAACCGCGCGAGGGCCGCCTCGCGGAACGCCTCGGCGGTCCGCCAGGCCATGAGCAGGACGCGCATGGCCTCCACGGCCTCGGCGGGGGCGTTCTCCCACTCCGCCGCCCCCTCCTCGGCCTGCGGCTGGGTCGTCGGCGCGGGCAGGTCGAGCCACGCCGCGGCGGCCTTCGCGGAGGCGACGGGGTCGTCGCCGAACTCCTTCTCGGCGCGCAGGGCGCGGTCGGCGAGGGCGAGCGGACGGTCGAGCGTCTCGTTGACGCACGAGAGGCGGAAGTCGTCGTCAATCGGCCGCTTGTCCCACCCGAGGTCGTCGAGGGAGAGGTTGACGTAGGAGAGGGCTTCGGCGAGGCGGCGGGTGGTGGGCTCGTCGAGTGCGGGATCCTCGGCGACGCACACAGCGACGAACAGGAGGAGGAGAAAGCGGCGAAAGAGCACGGCGGGATGGTAGCAATGGAATGGTCAAGTCTCAATGAGCAAGTATCAAGAAAGTGCCAGTGTCTCGAAGACTCAACGGATTCGCTCGCGAGCCTTGGGTCTTGAAGGAGTTGAGCCTTCGTTGAAACGTGGTCATTGAGAATTGAGAGTTGTTTCCGCGCCCGCTATCCTTATCTCCCTGGAGGTCCAGACCATGTCCGATGAGGCACAAGGCAGGACGCAGCCCTCGGCCGACTCCTCGCCCACAGTGGCCGAGTCCGCCTCTGGCGGGACACCGACTCCGGCCCCCTCCGCTCCCGCGGGCCGGTCGTTCGGGCCATACGTCCTCGTCGAGGAGCTGGGACGCGGCGCGATGGGCGTCGTGTGGAAGGCCTGGGACATCCGCCTTCGGCGGACGGTGGCGCTCAAGCAGGTCCATGCGGACCCGACCGGCTCGTCCGAGCGGATCGAGCGATTCGAGCGGGAAGCCCGCCTCGCCGCGCGCCTCAGGCACCCGCACATCCTCCCGATCCACGAGGTCGGCGTCCACGAGGGGCAGCACTACTTCACGACCGATTTCCTCGTCGCGCGTCCGATGGACGCGGTCATGAACGATGGCGTCCCGGCGAGGACGGCGATCGGTTGGGTGCGAATGGTCGCGGATGCGCTTCACCACGCGCACGGCCAGGGTGTCGTCCATCGGGACGTGAAGCCCTCGAACATCCTGATCGACGCCGAGGGGCGCGCCTGGCTGACCGACTTTGGCGTCGCGAAGGAGACGGCCCTCGAGGCGCTCCCCGGCACCCAGGGGACGACTCTGACGGCCACGGGCTCGCTCGTCGGGTCGCCGCAGTACATGAGCCCCGAGCAGGCTCGCGGCCAGGTCCGCGAGCTGGGCCCTGCGACGGACCAGTTCTCGCTCGGCGTCGTGCTGTACGAGGTCCTCGCCGGACGCCCTCCCTTCCAGGGGGACAGCCTCCGGGAGCTGCTCAACGCCGTGGTCGAACGTGACCCGGTGCCTCCGCGGGTCTTCCAACCGCGCGTCCACATCGACGTCGAGACCATCTGCCTCAAGGCGATGGAGAAGGACCCCGCGCGACGGTACCCCTCCGCCGGGGCCCTCGCGGCCGACCTGGCGAGGTACCTCGAAGGGGAGCCGATCGAGGCGCGTCCCGCTCCCCTGCTCGCCCGGGCCTGGCGGCGATGCCTCAAGCACCCCGTCAAGCTGACCGCGGCGGTCCTCCTGGTCCTGGCGGGGTCCTGGGCGGCCTGGCGGGAGGTTCACGACGCCGCTGTGCAGCGCCAGCTCGTCGAAGAAACACGACGCGCCGACGCCGAAGCCAGGGACCTAAGGCGGCGCCGCGCCCAGCCGCTCTTCGAGTCGGCGCAGAGGACGCTCGAGGTGTCCGACATCCTCGCACGACAGGGGGAGCTCGCGAAGCGCAGGGACGGGCTCTCCGAGGCGGTGGCGCTCCTCGACCAGGCGCTCGCGGAGGACCCGGAGTTCGCGGAGGCGTGGTTCGCGCGCGCACGGGCGCACCGGTACCTCGGACGCCGCGAGGAGGCCCTCGAAGACCTCGCTCGGACGATCCGCCTACGGGACACCTGGTCCGCGCCCTACATCGAGCGGATCACGATCCTCGTCGACGCCTTCCGCGACCTGAAGGACCCGACGGTCTCGGTGGATTCCCTCGGCGCGCCGATGCGCTGGGCGTTCCGCGACGTCTCCAAGGACCCTCGCGCGCTGGCCCTGCAGGCGACCATGCAGTCGGACCTCTCCCGCGTCACCGACCTGGGCGTCCGCCCCGAGGAGGCCCACTACCTGAAGGGCGCGATCCTGATTGCCCAGGGGAGGCCGGAGGAGGCCATCGCGAGCCTCACGGAGGCGATCCGCCTCTTCCCGTATTACGCCGATGCGTACCAGAAGCGCTCGTACCCGCTGCTCATGCTCTCCCGGGTCGACGAGGCCCTGGCGGACGCCGATCGCGCGATCGAGCTCTGGCCCGCGTTCTTCGATGCGCACCTGTACCGGGGGACGGTCCGCATGGCGCGTCAGGAGGCCGACGGCGCGAGGGCGGACTTCCTGAAGGCCGTCGAGCTGGACCCCGCGCGCCCGGAGCCGCACGAGACGCTCGCCGTGCTCCTGCTCATGGCAGGCGACTTCGAAGGGTGCGTCCGAGAGGCGACGATCGCCCTCGATCGGCGCGACAACGGGAAGACGCTCTGCAACCGCGCCATGGCGCTTCTCGCGCTCGACAAGCACGCGGAGGCCGCGCAGGACCTGGGGCGCGCGATCGAGCTCGACCCCAGGGATGCGACCGCGTGGGTGTTGCGGGCCCAGGCGCGGATCATCGGAAGCGACCTCGTCGGCGCGCGGCACGACATCGATCAGGCGGTGATGCTCGACGGCGACAACCCCGAGACCCTGTTGATGGAGGCGAGCCTGCTCTGGAACGAATCGAAGCACGAGCAGGCGCGCGAGCGATGCGACCAGATCCTCGGCAAGCACCCCGAATTCGCCGAGGCGTACGCGATGCGAGGGGCGATGCGGGTCGATCTCGGTGACCCCGAGGGGGGCATCCAGGACCTCGAGGTCTTCCTCGGGAAGGCCGGGAACGCGCCGGGAGCGGACACCGTCCGCAGGCAGATTGCGGAGGCCTGGGTGTTCGCCGCCGCCCGCCGAGCGGCCGACGCCCAGAAGCTCCAGGGCGCGGAGCGCGACCGCGCCCTCGCCTCGGCCGTCGATGCGGTCCGCGAGGCCCTGGAAGCGCACCACCCGATGGGCGCCGGCCTTCGGGACGACCCGTCCCTGGCTCCGCTCCGCGACCTGAAGGAGTTCCAGGCGCTCTTTCGGTAGTGGCGCTGCTGGCGGTGTTCGGCGTCGTTCAGCTCTTGTCCCCGTTAGGATGCCCGCCATACAATTGCGCCATCGAAAGCGGCTTCGGGCGCTTGCGGAAGCGGTTCCACCGCTGCCCGGTCTACGTCGGGCCCGCCGCCTCCGACACCGCGGTCGGGGCGCGGACATGGACCACCGCTTGACGAGGACTCTCCTCCTTCTGATGCTCGCCTCGGCGTGCGCCCTCGCCCAGGCGCCCCCACTCACCGAGCGCGACGCGTTGGAGGCTGGCGAGCGGGCCCTGCGGGAGCGCCGCTGGGACGACGCCATCGCAGCCTTCGCAGAGGCGCACAAGGCCTGGCCAGCCGCCGAATTCGAGGAGGCGCATCACGATCCGCGCTCGCGGATCGTGACGCAGGCGGTCGACGAGATCCTGGCGGAGCTTGATCGCGCTGGCGCGTCGCCCGCGGAAAAGCTGCCCTACTGGGAGTTCTACGTCGAGGGCTTTCCATTCTTCTCAACCTCGCTGAACGCGCTGGACACGCCCAGTGCCTTGCAGGCCCGGGCGCTCTCGGCGGCGGAGGAGCGACGGCGCCAGGCCGACCCCGAGGCGAAGATGGATCGCTTTGCCCCTCGTCGCGCGCTCGAAGCGGCGCTGAGCGATCCCTCCGCGGTTCTCGCTCTCCTCGAGGGGGACTGGCCCGTACCGCACGACGACTGGGACTTGTGTGCGCTGCGCGCCCTGGAGTGCCTCAAGGACGCGGCGAAGGGTGCGGGCTGGGATTGCGTCCGAACCTGGAAGTGCTGCAAGAACAGGTTCTCGTACTCCCCCTGGATGGCGTACTTCGACGTGCGAGTATACGACGCCGAGAAGGACGACATGGAGCCCCCGCCGGCCACTACGAATCCGCGCGCGCGACGCTGGTGGTTGATCCACCTCATCGGGTCCCACTCGCTGTCCGATCCTGATCAGATCGAGCGTGTGGAGTCCCTGGGCCAGGCGGCGGGTCCCTGGATCTCCCCTGGGCTCACCCAGGCCTGGGCCATCGGCGCCTACGCCAATCCGGACGAGAACAAGGAAGAGTACCAGCGACAGTGCTCCCTCAGGTTGAAGCGGATGGTCGAGGACCCGTCCGCGCCACCCGAGATCGGGCTCGCACGCTACAACCTCCTATGGCAGGTCGCTCGCGGCCGGTGGGACGAGATCGACCTCTGGATTGGCGACTACGTCTCGGACTGGAGAGAGGACGACCCGGAGGACCCCTGGCTCGCGTGGGCCGACTACCAGGTTGCCGCGCATCACCGGGGGACCTGGCCCGTGCGGCCCCTTCCGGAGGCGGACCGACGGCGGCTGGAGGCGGCATTGGCGATGTTTGCCGGGGAGGCGATCACACCCTACGCGCAGTGCCTCCTGGCCGACGACGACCTGCTGTACGGGCGGGGCGAGGAGGCCCTGCGACGCTATCGGCTCGTCGCCACATTCGACGCGGGATCCGTAAGCCTCCATGGCCCAGAGCACGCGGATGGCGCGATCGCGTGGGCGCGGGGGAGACTCCAGACCTGGACCGAGCATCGCGAGCCATTGAAGCTCGGGCCGTTCCTCGAACCGGTCGATCAGCGCTTCGGCCCATTCCAGGAGTTCGGCTTCTGCGGGAACGCGTTCGAGGGGTATGGCGCAACCCAGCAGAGGAAGACTGCGCGCCTGTGGCGCCTCGCGGGGAGGCCTGACGAGGGGCTGAAGGGATACGAGAAGGCGTTCCGCTCGGAGTGGAACGCGTTCGACTACATGGCAGTCGACTACGCCGCGCTTTGCCTCGCGCTCGGCCGAGAGGACCGGATCGGCGAGCGGATCGGTGAGCTCGAGAAGCGCGACTCGGCGGCCAAGGCGGCCGCGTCGCCGGGCACGACGCCGACGGACTATCAGGGCGCCGCCACCGCATTGCGGGGCTTCCTGGCCGACCGTGCCCGGATCGAGAAGGAAGGGATCCCCGGGGCTCTGGCGATCCTGGAGGAGGACATCGCACTGCACGGAAGCGAGTCGATCTTCGATCAAAGGGGACCCCATCGAATTCGCGGCGTGCTCGCCATCCTGCGCGCCTCGGGCTGCGTCGATGAGAAGGCGGCCCACCTGTGGGCTGCGCCGCCGACCCCGGCCTCGATCGCGATCGCCGCTATCTCGCACGGCGAGGCGTCACTCGACTTCTTGATCGACGCCACGCTGACGAGGCCCAAGGACGCACAGAGCTTGTGGGAGTACAGTGGAAGGACCTACGGAGGCGCCCTGGCCCAGCGCGGGGAGGAGGTCGTGAAGCGGATCCTGGAGCGGATCGCTGCTGATGGGATGCAGCGGTGGGACTCCTACGCGTCCATCCTGCAGCGGCTCCCCGACGGGGACGTCTGGCGGGCCTGCGCCGCGGCACTGAAGGACTCCGACCCGGTCGTCCAGGACCTCGCGCGCATGGAGATGGCCCGCGTCAGGCGCAAGGACCCCTGGCTCGCGTACTGTCTTGGAGAGAAGTGAGCATGCGCGTCCCGCTCGTCCGTGTGCTCGCCGCTTGCTTCGCGCTCCTCGGCGTCGCGTCGGCAGACGTGACAATCGATGGCGTCGTCTCCGACGTTTTCTCCGGCCAGCCTCTACCGGGTGCGGCGGTCGAGGCCGAGGATGTGGGACGGCCTCCTGAGACCGTATCCCTCGCCCGAGCGACGGCAGACGAGAAGGGCGGGTACCATCTTGCCCTCCCGTCAGGCGCCGACAGGCCCCGCGTCCGCCTTTTCGTTCAGGCGAAGGGCCACATGCCCGACTCCGTGATCATCCGTGTCCGCGCGGCGGACTCGGGGCCGCACCGGCTGGATTTCGCGCTCCCACGCGGCGCAGCCGTGAAGGGCCGCGTCGTGGACTCCTCGGGGCGCCCCGTTTCGGGCGCGCGGCTGAGGATCCGCTCCTCCGGACCCAAAGAGGCGTCCACCGACGACTTCCTGCGGCCCGACCCGGCCGAGGCCCGCGCGATCGCGATGGAGGACGGCGCCTTCGGCCCCGTCTGGGCGCAGACCGGGCCGATGACGATTTGGGTCGACTCCGATGGTCGCGGCGGAGGCAAGGCGGACGTCGCCGTCACAGGCGCGGAGACCGTCGAGGTTCACCTGTGGGCGCCTCGGGAGGGGCGTCTGCGCGTCGTCGACGCCGCCACCCGGCAGCCGTGCGTTGGAGTCCCCGTGGACGTTCTCGACACGGACCTGGGCTGGGCGGAGACCGCGATCACAGACGAGCAGGGAGGCGTCCATCTCCGTGACCTGCCCCCCGGTGAGCTCAACGCGGGGACGTTGATCCCACGGTACCACGAGGCGGGAGATACGTGGGCGACTGGCGACGAGCCGTTGGTGCTCGCGCTAGAGACGCTGTCCCCCCCTGGTACGGGATCCGCTTCCATCTCGGGCGTAATCGTCTACGCAGGCGACGGAACCCCGGTCCCGGGCGTCGAGGTCAGCGTCGGGGACGTCGTGGCCACCACGGACGAGGAGGGGATCTTCCACGTGGAGGGGCTGGAGCCAGGCGCCATCCGGGTCTCGGCCGCGCGTGGAGGGGTGTACGCCGGCGAAGTCCCCTCCACGGTCACGATCGAGCTTGTCGAGGGGGAGAAGCACGAAGATGTACGGATCGAGATCGATTACCGCCCTGGGCGAATCTACGGAAAAGTGCTCGGTCCCGATGGCGCGCCGGCGGCCGGTGCGCGCATCTGCCTCGCATTCGCGGACTACGAACGGGAAGGTGTCTGCGCCGGCTACCTGCGCATGCAGGATGGGATCGCCTGTCTTGACGGCTCGTTCGACCTGCCGGTCGGCGACGAGCATGCGTACGTCCATGTCGTCGCGAGCCACCCCGCTCTCGCCGGCGGGCACTCCAGGGCCTACGTCGTCGCGGAGCTGGCGCGCCGGTGTCCGATCGAGGTGAGACTGGTTCCGAGCACGCCGATCTCCGGGCGCTTGGTGGGGATCGATGGAAAGCCGATTGTCGGCGTCTCCGTGTTCGCGGAGGATGCCTATGCGCAGCCCGAGCGGGAGAACGAGCAACCCTGGTCGCCGCTGCCGGTGGAGTGCGTGACGGACATGGACGGCTTCTACGGCCTCGTCCTTCCGCCGGGCCCGACGGCGCTGCGAGTCAATGCCCCAGGGTACGCGGACGGCGTCCAGCGTTGCATGCAGATCGACCCCGGCGACCCGCCGCGCTCGCTCGACCTGACGCTGCGTCGCAGCCATTGACGCCGAATCGGAAACCTCGACTCCCGTGTGGGGATCCCTGCGGACGTGCGTGAGGTCCGCGTGGACTTCGATCTTCGATAGGTCGGCTGGGACCCCGCCCGCGCACCTGAGACTACAACTTCTCGGCCCCATCGACCTTGCCCAATCGTCGATCGAACGTGCCGAGGGGCAGATGGCCTGCCTTGCGCGCGATGGCGAGGATGAGATGGTCGGAGAAACCGACGTTTGGACTGGCACGGAGTCCGTCGACGGCGGCCTGGACGACGTCGGGATCCTGGATCGAGAGGGACTGCTGTTCGAGCAGCATCTCGACGGCATCCGCGATTTCGACGGATCGCCTGCCGTAGAGGCTGTCGAGGGCCCAGGCCGTCTCCGCCAGGACGACGTGGGACACCCATGCGCCGAGGCGCACGAATTCCTCGGCTGCGGCGACCTGCTTCGCGTCGTCTCGCGTGAGGAGTCGCAAGAGCACGTTTGTGTCAACGGCGCGCATGCTTCCTTTGGATGTGCCGACGTACGCCTTCGTCCATCTCCTCGACCGTCCGACGCCTCGGCGTCACGGGGAAGAGCGCGCAGTGGATCTCCTCGAACGTGAACTTACCTGCCCGCCGCACGGTCACCTGCTCGCCGTCTACGTCCCACTCTAGGAGGGAACCGGGACCGAGTCCGAGACGTCGGCGGACCTGCGCGGGCACCGAGATCTGACCTTGACCAGTGAGTCGCGTTCGGGCAATCTTCACGAACGGATAGTACCACGGTAAGGGACGGCTGACAACCCTCGGGATCCGCCCCGTCGCCGCCGATCGTCAGCGCGCGAGGACGGCGCGGAGGTCCGTCTCGCCGTTGCGGACCTCGTCGTCCATCAGGCCAAGGCGAAAGGACCGGTCCAGGTGCTGGCGCGCGACGTCGAGGCTGCCTCGCGCCCCCTCGACGCAGGCCATGAAGTAGGGGGCCATCGCGAGGTTGGGGGCCTCCTTCTCGACCTGGCGCAAGAGCTTCATCGCCTCGTCGTCACGGCCCAGGCGGTGCAGCATCCAGCCGAGCCAGGCGCGCGCCGCCGTGAACGTCGAGTCCCCCTCGAGCGCGGCCTCGGCCTCCGCCTTCCCCCTCTCCGCGTCCCCCAGCAGGCCGGCAAGGAAGGCCCGAGCCATGTGCGCCTCCGGCTCCCCCGAGGGGTCGGCGTTCACCCCCTGTCTGAGGGCGGTCAGGACGACGCGATCGACGACATTCAGGCGGGACCGGACAGCCACGCCCTGGAGGCGGACGTAGAGCCGATCCGCCAGCGCGACGTCGAGACGACAGGACCGCGCCATGTCGATCCCCGCAAGGCCGAACCGGCGGGCGTGGACCTGGGCCTCGCCGCGCACGTAGTGTCCCAGCGCGAAGAGGGGGTGCTCGGCCAGCGCCCGCGCGCACCACAGGAGGCCCTGCTCGGGGTTCCTCCTCGCCTCACCGTCCGCGATACGCGCGTAGGCGCGCGCGACGAGGGGGACCCGCGAGGGCGTCCGTTCCCGCCACGCCAGCTCGTCCGCCGCGGCCTGCTCCGTCCGACCCAGCCGCAGGAGCGCGTCCGCTCGGTGTCGGTACGGGGCCGGCCAGGACGGCTCCGCGGCCATCGCGCGCGCGTACGCCGCGAGGGCCGCCTCGTCGTCCCCCTGCGCGGAGAGGAGCAGGCCCATCTCGTCGTTCGCCCCCGCGTCCGTCGGTGAGAGGTCGAGCGCCTGCTCGAGGAGACGCTTCGCCCCGGCGAGGTCCCTCACCGAGGGGACGTCCCTCATGTACCGCGCCCGCTCCACAAGCGCCTCCAGCCGCGTGGCCGAGACGTCGATCGCGGCCGCCTCGTACGCATCGAGGGCCGCCTGCCAGTGCCGGGTGAGCGCTTGCGAACGTGCCTTGACGAGCTGGACCGTCCTGCACCAGGGGTCGACCGTCGCCACACGAAACGTCAGGGTCTCGATGGTCAGGACGTACGGGGTGTCTCCCGCGAAGTCTGGCGGGCGGTTTCCGCTCCCGATCCAGTCCAGGTACGCCATGTGCGCCAGGCCGATGTCCTTCGACTCCTCCCCCGCATCGGCGTCTTCGGCCGAGGCCTCGGCCGCGGCGAGGCGCGCCTCGTCGGTCCTCCCCATCGCCGCGAGGGCGCGAGCCCTCCCCGCCAGCGCCACGTGGAGCCTCGGCTCAGCGCGAAGCGCATCGTGGAAGCGCTCCTCCGCCATCGCGGCAAGGCCGCGGTCCAACGCGGACCGCCCCAGGCCGGAGAGCGCCGCGGGCGACCCGGGGCGCAGCGCCAGGACGCGCTCAAACGCCTCCTCCGCCTCGACGGGCTGGCCGCGGGAGAGGAGGACGCGCCCCTTCATGAGCCACGCGGCCTCCCAGTGCGGGAACCGGTCGAGGAGGTCGCCGATCCTCGCGATGGGGTCCAGCTTCGCGCGCGGGTCGCCTCCCCAGGAGACCCGAGCGCGCGTCCACCAGGACCGGACGTCCCCAGGCGCGGCCGCGACCGCCCTCTCCGCATCCGACTGGGCCTCCGCGAACCCGGACCACAGGTCGGCGCGCGGGAACCGGTCGAACTGGCACTCTGCCCGCTCCCTCAGGGCCAGCGAAGATGCCGAGTCCAGGGCAAGCGCCTTGTCGAACGAGGCGATCGCCGCATCGAAGTCGCCCCCCAAGCGGAACAGGCGCCCGAGCGCCACGTGGAGACGGACACGCCCCCTGACAACCGCCGGGCCCGGCGAGTCGAACTCCAGGGCCTTCTCGAGGAGCGAGGCGATCCTCCCCGCGCCCGCTCCCAACGTAAGGTCGGTCCGGAGGGTCTGCTCCACGAGGACGCACTCGGCGAGGAAGGCCTCCTCGGGGCTTCCCGCGGCGCGAGCGGCCGACGCAAGGTCGCCCAGCGCGCCCGCGGGGTCGGCCAGTTCGAGGCGCACCTCGCCCCGGAGCAGGAGCCCCTCGAAGGTCGCCGGCGCACGGGCGAGGAGCGCGTCCAGGTCGGCCGAGGCGGCGGCGGCCAGCCCGGCGTCACGCCGGACCCTCGCCCTCTGCAGCCTCGCCTCCGCGCCGTCGGGGTCGAGGTCGACGACGCGAGACAGGTCGGCCTCCGCCCCGCGCCAGTCCCCCTCGCGCGAGCGGGCGCGGGCCCTCGCAAGGAGCGCGGGGCGGTGGTCGGGCTGGGCCGCGAGGATCTCGTCCAGGACGCGGTGCGCCGCGGTTCGGACCGCCGCATCCGGCGATTGGAGGCGCTGCGCGGCCTCCGCGACGCTCCGTTCGATCGCCTGCTGATCCCTCGATCGGGACAGCGAGATCCCACCGAAGACCACGACGCCCGCGAGCGCGCAGGAGAGCGCGGCGAACGGGACGATCACCGCCTTGCGCCGGCGCGCCCTGCGCCACGCCAGGGCCAGGACCGTGAGCGGGCGCGCCAGGAGCGGCTCCCCGTCCAGCCACAGGCGGCAGTCCTCGGCGAGGTCCGCGGCCGAGGCGTAGCGATCGACAGGGTCCTTTGCCAGGCACTTGAGCACCATCGTCTCGAGGTCCGCATCGATGGACGGGTTGAGCCTCCGCGGGCGGACGGGGTCGGACTCGACGACGGCGGCGAGGAGTCCGAGGAGCGACTCCCCCTGGAAGGGCGCGCGCCCGGTGAGCGCGTGGTACAGCGTCGCCCCGAGCGAGTAGACATCCGCGCGCGCGTCGACGTCGCGCGCCCCGGCGACCTGCTCGGGCGCCGCGTAGGCCGGCGTCCCGATCAGCTCGCCGCTCTGCGTCAGGGCAAGGAGGCTCATCTCCCCCTTCTTCGCGTCGCGCGAGGCGAGTCCGCGCTCGACGAACTTCGCCAGGCCGAAATCGACGAGAAGGGCGTGGAGGCCCGCCGTCCCGGGCGTCTTCTCGCGCCCCGGGTCGCGGAGGAGGATGTTCTGCGGCTTCACGTCCCGGTGGAGCACGCCGCGCTGGTGCGCGAAGGCGAGGGCGGAGGCGATCTGGCGGACCACCTCGACGGCGTCCCTGGGCCCAAGGAGTCCGGCCGCCACGGCGCGGGCGAGGTCCTGGCCCTGGATGAGCTCCATCGTGAAGAACGGCTCTCCGCGGTCGCTCCCGTGCGACGGCGGCAGCTCCCCGACGTCGAGGACCTTCACGATGTTCGGGTGGTCCAGCGCCGCGGCGGCCCGCGCCTCGCGGTGGAAGCGGTCGATCTCCTCGGGACCCGCGCGCTTGGCGACGTTGAGGACCTTGAGCGCGACCTCGCGCCTCAGCGTCGTGTCGTGCGCGCAGTAGACGACCCCCATCCCCCCGTGCCCGAGCTCGCCGTAGAGGCGGTATCGGCCGAAGTCGGCCGTCCTCACCATCGCCGAAGCGCCGTCGGTCGGCGCGGTCCGCCCGGACGGGCCCGCGATCGTGTGCTCGTCGGGGGATGGCAGCGCGTTGACGAACACCTCGATGTCCTCGGGCGAGAGCTCCCCGTCGAGGGCCCTCCCACGCAGGCGCTCGATCTCGTCGCTTGGACTCCGTCCCGGATTGGTCCCTTCGGTCTCCATACGCCTCCCACGCGCCGACATGCTACCCGACTGCCTCCCGTCGGACAAACCTCACCGCCTTGCAACGCGCGCGCCCCAGTCGGATCCGCTCACCGACGGGCGCGGCTGCGCCCTCCTGTCTCCCGCGCGCGACACGACCGGCCCTCCCTGTCTCCCCCCGGCGACGTCCGGTCCCCGAACGCCGCGATGAGGCCCACTCAACTCCCGTCGCAGGGCTCACGTGCACCCTCGCTCGTGTGAGTTCGCGCGGATCCCCGCTTGCGTCGGATCCCTCTCGTCCGCGATTTGGAGAGAACCCCATGTCGAGCGCACGACCTCGTGGAGTCGCCCTCATCCTCTCGCTCGGCGTCCTTGCGCTCCTCTCCGTCCTCGGCTGCGCCTTCGCCCTCACGAGCCGCACGGAGCGGAGCGTGAGCCGCGTCTGGGTCGACCTGGTCCGCGCGAGGCTCCTGGCGCAGGCGGGCGTGGAGAACGCGATCGCCTCCCTCTCGCTCCAGGCGCGCCGGCAAGCGTGGGAGGACCTCTCGGGCGCGTGGGCCTTCGGCGACGGCCCCGAGGTCGACCTCGCACTTGCCGTCCGCCCGTCGTTCGCGCAGACGGGCATGCCGGTCCGCTCCGGCCGCCTCGCGGCGACCTACCCCGGCGGGGACGACCTCTACCTCCTCAAGGTCGTCGACGCGGCGAGACGGATCGACCTCAACGGCCCGCAGGCGAACCTCGCGGCGATCCTCGAGAACCTGGGCACAGCGATCCAGGACCTCCGCGGCGCGAATCCGGTTCCCCCCGGCCGCGGGGCGGAGATCGTCGCGGCGCGGGGGCAGCGCCCGGGCAGCCGCTTCAGCGACGTCCGTGACCTCCTCTCCGTCCGCGGGATGACGCCCGGGCAGGTCGACCTCCTCGCGGACTACGTCGACGTCGAGTGCTGGCGCGACCCCGATGCGGTCCGCGGCACGCCGAGCGACGCCTTTCCGGGCCCGACCGGCCGGGTGCGGGCCGAGGCGCGCGCGCCGATCAACCTGAACACGGCCTCCTACCCCGTCCTCGTCGCCTGGACCGCGGGGCTCCGGGGGTTCGCCCTCCGCGCGGTCCCCAGGGGCCCGCGTCGGGTCGGGGCGCAGGCCGCCGAATTCCAGAAGACCCGTGTGGGCCCCGTGACGCTTGACGAGGCCCGCGAGGTCGCGCGGCGCGTGATCGAGCGGCGCCAGGCGCACCCGTTCCGATCCATCGAGGATCTCGCCTCGTTCATCGACGAGCCGCGTCCCGCGGGGGACTCCAGGCTTCCGAACGGCCCGGGGCTGGTCCAGGCAGGCGTCCTCTCCGAGGAGAAGGGCTGGCTGCTCCTCGCGAACGCGGACCCAAACCTGACGACCAACGAGCTCTTCCCCACCGCGCCGGGCTTCCTGCCTGTCGACAAGTCGGACCTCGAATACGCCACGTGCGAGGCCTGCTTCAGCTCGATGGGGGTCTTCCACATCGAGTCGATCGGGCGGGTCCTCGGTCCCGGAGGCGCGCTCCAGGCGGAGGCGCGCGTGCGCACGACGGCGCGGGTCTACCGCGTGCTAAGGCAGCACAGCCAGCGCGACTTCTCCGTCGAGACGGGCGAGTCGACTCCACCGGTGTCGAGCCGCCCCGAGAACCTCCTGGACGTCGGCCCCTCCGCGGCGTGCCCGTTCGAGGGGGCGGTGACGATGTCGACGGAGTGGCCCCGGTCGGCACCCGGCGCGACGGCGTGGGCGTGGATGCGGACGGGATATGGCCCTGGAGGGGATGCGCGCCTGTGGACGGCCCGGGTCGAGGACCGCAGCGTTTTCTCGGGGAGCGACCTGATGCCGGACGGGGTGCTATGCGTCCGACAGGCGGGCAGGCCGATGACCTACCGCCTGCCGTCCACGATGAGCGTCCGCGAGGGGGCGATCGAGCTGTGGGTGAAGGTCTCGACGCCCGTGACGCTTGGGAGCGACGAGCCGCTCGTCTACCTGCTCATGACGGCCTCCCGCGATGGCGGACAATCGACGGGCGTGGCGATCAAGCTGGAGCGGTTCGGGACGGTCCTCCGCTGCACCCGGTTCCACTGGGGCTACCCCGAGCCGGCCGTCTCGCCGTTCCGCCACATGCACGTGGAGAGGGAGGCGATGATCGACGACTGGCACCCGAACGAGTGGCACCACGTCGCGATCCAGTGGAAGGAGTCTGACCGAGCGGCGCAGCAGGCGTGGGAGGAGTACGACTACTGGGCGGGCGACGGGAACGACGCCTCGTGGTGGGGAGGGACGGACCAGTCGACGCGGTTCGGCGCGGCGCGGCCGAACCTCCATATGTGGATCGACGGTCGGCCAGTGGCCCGCCTGTTCTCGCGGTACGCGCAGGACCGGACGTACATCGTCGACAACCCGCCCGAGGTGACCACGCTAAAGCGGCGGGAGCGGCTCGGGAGCAAGACCCCGCCGCCGGCCCCGGACGAGGGTGGGACGATCGACATCGGGGGGTACGAGTTCGACAACGCGGGCGGGCCCGTGCGCATCTACCGGCAGTACGAGTTCCCGGGCGGCCGCGTGCGGCGGTTCGCCAACTGCACGATCGACGACCTGCGCGTCTACCCGCGCGAGACGTTCGAGGCGGACGGCTTCCCGCCTCCCGAGCGGTTCCGCGCGCGTCGCGGCGAGACGGGGTTCGAGGGGGCCTTCGACCTCTCGGGGACTTCGCCCCGCGCCGTGATCGGGACGATCCGCTGGACGCAGAAGCGCGCGAGGTCGTGGGGCGCGAGGTGGCTCTGGCCGGACGGCCCGGGCGACGAGGCACCGCGCGTCGGGGCGCGCTGGGGCGTGGGGCCGCGGGCGACGAGCCCTCTGTTCAGGCGCGGCGAGGACGCGGTCGGGGTCGCCATCGGCCGGCCCCGCGGCGCGGAGGAACGGCTGGCATACCGCATGGAGTTCCTCGACCCTGGGCGGGTCTACCCGCTCGACACGACGCCGATCCTCGAAGACGTGGTCCTGACCGTCATCGAGCCCCCCGTGTTCCTGTCCTGGGAAGTCCGCTAGCGAGGTGAACCATGGTCCGCATTCGTTTGGCATCCGTGTTCCTCATGGCGAGCGCGGCCTGCGCCGAAGTGGCGACGACGGGGATGGCGGTGCGCTCCGCGACGGCCGACGAGGGCGGCGGGCGCGTCGAGGTCGTCGTCGACACGGCGCTGCCGCAGGGCGCCGTGCTCACCGGGACGATCCTGCGCGGCGACTCCCCGGTGGCCCACGCCCGGGGCGAGGTCGACGAGCGCGGCGTCGCGGTCCTCCTCTTCGACGTAGCGGGTGTCCGGTTCTACCCCGGCGCCTACCGCGTCAGCGTCGACTGCCAGCCGCGAGAGCAGCAGGGCGAGGCCGCTGAGGCCCTCGAGCGTGCTTCCCTGGAGCCCGCGGTGCACGAATTCCGCATCGGCACTCCGGAGGAGGCCACCCGGTTCCAGGAGTCCGTCAAGTCGAAGCTCCTCCGGATCCTCCGCGAGATGGGGACGCTCTACGGTGAGATGCACCAGTACGGCGGATTCTCCATCGCCGCTGCGGAGGTTGCCGAGCGGAAGCATGGCGGCTCGATCCCGGAGGTGGAGGCTCGACGGATCTTCCGCAAGCTCGACGAGCAGGGCGAGCGCGATTGGGAGCCCCGCCTGGCCACACAGCGCCTCGACTGGAACGACTTCACCGCGCAGGCACCGGGCGCGGCGCCGACGGACGCCGAGCGGTGCCTCGCGGAGATGTTCCCGCTTTTCGAGCGGTGGTACGGGCGCTACTGGCGCGACGTCGCGGACCGCCTGGGCGTCGATCCGCCCGCGCGAGTCCGGCTTGTCGACTTCCCGCGGCTGGAGCTGGAGACGGAGATCGAGACCTGCGCGGCGCGCGCCTACCAGGCCCTGGGCGCCTTCGACCGCTTCGAGACGGACTCCTGGAAGGTCGTGACCACAGCGAAGCCCGAGCGCGGGAGGGTCCGCGGCGACACGTACGAGAGCTGGTCCTCGAAGTTCCGCGTGACGCTGCCCTCGGACCAGTGGGAGTTCGACTTTACGCTCGTCTCCCCCGCTGTGCGCGTGCGGATCCTCCCGAAGGACCCGGCGCTCCGGAAGACGGCCGGGATCGTCGTGGAGATCAAGGACTGGCCGGCGGCGGAGGGGGCGAAGGACCTCGACCGGATCCTGGAGGTCTTCGCGACGGAGCGGTGGCCCGGGCACCGGCGGCTACGCGGGGAGTCGATCCGCGCGACGGACCGGACGATGCCCGAGGGGTGGCGGCCGGGGTACGACATGACCTGCGTCACGGCCGACGGGGACGCGCGGTTCCGCGTCCGCGACCGCGAGCTGTACTGCCGCTGGCTCAAGCGGACCTATGGCGTGCTGTGCATGGCGGAGCAGTCGTCGTTCGACCGCTTCGCGAAGGACTTCGAGAAGGTGTGCTCCAGCCTGGTCGTCCTCGACGACCCGGAGTTCGCCGAGAAGGCGAGGCTGGAGGAGTCAGAGGCGGAACGGGCGGCTCTCGGGAAAGGGGGTGAGTCGTCGAGGTGAGCCAGCCCCTGTCGAGTCGGGTTTTTGGTTGGATACGAAGAGGAGTGAATCCGATGAAGAGGATCCTGATCCCGTTGGCGATGCTGAGTGTGGTGCTGTGCAGCAGCGGCGCCTTGGCCTGCGGCGGGCACGGACCGGCGGTGGCGGCGGCGGTGAACGACTTCTTCGGCCAGGACGGCGAGGGAGGGACGGAGGCGTTCGCGGGCTCGGGCCCGAACGGCGTGGTCGGCAGCGACGGGGCGAACTCGGCGTTCTTCGCCAACGACTCCGCCTCCTCGGTTCTGCGGGGCGTCTTCTCGATCCTGGGCGGGACGCGGATCGACGAGTCGACGTACTCACTGGACTACAACGGGTAGGGTGGAACCAGCGGGGGTGGGGGGCCCGGGGGGGGGCGCCCCCGCCGGGGCGGGGGGGGGCGGGGGGGCGGCGGGGGGCGGGCGGGGGGGCGGCGGGCGCCCGCGCCGCCGCCGTCCGGGTCTCGGCGCCGCCTTCGGGCTCTCGCCGCGCCTGCCGTGGTGTGGGCCGGGGCGGTGGCCGGGGCTGCTCAGGCGCCGGCCGG
>CAZYRM010000093.1:24816-25159 GCA_964649705.1 uncultured Planctomycetia bacterium
GGGGATCTACTAGTCTACGTAATCACTGGACTACAACGGTTTGGGTGTAACCTGCGGGGTGACGCCCTCGTGGGCGTCACCCCTTCGCGGCGGGGTGCCCGCGATGCGGGCCGGACGCGACTCATGGGTGAGGCTCGGGAGGCGGGATGTTGCGCTCCGAGGCTAGTACACGTTCCCGGAAGTCCTCATAGTCATGCCCCTCTCCCAGCCGCCGAAGGACTTGGGCAGTTGGTGGCGAGCGCCGACGATCCACGAATGGACACGAATCCACACGAATCGTGATTCGATCCGATGCGATCGAGGAAACGCGCCCGAGGAGAGGGGGCGCCCCCCCCCCCCCCGC
>CAZYRM010000094.1:0-24862 GCA_964649705.1 uncultured Planctomycetia bacterium
TCGCCCCTTCGGGGCTCCGCTCTACCTCCAACATCTTGTTCCCCAGGGCTTCGCCTGGGCTGGTACATCCAGCCCCTTCGGGGCTCGGCGTTCATAGTACGTTGTCGTGCTAGCGCAGCTCGAAGTCGGCGTGGACTGGCTCGAGGAGCGGGTCGTGCTCGGGGCTGTACAGGCCGCCCGTGGAGGGCGCCACGAGCGTCGACCACTCCACGTCGACGCGGTACGTGCCCGCGGCGGCGGGCCGCTCGAGCGGGACCACGAGCACCGGCGTGGACAGGGTGTTCCTGTCCCGTGCGCCGTTGTCGCGCCAGACCTCCACGACGAGCCGAACGCCGTCCTTGGTCCATGTGACCGATGCGAGAGACATCCACTCCCCGCTGTTTCGCTCCGGCCCGGTGACGCAGGCGTAGATGACGTCTCCATCCGCCGGGGGGGCGAGCTCGGGCGGCGCGGCCGGCCCGCCTTCGGTCTGCGCCCACGCGGCCAGGTCGAACGTGCCGACCTGGACACAGGGCTTGAGGGCCTCGCCAGCCCCCGCCCTCAGGCGATAGGAGCCCGCGTCCGTCCTCTGCGCGTTCGGCTCTGTCCGCTCGATCGCCGCCACGCGCAGCGCCCCCTGGGGCATCGTCGCGGGTTCCCCGTCGGCCTCCGGCGTCGCCAGGACGTGGAAGGGGAGCGGTCCGTTCTGCAGTGCGTCCATCACGTAGCGGGGCTGCTTCTTCTCCACGTCGAGGAACATCCCGCGGTACGTGATCGCCAGCTCGTAGTCTCCGGCGGCCACCTCCCCGAGCGACAGGAGGACCGTCGGCTTCATCGGCACATTCCTTCGCCGCGGGCCGTTGTCACGCCAGCTCGTGATGACGAGTGAGAAGGTGTTCCCCTCGAGGGAGAGCGAGGTCGGCTCCCATTGCTCGCCGGAGTTGAGCCACGGGCCGACGAGAAAGACGAGCGCCTGCCCGCCGGGCTGGACCGGGCGGAGCGTCGACGAGCCGTCGGTCAGGGCCTTGACGAGCGCCTCGCAGGCGGGATCCTCGGAACGCCGTCCGTCTCGGGACCCCGCGATCCGCTGTACGAGGGCGGTGAAGGAGGGGATCGTCGCCGATCCCTCGGGAGCGGATCCGACGGTCGCCAGCGGCAGCGCGCGTTCGTCGCCCGTCCTGAGGTAGTGCGTGCCGAGGACGGCGAGCGGGACGCGCGGCGGTTCCTCGGCGCACAAGGGCAGGGCGAGGGCGAGGAACGCGAACAGTGGCCTCATGGGACCTCCAGGAACTTGGGGGCCTTCGTCAGATTCCGGCACCCGTCCTCCCCGACGAGCACCATGTCCTCGAGCCGAACGCCGCCGATCTCGGGGTAGTAGAGCCCCGGCTCGACGGTGACGACGTGGCCGGTGGAGAGCTTCGTGCCCCGGATCCCGATCGACGGCGCCTCGTGGATGTCGATCCCCACGCCGTGGCCGGTGCCGTGGAAGAAGCCGACCATCTTGCCGCGCTTCGGGCCCGTCTTGTACCCCATCGAGTCGAAGAGCTTCACGATCCCCGCGTGGATCTTCTTCCCGTCGGCGCCGTCCTTGATCCGCTCGAAGGCGTAGTGCTGCCCCTGCAGCACCGCGGCGTAGAGGCACTTCTGCGCCTCGGTCGCCTTCCCCTTGACGACGGTGCGGGTCATGTCGGCGAAGTAGCGCGTCCTGGTGGAACGCGGGAAGACGTCCATGATGATCGTCTGGTTCGGCTTGAACGGCCCCGATCCGATGCAGTGGGGGTCGCAGCCGTCCCGCCCGCAGGCGACGATCGTGTCGCTCGCGATGCACTCGTTCTCCATGAGGGAGAGGTTGATCACGCGGCGGATCGACTCCGACGTGACGACTTCGCCGTCGTAGTAGAGGCGGTTCCCGCGGATCTTCGATCGGCGTATCACGTGGATCGCGCGCTCGACGGCCTCCTCGGTGTGCCTCTGGGATCGCTCGATCGCGCGGAGCTCCTCGGGGCGCTTGACCACCCGGTCCTCGAAGAACGGGTCGGCCTTGGGGAAGAGGCGGAGGCCCTTCCTGCGCAGGGCGAGGGCCATGCCGTAGGGGAAGTTCATTGGCACGGTGAGTCTCTTCACGCGCGCCTTGCGGCAGACCGCGGTCACGATGTGGGAGAGCCTCGGCTTCTTCACGCCCCTCTTCTTGAGGGCCTTCTCGATCCGCATAACGGAGAGGACGCGGTGGACCTCCGCATCGTCCCGCGCACGGCCGAGCTCGAGGTCGCTGACGAGGATGATCTTCCTCTTGTGGAGACGGAGGAAGACGAACGGGTCGGGCGCGGGGAAGCGCGTCGCGTAGAACATGTTTGCGTCGTGCTCGGGCGCAGCGAACATCAGGAGGTCGTCGGGGAGCTTCCTCTTCTTCTTCGGCATGGCTGGACTCCTTGGACGGTCGGTCGCGCGGCCGGGTTCCTACTGGGTGGTGAAGGTCGACGTGAACTTGAACCCGCCCTGGCCGGTGACCTCGATGGTGTACTTCGTGCCCCGCTTCAACGCCTCCTTCGCGACGAAGCAGAGGGGGTGCTCGTCGAGCGTGAGGACTTCGACCGGGGCCCCGTCGGGGTCCAGGAGGCGCCACTGGGGCTTCTTCGGGCGGTTCTTGAAGAACTCGACGTAGACGATCGTGCCGGAGGTGTTGACCCCGTCCGGAAATGGGTTGGGCGCCTCCCCGAAGAACGCCGTGGGGATCTCGGTGTCGCCGTCGCCGGGATACACGACGACGTCGGGCTGCTGCTTGGGGGAGCCTCCGGGGGCCTCTCGACAGCTCCACCAGCCGCGGGGGAGGCCCCCGAACGAGACGCGGCCGACGCCGCGGTTCAGGACTGGGTCGCGGTGGAAGCGGGAGCCGCACCACATGTCGATGGAGCCCTCGGCGCCGCCGCCTCCGAGGATCCCGCCGGCCGCCTCGGCCCCCTCGGGGGTGGCCCCGGGCAGGCCGGGGAGCTCGTTGTGCGCGCCGAGTCCCTCCACGGCGGGGTCATGGGCGTTCTTCTCGAGATAGACGCCGTGGAGGTAGCCTCCGAGCGATCCGGCCCAGGAGCAGGTGACGGGGCCGAGCTTGGAGAACCTCCTGCGTCGATTCAGGCGGCGGATCCCGGCGGCGACCTGGTCCCAGGTCGCGAACCAGCCGGCGTAGGTCTCCGCCTCCTCCCTTTCGCGTCCTTCCAGCGAAGCTGAGGCCTCCTCGTAGATCGCCGCGAGGCGCTTCCCGAGGTCGCTCCAAGCGGCGAGGACCTCCTCATACGCCTCGTCGCCCGGGTACGGGCCTCCGGAGCCCTTCGCGGAGAGCTGCTTCGACGGCTGCTTCAACTCGGCTGCGATGGCGTCGCAGTCCTCGGCCTCGCCCTTCATCCCCTTTTTGGACATCGCCAGCTTCATCTCGGCGAGGGCGGCGCAGGCCTTCTGCCGGGCCTCGGCGAGCGGCTTCGAGGGCCCCTTCCCCTGTGCGAGGAGGGGTGAGGCGAGGAGGAGGACGAGGAGGAGCCTGAGCATGCCGGCGGGACCTCTCGGTTCGTGAGGAAGGGCATTGTAGCGGCCCCGCGTCGCGCTCGTCCAGCCGGGCTGGGAGGCGTCGTCCTCGAAGCCGACGAAGAGCAGGCTGCGGTAGGAGCCCGCAGCTACGGGAGTCCCTTCGGAGAGGACGCCCTTCCCGAGCGCGGCCTGGAGGCGTCGGGGGAGGGGGGCTCCTTGATCCGCCCCGCCTCCCGCAGGGCCTTGCGAAGGAGGAACTCGATCTGGCCGTTCAGGCTGCGCAGATCGTCGTTCGCCCAGCGCGTCAGCGCCTCCAGGAGGGCGGGGTCCAGTCGGAGCAGATACGGCTTCCGGTCGCTCACGGCGGCTCCAAGGCCTAGGTGTACAGGGATCCTGCGTTGACCACCGGGCTCGCGCCTCGCTCGCCGCAGAGCACCACGAGCAGGTTGCTGACCATCGCGGCCTTCCGCTCCTCGTCCAGGTCCACGACGTTGTCCTTCTTCAGCCGCGCCAGGGCCATCTCGACCATGCCGACGGCCCCGTCGACGATCATCTGCCTCGCGGCGATGATCGCCGAGGCCTGCTGCCGCTGCAGCATCGCCTGAGCGATTTCGGGGGCGTACGCCAGGTGGCTGATCCGCGCCTCGATCACCTGCACCCCAGCCTGCGCCAGCCGCTCCTGGATCTCGTTCTTCATGTGCTCGGCGATGTCGCTCGTGTTCCCGCGCAGCGACATCTTCCCCTCCTCGTGCGAGTCGTACGAGTACCGCGTCGCCAGGTTCCGGACGGCCGCCTCGCTCTGCACCGAGACGAAGTTCTCGTAGTTGTCCACGTCGAAGAGCGCCTCGGCCGTGTCGATCACCTTCCACACGACGACCGAGGCGATCTCGATGGGATTGCCGTCGTGGTCGTTCACCTTGATCTTCTCGCTGTCGAAATTGCGCACGCGCAGCGAGATCCGCCTGCACGACCAGAACGGGTTCCCCCAGTAGAAACCCTGTTCCTTCACCGTGCCGAGGTAGGTCCCGAAGAGCTGGATGACCTTCCCCTCGCCGGGGTTCACGACGAAGAGCCCGAAGAGGCAGATGAACGACCCCAGCCCGACGAGGACCTCGGCCACGATCGCCAGGACGTTCGGGTCCCTCGTCGCCACGGACATGCAGAAAAAGACGAAGATCGCGCCCATCGCTCCCAGGAACAAGAACAGCATCGGCAGCCCGGGTCCCGCCTTGAACGCCCGTTCCCTCATGGTGCTTCACCTCCTATGAAAGCTACCAAAGTGATATCACATTGCAATCTCCCCCGTCAACGGGATTCCCGGAATTGGACGGGGACGGCGAGAGTGCCTAGAATGCCCGCCCCCCAAGACAAGGAGCCGACGATGAAGGGACTGCTCGACGCGAAGAACGACGACTACGTCGCGCGCGCCCGCGAGGTCGCCGAGAAGTACATCCGCCCCGTCGCCGCGGAGCTCGACGAGAAGGAGGAGTACCCGTGGAGCGTCATGGCGAAGCTCCAGGAGTACGGCCTCACGGGGGTCTGGATCCCCAAGGAGTACGGCGGCAAGGGGGACGGCGTCCTCAACCTCTGCCTCGTCGTCGAGGAGCTGTCGCGCGCCTGCGGGGGCGTCGGCGTCGTCTTCGCCGTGAACGCCCTCGGCAGCTTCCCGATCATCGTCGGCGGGACCGAGGAGCAGAAGCACAAGTTCCTGCCCGACGTCGCGAGCGGGAAGAAGCTGATCGCCTACGCCCTCTCCGAGAAGGACGCGGGAAGCGATGCGGGGAGCCTCAAGTGCCGCGCGGTGAAGGAGGGGGACAGCTACGTCCTCACGGGCGACAAGAAGTGGACGACGAACGCGGGCGCGGCGTCGCTCTACACGGCCTTCGCGACGACGGACCCCGCGCGCGGCACGCGCGGGATCTGCGCCTTCATCGTGGAGAAGGGGACGCCGGGGTTCACCATCGGCTGGAAAGAGAAGAAGATGGGGATCCGCTGCGCCCCCGTCCACGAGACCCACTTCAAGGACTGCCGCATCCCGTCCTCCCAGCTCCTCGGCGGTCAGGAGGGGCGCGGGTTCAAGCACGCGATGATGACGCTCGACCGCGCGCGCCCCGGCGTCGCCGCGCAGGCCGTCGGACTCGCGCAGGGGGCCCTCGACCTCGCGGTCGACTGGGCGCGGAACCGCAAGCAGTTCGGGGAGGCGATCATCAGCTTCCAGGGCCTCCAGTTCATGCTCGCCGACATGGCCACCAAGGTGGAGTCCGCCCGCCAGCTCGTCCACGCCGCCGCGCGCGCGATCGACGCGGGGGCCGAGAACGTGACGAGGCTCTGCGCCATGAGCAAGGTCTACGCGACCGACGTGGCGATGCAGGTCACCACGGACGCCGTCCAGATCTTCGGGGGGTACGGCTTCCTCCGCGACTACCCGATCGAGAAGTACATGCGCGACGCGAAGATCACGCAGATCTACGAGGGGACGAACCAGATCCAGCGGCTCGTGATCGCGCGGTCGATGATCAAAGGGGAGTGATGCCCGACCTCGTCGAACGCCTTTCCATCCCGACGCCGTTCCCAGTCGGACCGACCAACTGCTACCTCGTCCGCGGCGACCCGCCCGCGATCGTCGATCCCGGGCCGCTCACGGATTCGGCGACGGAGACGCTCGAACGGAAGCTCGCCGAGGCCGGTTGCCCCCTCGAACGGATCGGCGCGATCGTATTCACCCACGGCCACCTGGACCACTTCGGCCAGGGGGGCCGCGCGAAGGGAAGGTCGGGCGCGCGGACCTATGCTCACGCCGCGGACGCCCGTCTCATCGAGGGGCACCCGGAGACGACGGGAAAGGCCTCCTCGAGGTACATGGAGTACGCGCGGCGCCTGGGGATGCCAGTCGAGCTGACCGAGAAGCTCGAGCGCCACTACCACGGGATCTTCCCCATCGCCGAGCCGTGCCCCGTCGACGAGAAGCTCTCCGACGGTGCCCGCATCGACCTGGGCGGGGTCGTCTTCGAGGTCCTCCACACCCCCGGGCACACACGCGGCTCCGTCTCCCTCTGGCACGAGGCCTCGGCCACGCTCCTGACCGGCGACACGCTCCTGGGCAGCGTCACGCCGAACGCCTTCTTCGCGGGGTACGCCTCCGACGCCGAGATGGGGCCGTACCACTACTTGAGGAGCCTCGAGCGCCTGGCCACGCTGCCCGCCCGCATCGCGCTCCCCGGCCACGGGAAACCGTTCGAGGACGTGAAGGGGACCGTCGAGCGGGTCACGATCCACCATCACGAGCGGAAGCGCGAGGTCCTCGCGGCACTCACGGAAGAACGGAGCCCGTACGACCTGATCGCGCTCCTCTTTCCGCGCCTCCCGCTCTCCGAGGTGTGGCTCGGCTTCGCCGAGGTCGTGGGGCACCTGGAGCTGCTGGAGCGGGAGGGCGCGGTGCGACGCGAGGAGACCCCCGATCGGGTCCGCTTCCTGCGCGCGTGACCTCTAAGCCGGTTCTCATCCGGCTCTCATGGTCGTTTCATGGCGGATGAGGCAGGATCCCGAGCCTGCCCGTGGAGACCCGACGTGAAGATCCTCGTCGCCGAGGACGACCGCAAGATTTCCTCCTTCCTGAAGAAGGGGTTCGCGCAGGAGGGGTACTCCGTCGAGCTCGTGGACAACGGCGACGACGCCCTCGCCCTCGCCACCCGGGGGGGCTTCGACGTGGTCGTCCTCGACCTCCTGCTGCCCCGCATGGACGGGTGGACGGTCATCCAGCGCCTCAGAGCCGCCCGCGTCAAGACGCCCGTCCTCATCCTCTCGGCGCGCGGGCAGGTCGAGGACCGCGTCCGCGGCCTGCAGCTCGGCGCGGACGACTACCTTCCCAAGCCGTTCTCGTTCACGGAGCTCCTGGCGCGCGTTCGCGGGCTCGTGCGCCGCAGCCACGGGCAGCCGCCCGGCATCCTGCAGGTCGCGGACCTGACGCTCGACCCCGGCGCGCGGATGGTGAAGCGTGGAGAGGACCGGATCGACCTGACGCCCCGCGAGTACTCCCTCCTCGAGTTCCTCATGCGAAACGCGGATCGCGTGGTCACGAAGAACTCCATCGTCGAACACGTGTGGGGGATGAACTTCGACTCCTTCTCGAACGTGGTTGAGGTGTACGTGAACTACCTGCGCAAGAAAGTGGACCGAGACCCGGCGCGGAAGCTCATTCACACCGTCCGGGGCGTGGGGTACGCGCTCAGGGAGGAGGCGTAGGTCCCGGGCGGGACGCGCACGACGATGGCCACCTCCTTCCGGACCCGATTCCAGATCGTCTTCTCCTCCCTCTTCACGCTGCTGCTGGGCGGCTTCCTGGCGCTCAACCTCCTCTCGCAGCATCGACGCCTCCATCGGGACCTGCGCAACGACATGGAGAAGGAGTCGGCGCTCATCCAGAGCATGCTGATCGAGGAGGTGGAGGAGAAGGGCGGGGCGGATCCGGCGCGCGAGGACATGGAGAAGATCCTGCGTGGGTCGCGGCATCCGGTGAGGCTCATCTCGGCTGGAGGCGCGGCCTACGCGGAGGGGGGGCCGTCGGTCCCCTCCTTCCCGACCGACGCGGCCACGCTTGGCAGGCTTGCGCGGGAGGAGGGCGAGGCGTGGACCTCGCCGAACGGGACGACGTACGAGCTGTTCGCGGCGGAGTGCCGCCAGGCGGAACACGGCTGGTCGGGGGCGATCGTGATGGCGCGATCGACCGATCTCATCGACAACAGGATTGTGAAGAGTCTTCGTGAGGGCCTGTTCTACCTGATCGGCGCGCTCTTCGTCTCGATGGTCGTCGGCCGCGTCGTCGCCGCCCGCGCGATGGGCCCGATCCGCCTCCTGACTCAGGTAATGAACGGGATCACGGCCTCGACGCTCGACCGTCGCGCCGGTCCCGTGCGCGGCGACCCTGAGATCGAGCGGCTCGTGGAGTCCTTCCACGCCCTCCTCGACCGCATCGCGGACGCACACCAGCGGCTGCACCGCTACACGGCGGACGTCTCGCACGAGATCCAGACGCCGCTCGCGGTCCTGAAGGGGCACCTCGAGGTGGCCCTTCGCGAGGAGGGACGCGACGAGGCGCAGCACGAGCTGCTCGGCCTGCTCCTCGACGAGGTTGAGTCGATGCAGGCGATCGCGCAGGACCTCCTCTACCTCGCGCGGGCCGACGCGGGCAGCGCGCCGCCGGGGACCGAGGAGGTCGACCTCGCGGAGGTCGTCGCGGACGCCGTCGAGATCGGGGGGCACCTCGGCGGGGCGAGAGGGATCGGCGTGGATCTGTCCCGGGAAGGGGGGCCGTGGGTCGTCCGAGGCTCGCGCGTCCAGCTCCTGCGCGCCCTCACGAACCTGGTCGACAACGCGGTCAAGTACGGCCGCTCCCGCGTCGTGGTGCGCCTGTCGGGCGGGCCGGGCGGATGCGAGGTGGCGGTCCAGGACGACGGGGATGGCATCCAGCCGGCGGACCTGCCCCACGTGTTCGAGCGGTTCTATCAGGCCGACCCGTCGCGGGACCGCCAGAGCCGCGGCGTCGGCCTGGGTCTCGCCGTCACGCAGGCGATCCTCCGCGCGCACGGCGGGACGATTGCGCTGGATTCGAGCCCCGGCAAGGGGACGACCGCGCGGGTCCAGTTCGGTGAGAGACCTCTAGTCCGCAACTAATCTCCCCCTTATCGCGCGCGTCGATGATCTCGACGGGGACGCGAGGAGGGTGGAGTGACAGGTTCGACGAAGCCGACCGGGTGGCGCTGGAAGGGCGCGGTGGTCGTGCTGGCCGCCGCCGTCGCGCTCCTCGCGGGACTCGGACGGGAACCGTCGAAGGTCGAGGCGGAGCAGCGCTGCGAGGCGATCGTCCGCGACATGGCCGGGGGCGGAGGCTGGCTCGTCCCGAGCATCGGCGGCGAGGTCCGCCCGCAGAAGCCGCCGCTCTTCTACTGGTGCTCCGCCCTGGCCTGCAAGGCGGCGGGCGGATTCGGCCTCGCGGCGTTCCGACTCCCCTCGGCCCTGGCGGCGATCGGCGTCCTGCTCCTCGTGCTGGCCTGGGGACGCGAGCTGCGCGCGCCCGGCGAGGCCGTCTTCGCCGCGGCGGTTCTCGCCGTGACGTACGAGTTCCTCGCGCAGGGGCGGCGAGGCAGCTACGAGATGCTCCTTGCCTTCCTCGCAAACGCCTCCCTCCTCGCGGGGTACCGCGCCTGCCGCGAGCCCGGCGCCGCGCGGGTCGCGATCGCGTCCGCGCTTCTGGCCCTGGCCCTGATGGCGAAGGCCACGCCGGCGCTCCTCTTCGCCCCCCTCCCGCTCGCCGTGTGGGCCGTCGCCCAGCGTCGCCCGCGGATGCTGCTGGACCGGCGCGCCTGGTTGGCCCTGCTCGCGGCGCTCGTCGGCGTCGTCTCCTGGTACGCCTACATCTGGTTTTCCGCCCCGGAGGTGCGCTGGTTCATCCAGGCGCAGTTCCTCCAGCCGTTCGGCATCCAGGTCGGCCCGCCCGCCACGGCTCACCACCTGCATCCGCCCTGGTGGTACTTCGGTTCGCTAGGTCGCAAGGGGCTGCTCCTCTCGCTCGTCATTCCCCTCCTCGCCCTCAGGGAGTGGAGGGAGCGGCGGACGGAGGGGTGGTCGTCGCCGTGGCGCCTCCTCCTCCTCGCCGTGGTCGTCCCGTTCGCCGTGCTGAGCTGCCTGCCGACGAAGCAGGACCACTACCTCCTGCCGATGCTGCCGTCGCTCGCTCTCCTCGCGGCCCGCGCCAGCGTGTGGGCAATCCACGAGGCGCGCGGGCTGCCGCTGCGGCTGCTCCGCATCCCGGCCCTCCTCGTGCTGGTGCTTGCCGTGGCGGCCGGCACGGCCGGCGGTCCGGCCCTCGGGCTCCTCGGCCTCCCGGTTCGCCTCTCGGTCACCCTCGCCGGCGCGGGTATCGCGGCGCTTGCCGCACTGTCGATTTTCGCCTGCGTACGCGCGCGGGTCCCGATGGCGGCCCTCGCGGGGTACCTCGCCGTGGTCTCCGGGTGGACGCTCTACTTCGCCGAGATCCACCCGGACGTCGCGCCTCTCGTGAGAGCCGCATCCTCCGCTACTGGATCGCCGAGAGGATCGACTTCGCCTCCGCCGCGTCCTTCGGACGCGCGTCGGGGGACTTCTCGAGGAGGCGAAGGAGCCCGGCCTGGAGGTCCTCCCTGACCTTCGGCTCCGCCGGGAACGTCGGCGTGTCGTGCATCGCCTGCCTGAGGAAGGCGTCGAGCGGGAAGGGGGAGAACGGGAGCTGCCCGACGGCGGCCTGGTAGAGCGTCGCGCCGAGGGCGTAGAGGTCGGTGCGCGCGTCCGCTCCGGTCGTCCCGAGGAGGGCCTCCGGGGCCATGTACGCGAGCGTCTCGGGCCCCACGGTCGAGCTCGTGATCCGGGGCGCGCCCGGAAGGTCGGAGGCCGTGGCGAGGCCAAAGTTCGCGAGCTTGACGCCGCCGCGGGGCTCGCGGAGCACGTTCCAGGGCGACACGTCGCGGTGGAAGATCCCCTTCCCGTGCAGGTACGTGAGCGCCTCGCAGACCTGGACTCCCAGGTCGACCACCTCGTCCCACGGGAGGAACCCCGCGGCGCGGAGGATCTCGGCGACCGTGTGCCCCGTCACAAGCTCCGTCACGAGCCAGTAGTGCTTCCCCTCCTTGCCGTGAGCCAGGACGCGCACGACGTTGGCGTGCTCGATCTGGCCCCCGAGGACGCTCTCGCGCTCGAACCGAGTCATCGAGACTGGCAACGCCAACTGGCTGGTGGGCGTCTGGGCCTGCTCCACCGGGAGGAGCTTGATGGTGATCTCCCCCTCGCCCCCCTTCTTTCCGCGGTAGACGGGACCCGTGGGGCCGACGCGGAGGAACTCGAGGAGCGTGTAGCCCGCGACGGCGTTTCCGACCATGCGGAGGTGCCCCTGGCACTTGGAGCAGAAGGTGATCGGCGGGCGGATCGGGTCGAGGACGGTGGGGACCTCGTCCGGGGTGAGGACGTTCCCGCAGCTCGCGCAGGACATCGCGCGGTCCTGGGGTCCGACGCGCTTCGGCTGGTCGTCGCGCCACAGGAGGACGCGGAGCTGCGTGTTCCCGATGTCGACGACGTCGCCGTGGCAGACGCGCGCCCGCTGGATTCGGACCTGGTTCAGGTAGCTCCCGTTCGCGCTCTTCAGGTCGACGACGAAGCACTGCGCGCCGACGAACTCGAACTGGCAGTGGCGGCGCGAGAGGCGCTCGTCGACGACCTGGATCGAGACCTGCGTCCCGCGTCCGAGGACGATGGGGCGGTCGGGAACGGCGTCGACGGCGTGCAGGTCGTTCCAGTGCCCGGTCGGCTTGTCGAGGATCTGGAGCGCGAACTTCATCGCGGCGCGATGATACGGGTCGCCGCCACGGCGCGTCAAGCGCGGCTCCCCCGTCAGGCCGATGCGAAGACGAAGAGAAAGAGCGCCCCGACGATGAGCGCGACCACGATCATCGTGACCACGGCCGCGGGGGAGACTCCGGCGCCGTCCGGGCGCCTGGGGCGCGACCCGCAGGCGGGGCAGCGGTGCGCGTTCTCGGAGAGGAGCGCGCCGCAGCCCGGGCACTCCGGGAGCTCGTGGTCGGGCGGCAGGTGGTCCTCGGGGAGCCTCATCCGGGGTCCTCAGCGCTTTCCGACAAGGGCGTAGACGCGCACGGGGGAGCCCGACCCGCCGCGGATCGCGAGCGGGGCGACGACGAGGACCGCGCCCGCCTCCGGCAGCTTCTCGACGCTCCCCAGGTTCTCGAGGTTGTACTTGTCGGCCCCGCACAAGGCGTGGTGAGCCCCGTAGTCCTTCGACGGGCCCGGGTCGACCGAGAGGGTGTCGACGCCCACGCCGACAATCGTCCGCTCGCGCACGAGCCACTCCGCGGCCTCCCGCGAGAAGCCCGGGAAGTGGAGGACGCCCGCCGTGTCGGCGTTCCGGTACCTCTCGAGGTCCCCGACGCGAGTTCCCCAGCCGCTCCGCATGACGACGACCGCGCCGTCGGGGATGCGCCCGTGGGAGGCCTCCCACAGCTCCAGGTCGCGGACGCAGAGGGCGTAGTCGGGGTCCTTCTCCGCCTGCGCGGTCACCTCGACGACGCAGCAGGAGGCCACGAGGTGGGAGAGAGGGATGTCGTCGACGGACCATCGGCCCTTGGCGAAGTGGCAGGGGGCGTCGATGTGGGTGCCGGTGTGCTCGCCCATGGCGAAGTGGTTGGCGTAGTAGCCGTCCTTGTCGATGTCGCCGGAGGGCGCGAGCGTGAACGCCTCGCCGCCGGGGAAGTAGGGCGTCTTGCCGTCGAGGCGGAGGGTCAGGTCGACTACGTCGACATCGCCGGCGCGGACGCGGTCGGCGAAGGCCTGGACGTCGAAGGCGGCGTGGTGAGGCTCGATCACGGGCGTCCGGGTGCGGCAGGCGGAAAGGAAGACGAGGAGGAGGAAGACAGGCCAGCGGCTCATTCCTTCTTCTCCGAGCCCTCCTTCGGCGGATCGACGGCCTTGTCTCCGTCGGACATCCCCTTCTTGAACTCGTTCACGCCCGAGCCCAGGCTGCGGAAGACGCCCGGCAGCCGGCTGGCGCCGAAGAGGAGGAGGACGACGAAGGCGATGAGGAGGAGCTCCCACGGACCGAGGCCCCCCAGGAATGCGAGTGGCATGATGTCCTCCTTTGGGGTTCAAGGTAGCAGTGTGGCGGGGTGGGCGCAAGTGCTGGATGGGGGGGTCGATATCTGATATCTGAGAGTTGATATCTGACATCAGATATGGCGGGCATCCCGATGTGGAGAGCTGTCCATCTCAGATATCAGATATCAGCTCTCAGATATCAGATATCGCGCCCCCCAGAATGCGCTTGCGCGTCTGCCCCCGCATGCGCTAGGCTAATCCAGTCGGGGGAAGGACCGGAGTTCGAGGGTTCACGCCATGTTCCGCAAGGGTCTCCCCCTCCTCCTGCTCTTCCTGGGGGTTGCCGCGGGCCGCGCCGATGCGCAGGCCTTTCCTCGTCCGGGCAACGGCACCGGACAGACCAAGGCCGAGTGGCCGCGCGCGGTCGAAGACGACCGGCGCGAGCTCGCCTACGCGCAGAAGCGGTCGAACCGCGAGCGCGCCGTACGCGTCTACGTCGAGGTCGCCAACTCCGAGGACGCCGCGCTGCGCGACGAGGCCGAGAAGCTCCTCGCGCAGATCCCGTCCGCCGAGAGGGCGCCCCAGTACATCAAGCTGCTCGAGCACCCGTACCACGTCGTCCGGACCTACACCGCCTCCCACATCGCCGAGCTGAAGGACAAGAAGTCCGTCCCGCCCCTCTACAAGATGGCGCTCGGCGACGTCTACGCGCCCGCGCGGGAGGCCTCCGTGCACGCCCTCGCGGACCTGATCGGCCCCGACGAGACCGTCCGCGGGCTCGGCGAGGCCGCCTTCTCCGAGCAGGCCCTCGCGCGCATCCGCGCCATCGAGGGGATCGGGAAGGTCAGCTACGAGGGAGGCGTGGAGATCATCATCCGCCGGATCAAGCTCGTCGGCGGAGGCGGGCCGAGGTCGTACTTCTACCATGCCGAGGAGCGGGCCTACATTCGCGACTACGACGTGGAGATCGCCACGGCCGCGGCCGCGTACGACCCGATCATCGGGACCGTCGTCGACGGCGTCGTCCTCGACATCAAGGTCCTCCGCGTCGAGGAGGAGATGACGATCATCGAGAAGCGCGTCATCAACGCCGCGCTCGAGCACCTGACCGGGATGGCGAACAAGAAGGCCAACATGGACGGCTGGCTGGCCTGGTGGAACGCCAACCAGGACGATCCGAAGTGGCACCTCGCCGCCAAGTAGAGAGAGAGTCGACTGTGGAGGGTGGAGCGCACGACCTGAAGCGGATGGTCCGCTCCACCCTCATCGCCTTCGCGGCCCTCCTCGCGGCGGTCCCCGCCTCCGCCCACGACTTCACCGACCGGAGGGTCAAGGACCTCGAGAACGCCGTCGAGGTCTGGATCGGCCCCGATCAGGTCTACATCGACTACTGGTTCCTCTTCGGCGAGCTGGAGGCCCTCGGCTTCCGCCAGGGGATGGACACGGACGGGGACCAGAAGATCTCCCCCGCCGAGCGGAAGGCCTGGCTCGACGAGCGGAAGAAGCGGATCGACGACGTGGGCTTCCTGGTCGACCTCGACGACAAGGAGGCCACGCCGACGCTGCTCTCGGAGCCGGTCCTCGACATGACGCTCGACGACGTCGTTGGCCCGGTCCCGTTCACGTTGTCGTTCGAGCTGTCGATCCCGATCAAGGACCTGCCTCCTGGCGATCACACCCTCCGCTTCGCCGCGCTCAACATCCAGGAGCGCCCCGCCGCCCAGAGGCTCGTCGTCACGGTGGACCAGTGCGAGGTCCTCGGCGGGATCCCCGAGGAGGCCGAGCGGTTCGCGGCGGGGACCCCTCCCTACGAGGGCGCCCCGGACACGGTGTCGAAGGTCTTCACGGTCAAGCGACCCCTCAAGGGGGCGCAGCTCGGGCCGCAGATCTACGTGCGGTTCCGGAAGCCGGCAGAGTTCAAGGCGCCTACGGACCCGCGCGTCGGGCGCGGCGGGAAGGTCGAGAAGGACAAGGGGCAGGAGTCGGCCCTCAAGGCCCTCGTGGAGGACATCACGCTCCCCGGCGTGATCGTCGCCCTGGCGCTCGCCTTCTTCTGGGGGATGGGGCACGGGTTCGCGCCGGGGCATGGAAAGACGATCGTCGCGGCGTACCTCGTCGGCGAGCGCGGGACGGTGCTCCACGCCGTGATCCTCGGCGTCGTCGTCACCATCACGCACCTCTCCAGCGTCGTCCTCATGTGCCTGATCCTCACCTGGGCCCTGGCGAGGGCGGAGGGGACCGCGTACCGCGACTCCGTGGAGTTCTGGTCGGAGGCGGCCAGCGGCGGGATCACTTTCCTCGTCGGCGCGGGCCTGTTCGCGAGCAGGCTCCGCGGGGCCCGCGCGGCGCGTGCGACGCATGGCAACCACGGGCACGAGCACGGCGAGCACGAGCACGAGCACGAGCACGGGCACGAGCACGGCGAGCACGGGCACGGCGAGCACGAGCACGAGCACGAGCACGGGCACGAGCACGATGGCCACTCGCACGTCCCCGTGGGGGAGGGGCCGCCGTCGCTCTGGGGCATCGTCTGGCTCGGCATCTCGGGCGGGATCGTCCCCTGTCCGACGGCGTGGGTGCTTCTCCTCCTCTCCATGCAGGTGCATCGCTTCTCGTGGGGGCTGATCCTGATCGCCGCCTTCTCGCTCGGCCTGGCGCTGGTCCTCGTGGCGCTCGGCGTGGTCTTCGTGAAGGCCAAGTCCCTGCTGGACCGCTCCGGCGGAGGGGCGCGGTTCTTCCGCGCCCTGGCGGTCGCGAGCCCCGTCCTGATCATGGTGCTCGGCGTCTACCTGACGTGGGATGCGATTGCCGGGCGGGCCGCGCTGTAGCCGCGGCTAGGGGTGGAGCTTCTTCGAGAGGGTGACCACGTTCCCGCCCTTGGGGTGCGGCTTGTGGTCGAAGACGTCCATCGACCTGCGGGTCTCGCCGAAGAGGGACTCCGCGGAGAGCGCCTTCCCGTAGTCGCTGAACTTGAGGTTCAGCTCCGTCTCCGTCGCGACGACCATCACCTGGTACGTCGCAATCTCCTGCTTCCCGTAGGCCGTCTCGATGATCGTGCCGACCGTCTCGCGGATGGAGCGGTCGATCTCCTTCAGGGCCTGATCCGTCGCGCCGCCGCGCCGCGAGAGGCCCTGCACGAGCGAGCAGAGCGCCTCGGTGCACTCGGGGACGCACGAGAGCGTGAGCGTGAGCGCCGGCTTCCGCTTCGGCCAGAAGTTCGCCTTCCCGTCGCGCAGGTACGTGAACATCGCCGCGCACCGGGGGCAGCGGAAGGTGCCCGCCTCGGGCACGACGAGCATCTGGCGGCAGGAGGAGCAGGTGATCGTCTGCCCCTCGGGCACGGGCTCGACCGCCGGGGTCGGGCCGGTGACGGGCTGTTCTCCTCCGCGCGGCGGCTGCGGCCCCGACGGTCGGGCGATCGCGGCGGCGACCGGTGCGGGCGCGGGACGGGGCTGCGCGGGGGCCTGCCTCGGGGGAGGCGGCGGGGGGGCCACGGGGAGCGGCTCGGCGACGGGGATGTCATCCTCGGCCGTCGGCTTGGAGGAGCCGCCGGCCCCTCCCGCAGTGGAGCGGAAGTGCTCCAGCGCGTCCTTGCGGTTGTTGTGGATCTTGAAGAAGGCGTTCAGCCCGAGCATGTCGAAGACCACCTTCACCTTCGGGTGGATCTTCACGAGGGCGATCCCGCCGCCCTGCAGCTCGACGCTGTCCGCGAGGTTCACCAGGTACCCGAGGCCCGTGCTGTTGACGTACTTGATCTGCTCCATGTCGAGCACGAACCGCGTGATCCCGCTCTCCTTGAGCTTGTTGAGGTTCTCCTGGAAGCTCGGGACGGTCTTCGCGTCGATCGCGCCGCCGAGGACGAGGAGGACTCCTTGCGGGATGTCCTTGAGGTATTCGACCTCGAAGGTGAGATCGGGCACGGGCTTCCTCCGGAGGGGTTCACCCGGGGTGCGCCGACGAAGGGAAGGAGGGTACGGAACGCGGGCACCCTCACTCCCGCCGCGCAAGGGGGGGATTCTAGTGGCGCCCTCAGGTGAGGTCAAGCGGAATCCCAACCCGGTGACGCGACGCGCCTTAGCGCGGAAACCCCTTGCCGCGCACTCGCCTCGGGGCTACACTCCGACCCTCGTTTCACGCATGGGAGAGGCGCGCATGCCCCAGCCCCAGGACGTCCAGCGACTGGGCGAGCTGCTCATCGAAGAGGGGATCGTCACCGCCGAGGAGTTGACGAAGGTCCTCGAGGAGACGGGGAAGAAGGGCTCGGTCATCGGCGAGCTCCTGCTCTCCGCGGGGCACGTGAAGAAGGAGGACCTCGTCCGGTTCCTCTCCCAGTCCTTCCAGGTCCCGCAGGCGCGTCTCGGCGACCTGCGCATCTCCACCGACGCGCTCAAGCTGGTCCCCTACGACATCGCCTCCAAGCACGAGCTCATCCCGCTCGATCGGATCGGGAACATCCTCTGCATCGCGAAGGGGAACTACTTCAATCGCGCGGCCGTGATCGAGCTCCGTCGCCTGACGAACCTCAAGGTGAAGGTGATCCAGGTCGAGGCCGCCGAGGTGCAGAAGGCGATCCAGTACTACTACAAGGGCGTCGGCGAGGCGCCGTCGCCGAGCCAGGGCGCCTCGCCTCAGCGGGTCGTCCCTGGGCAGCCGAGGGAGTCGACCGCGGTCCGTCCGAAGCCCGCCCAGGTGCTTGCCCCGATCGGCCCCCCCGTGTACGCCCTGTGGGTCCCGAGGGAAGACGCCATGTCGATCGCGCGCGTCTGGAAAGAGGACACCGCGGGGGACTGGGACCGGACCTTCGCGAGCGACCAGCCGATCCTCGCGGGCAAGATCACGCGGTAGCCGGCCCTGGAGTCGCGCTCGCGAGGGCGCAGCCGATCGACGCCCGTCACGGCGTCCGGTCCCCTACTTCGGCGGCGTGAGCCCGAGCTGCTGTGCGAGGAAGTCGAGTCGCGCCAGGAGGAGCTCGTGCCACCGGGCCCGTTCCGTCGTCACCTCGTCCAGGCTCGGCTTCGGCGTCGGCGCGCCCTGGGCGAGGTTCCCGAAGTATTTCCTCGGCGCTTCCTTCCCGTCCGAGACGTAGAGCCACGCCGACGTCGATTGCCCGTAGCTCGAGGCGTTGCGCGCGGCCTCCTCCAGCGTGTCGAGGACGTAGGGGTACTTCACCGTCAGGATCGCCATCGCGCCCGCGGCCATCTTGACCCGGACGACGGGACGCTCCGGAATCGTCTCCTTTACCCTCGGGGCCCAGGCGTCGTACTCGGCCTCCCAGGCCGCGGGGTCGAACGAGGCGTGCGCCGACTCCGCCTTCTCCGCCAGCTCCTTGACGAGGTCCCTCAGGCGCACGAGCGTCGCCTCCGCGAACGCGCCGATCAGCCGCTTCTCCTCTTCCGTCGACGTGCGGTAGAACGCCCAGTCCTCCGGCTTGTCCTCGCTCCACTCGCTCACGATCCGCTTCACCTCCCCGGGCATCCCGCGGATCGTCTCGTGCTTGCGCGGGTCGAGGAACTGCTGCTCGGCCCTCTCCGGCATGAAGTAGGCGTCGGGAATGGGCGTCCCCGCCGCCCTCATGAACTGCCGGGTGTGCGCCAGGCACGTGTAGCGGACCGCCGTGAGGAGCGACCCGTAGACCTGGTGCGCCTCGGGGTAGTAGCGGCCCAGGAGGGCGTCCCCCCCGATCCCCTGCTCCTCGTCGAGCAGCTTCCCGAGGTGACGGAGGTGTTCATCCACCCACGGAATCCACGCGGCCGAGTCCCACCCCTGGCCGGACCCGCCGCGGAAGCGCTTCCCTCCCTCGTAGTCCGAGAGCCCCTGCAGGAAGTCCTCGAAGACGGCGCCCACCTCGCCCGACCGGGTCGCATAGTGCTCGGCCGCCCTCGCGCGCGCCTCCGCCTCCTCCTTCGCGTCCCCCCACGTCAGGAACGCCACGTCCCTGAGCGTCACCGGGGGGAGCGGGCCCTGCTTCAGCGCCTTCTGGATCGCGGGGTGCTGGTCTCCCATGGAGAAGTCGACGAACAGCACGTACTTGCCGGGGAGGAGCTGGAGTTCGATCGGACCCAGCTCCCCCTGCCACCTCCCCCCTTCGACGTAGACGCTCGTGTAGTACTCCGAGTTGGTCTGTCCGTCGAGGGAGAGCATGACCGTCAGCCGCGCCTTGTCGGGGAGTTGGGCGTGCCCGTCCGCGACGACGAGGAGCTGGTTCTCCCGCGTCGAGAACTCGGCCTTGGCAATCGAAAGCGGACGCTCCTCGGCCACGGCCAGGCCCGCCACGGCGATGAGCGCCAGGAACATGCGCATCCTGATTCTCTCCACGGTGCCTTCCCCCGATCGCCCCTCGGCCCTACGGCAGGACCTGCCAGGACATGATCTTCGGGTGCACGCCGTCGACGGAGTAGTACACGGTGACGTCGTCGACCGTCGGGGCGTTGCGGAAGGGGTCCTGCCCATTCCGATCGAACGTCAGGGCGAACTGCATGCTCTCCCCGGTCGTGGTGGCGCGCACCGACGGGGTGAAGTCCGTGTCGCGCCCGTCCTGCGCGGCCGGCGTCTGCCAGGTCCCCTCGAAGTTCATGCGGTACCCGATGCGCACCTGGGGCTGCCTGAGCCTCGCGGTTCCGGTGGTCTTCGAGAGGTTCTCCCCGCGGTAGTTCCGCACCGGAAGGTAGCGCGTCCACGCCACACGCTTCACGCGCGATCCGATGGGGAGGTCCATCTGCCCCTGGTAGCTCGAGTACCCGCCGATCCCCGTGTCCGAGTAGCGCCACTGCGGGGGGTAGTTGAAGTCGCCCACGGGCACCAGCGTCTTGAACTGCTGCCAGTCGTCCATGGTCCCGCTCCCGATGGTGTTCCACCACGGCATGTTCGAGCAGAGGGCGACGTGGTTGTACGTCGGGGAAGGCCCGGTGAGGCCGTAGTAGGTGTTGGCCGCCGTGTTCGCGTAGAAGGCGAACTCGCCCGCGGGGGTGCCGTCGATGCGGTCCCCGTCGAGCCAGACGTCGTACCGCGCCTGATCCTTGTAGCGCAGCGCGATGTAGTGCCACTGCCCGGGGTTCCAGTTGCTCGACACGAGGGGCTTCTCGAGGTAGCTGATCCACACGGGGGGCCGCTCGTACCCCGTGTCGGCCACGAGCGGGCTGTACCCGGCGAACCCGCGGGAATACTCGTACCAGAGCCCCTCGAGCACCATGAACTCGCCGCTGGCGCCGCCGTCGGCGCCGTAGAGGATGTTGATCTTGCCCCGGTTCTCGGTGAGCATCGTTCCGAAGAAGTTCCTCCGGTTGTTCGCGTTGTAGGTGTAGTTCTGGTTCATCGTGTACATGTCGCGCCAGACGAGCGACCCGGGGATGTCGTTCCAGGTCGGCTTGTACCAGAACCCGACGCTCCCCTGGCCGACCGACAGGGTGAGGTTGGAGTCGAAGTAGATGTACTCCTGCTTCTCGCGGCGGATGAACAGGCCGTCGGGGAAGATGTCGCTGTAGTCGAACCCGGCGAGGGGATCGAGGTCCTTGAGCAGGCTTGCGCCCCGTTCCACGTTCGTGCGAAGGGCGCCCTGGTTGAGCGTGTTCATCGGAGACGTGGGGCTGCCGATGTCCGCCGTGAGCGACGGATAGGGGTCCATACCGCTCGATGGGCCGACGCTGGCGACGCCGGGGCTGTCGTTGAAGAGGATCCGGAGCGTCGTGTTTGCCGTGCTGTCGCTCCAGGGGGCGGAGGTCGACGGATCGGCGGGCCTGAGCGTCACCTGCCCGTCGTAGATCGCCGGACCGTCCGAGGCGCCGTCCCCGTCGGCGTCGTTGCCCACCGGCTCGATCCGCGGCAGGTCGGCGAGCTCCTCCGGCATCGACATCACGTCCGGCGCCATCGAGAAGCCGCTGGACAGGCCGAAGGCCGAGTCGCGGGGCTCGAAGTCCCGCTGCGACGTCGAGCGCGCGATCTCGAACAGCGTGACCACCGTGCGGATCTCCCGCTGCGCGACGACCACGCCGCCGTTCGCCGTCACCCGCCCGAGCGACGAGATCTCGAACGTCCCGCCCGATGTGAAGCTGAACTCGGTCGTGTAGGCCCCGAGGTCCCACCTGAGGTCCGACTTGTCCATGCCGCGCCAGACGTGGGCGTTCGGCTGGAACTTGTTGAGGAGCGTGTTCGGGTTCGCGTTGGCGTAGACGAGGTCGCGGGCCCAGGTGTTGAAGTTCCCCACGAAGCCGGTCACGCCCGGCAGGAACGCCTTGAACTGGTCCCACGCGTAGAACGGCCCGTCGTAACGGCCGTTCCCGAAGACGCTCACGTACGGCTCTCCGGTGTCATAGACCCCGTTCGCGTTCGTGTCGGTGTACGTCTCCGACCGCGCCTGGACGATGGCGTTGGCGAGGTTGGCCGCGCGCGCGTTGTCAAGCGAGTACGCGGACTTCATCGGCGTGTTGTTGTCCGTGAAGTACCCGGCGATCCCGCGGAGGACGGCCTGGAGGACGATGGAGTCGGCCGTGTTGATGTTGATCGGCGCGCGGGGCTCGATGGACGCGGCGAGTCTGAGGCTCCCGGGCATCTCGACGAGCGCCCGCTTCGGGTCCGGGCGGATCGTCTTCGGGTCGACCCACGTCACCGTCGTCCAGTAGTCCCGGGTCTGCGCGAACTCGGCGGCGCTCAGGATCCCCCGGCTCATCAGGTCCTCGGGGGAGGCGAACGGCTGGTTCCCCTGGATCAGCGCCCCGAGCGACCGTCCGAAGAGAAGGGCGCCGATGTTGTCGTAGAGCCGCAGGTAGCCCTTCCCGGTCCCGTTCAGGTAGATGCGCGACGCCGTGTCGATCACCTTGAGGCAATAGGTGTCCCCGGACTGCTCGTAGGTCCCCGCGAGCACGCCGCTGTACCCGCGCATCCGCGTCTGCATGACCCCCGCCATATCGGGCTCGCGGATCTGGACAAGCTCCGGGAGCCCGTCGGCGTTCGTGTCGGCGAAGAACGAGGGCCTGCGGGCGTACTGCAGGTCGCTCGTGACGACCTGGAGCGTGCCGTCGTAGTTCCCGTTCTGGTCGTCGACGGCCTCCGCGAGGTTGCCGTTCCCGTTCCAGTCCTCCCCGCCGTACCACGAGGTCTGCCCGGGGATCCGCTGGCGGACCTCCGAGAAGACGCGCTCCATGCCGGCCTCCGCGAGCATCCCGGCCCGCACCAGGTCGACGTAGTTGCGGGAGATGTCGCGCTCCATCCGCGAGGTGTAGGTGAACACGATGGCCAGGAGCGACAGCATGGAGAGGACGCCGATCACGACGACGAGCACGACGCCCCGGTTCGGACGCTGGTTCATCTCTCACTCCTTCAGGGGAAGCACGGGTCCCTCACCCGACACCGTCGAAAACCTATCGCGTGAGCCGCGCCGCGAGCTCGGCCCACTCCCGTTCGAGACCCTCCGCGGTCGGCGCGAGCGCCGGCCCCTCCGCGTCGCGGAACGGGACGGGCGCTTCGGTGCGCTTCGCCCGGAGGAGCCTCTTCGCCTCCGCTCGGAACGACTCGCGCAGGCGCCTGAGCCCGGAGGCGAAGTCGGCCCCGCCCGCGAGGGCGATCGATGCGAGCCCCGGGTCGCGGTCCGAGAGACCGTCCGCGCGCGCGTCCCAGTCGAAGGCCCAGCCCAGGAATCCCTCCGCGCCGAACGACCCGCCGGCCGCGTGCGCCTCGCCCTTCTCCGTCCGGGCCAGCGTCTCCGCGGCCTCCCGCGCGAGAGCGCGGGCGTCGTTCACCCACGAGATCGCCGCGGCGGCCGCGATCGAGCCGGCCTTGTACCCCTCCGCCTGCTCGACCTGCAGGGCGTACGCCTTGAGCGTCCGCTCCAGGACCTCCGCGGACTCGATCGACGAGGAGAACTGACCCGGGACCTCGTCCTGGAACGGCGAGGACTTGCCGCAGGCGCGGTAGACCTCTCCGGTGAGCACCCTAAGGAACCTCCTCTCCGCGAGGAGGCAGACGGACAGGGCGTTCGTGATGTCCGGGAACCGCGGCGCGACGAACCGCGCCTCGTGTTCGACCCTCCAGGCCTCGATCGAGGCGAGCTCCTGCTCCCAATCGCCGTACGACTCGTTCCAACCACGGAGGCCGTCGTCGGACGGCTTTCCCTTGATCCCCCGCCCGGCGGACAGCGCGCCCGCCTCGATGGTGTTGAACTTTTCAAGGACGGAGCGGAAGAGCGACGCGACCTGCTGCGCCTCCGCCTGCTCGCCCTCCGTGGATCCATGGAGGAACGAGTAGCGCTTGACGAGCTCCTCCGGCAGGTGGAGCCCCTTGGGGAGCTGCGCGCCCTTTTCGAGGACGCGGCTCAGCACGAACTCGGTCTGCGCCGTGTAGAGCCCCTGGAGAAGGACCTTGTCGGCCGCGATGGGCCCGAAGGACATCGCGAAGTAGCCGCCCTGGACCTCGAGGATCTTCTCGGACCCCGCGATGGGGCGGCCCGCGAAGGCGATGGACGCGGGGATGAGCGTTCCGTCCGGCAGCGCCGCGTACCCGAGGACCTCGAAGGCGAGCCGTCCGTCGACGGAGATGGGGCAGCCGATCACCTCGATCAGGGATTCGCGGTTCCGCGGGAGCATCGACTTCGCCTTGACGAGGAGCGGGTCGATGGGCGGGGGAGGCTCCTCGGCGGGCTGGGTCTCGGGGACCGGCTCGGTCGGCGCGACGAGGGCGACCTCGGGCTTGAGGGGGCCCCCGGTGGGGACCCTCGCGGTGGTCACGGTGGTCGTGGAGGCCCCGCTCGTGTAGGTGGTGGTCGTCGCGGCGTCCTCGGTCTTCTTTTTCTTCAGGAGGATGGGGAGGGACACGCCGACGACGATGACACCGAGGACGACCCCGAGGACGACATGGCTGCGCTTCTCGGGCGCCGTCGTCACCCCCTTCAGGCGCGCCTTCTTCCGCCTCTCGGCGAGCTCGTAGACCTGCTCGCGCGTGAGGACCTTCTTGTCGAAGAGGATCTCGGCGAGGGTCTTGTGGATGCCGAGCTGGGCGAGGCGGGCCTGGAGCTTGAGGCCGTCGCCGATGGCCTGGGGGGGGGCCTTGACCCTGGCGAGCCAGGCCTTCAGCGTGTCGTCGTCGATGGTGCGGGCGAGGTCGGCCTCCATCCCGGCGATCATCCCCTCGCGGCGGATCCCCTGGATCTCGGCGAGGGAGTCGATCGCCTTCTTCGAGCAGTACTTGAGGTAGAGGAGGGTCTCCCCCAGCTTCATCCGGACGCCGATCTTGAAGCACTGGGCCTGGACCTCGAGCGCCTTGTCGAGCTGGGCCTTCGTGACGATGCGGTTCTGGACGGCGAGGGCGCCGAGTCTGGAGTCGGGGTCGACCTCCTCCTCCTCTTCCTTGGGCGGGGGAGGGGCGGTGACGGCGGGGAGCTCGCAGGAGGAGCGTTTCTCCTGGATGACGAGGAGGGAGTCGAGGGTCTCGCGGTCGACGAACCCCTTCTCGATGAGGACCTCGCCGAGGTGCTTGTCGAGGCCGATGGAGCGGACCTGCCGCTGGAGGGCGACGGCCTCCTTGAGCTGCTCTTCGGTGATGCAGCCGTTCTCGAGGGCGAGCTCGCCGATCGGGATGGCCTCCTGTTCCTCGCGGCGCTTCTCGGCATCGATGGCCTTGCGGATGCCCGTCATGCGGAGGCGCTGGAGGCGGAGGGTGGCGGTCATGGTGGCAGCGTCGACGAGGCCCTTCTGCAGGACGATCTCGCCGAGCTTCATCTTCATGCCGAGCTCGCTGACCTCGCTCTGGG
>CAZYRM010000095.1:0-24441 GCA_964649705.1 uncultured Planctomycetia bacterium
GCGATCGGGCACGGGCACGGGCACGTGGAACGGGCGGCGGGTCTCGGGCTTCGGGCACGGGCACGCGAGTGCTACCCAGGATTAAACCGTGCCAGAACACGTCCGAAGCGTCGGCGGCGTGTTGGCGGGCGTCGGGGGCGCGCCCCAGGCGTAGGCCTGCGTCCCGCCCGTGGTGGCGTTCCACACGACATAGCCACCCTCGAAGTCGCTTCGACGGCCGCCCTGGATGGCGTACTCGTCGGACAGCGGGAAGCCGAGCCAGGAGCCGGTGCCGCCGCCCTGCTGATACAACCCGCAGATCGCGCCGAACCGGTCTACGTGGGTGCAAGGGCCGTGCCCGTTTCGGGCGACCCTATGCGGGTGCGTGTGGGCGGACAGAACCCCTGGTTCCCCATGCGATTGGGGCTAGCGCGCCCGCGGCGTGATTCGATCGGGCGGCGGATGGACCGGCTCGTACCGGAGGCGTCTTCTCACCTCGATCGACTCATCGTGAGTCGATGAGGCCTACTCCTTCCGGACGCGGCCGATGGCGAAGGAAACCTCCTCGTAGCGGGCGTCGGTCCAGCGGACGTCGCCAACCCGCGAGACGGAATGGAGCCGAGCACGCCGGGACGATCCACGGATTCTCCGGATGGGCACGGACAGGCGGGCGATCGAGGGGCTTCCGTGCCGCGGGCGACCGATCGCGGGCACACGGCGGGGCCCTACTCGACGACCAGCTCGAGCTCGAAGGCCCCCTCGCAGCCCGGCTTGAGCGACGTGCAGCCGAACAGGTAGTCCCCCGCCTCGTGGAGCGTGAACACCTGGTCCCCCTGCTGCCCCGGAACGCTCCATTGCACGCCCTGGTGCGGGGTGGCGATCAGGACCAGCGGCTCGAACCCCTCGGCGCGGACGCGGACCGTGACGCGCTCCCCCTCGAGGCCGCGAAGGCGGAACGACTCGATCGCCCTCCCCTCCCACCTGGGCGACTCCGCCGACAGTCTCCCCTCGCGCCTCCCCGGCCCGATCGGGACGGGATCGACGAACGTCGCGGCAATCTCCTTCGGGTGGGCCTCCGCGCGGGCGATTCCGGCCAGGAGGAGCGAGGCGTCGAACGGGGAGAGCTCGCGCGCCTCCCTGAGCCGCGCCAGCTCGCGCCGCGCATCCTCGGCGCGGTCCAGCCTCCAGTACGCCGTCAGCAGGAGCCGCCCGTCGATCGATGCGCCCGCCAGACGGGCGCGCTCGAAGAGCTCCGCCGCCCAGTCCCACACCCCGCGGAATGCGTACCACTCCGCGAGCGTCGCGAGCGCTTCTGCGGAGCCAGGCTCGCTCGCCAACCTCGAGATCGCCGCCTCCACGCGGGGCGCGAAGCCGCGCATGCGAGCGGGGAGGTCGCCGTTCAGCTCGATCACCGTCCCGGAGGGGCCCACGAGGAAGATCTGTCGCGGCGTCGGGCCGAAGGCTCCGCACGTGATCGGCTCCGTCGCGCCGGGGTAGGTCTGAAACGTCTGGGTCTCGCGGCCGCTCGTCGCGTCCCACAGCCGAGCCGTGGCGTCCGTCGAGGTCGTGAGGACCTCGCGCCCGTCGGGGGACCAGGCGATCGACTGGATGCTCGATCGGTGGCCTTCGAGAAGACGCGGGGGCCCCTCCTCGTCCAGGTCGAAGAGCCGCGCCTCCGGAAGCCAGCCGCCCACGACGAAGCGCCGCCCGTCCGGAGAGAGGGCGCCGGTGAAGTAGATGCTCTTTCCCTCCTCGAGAACGCGGAGGGTCGTCCCGGTCTCGATGTCCCACAGCCGGAGGCGCTCCTCCGTGGAGCCGGCGACGAGTCGCTTCCCGTCGGGGAGCAGCCCGAGCGCGCCGACCCAGCAAACGCCCGGCCCCCCGTTCGGGCGAGTCTGGACTGTCGTGATCAGCCGCCCCGTCTCCGCGTCCCACACGAAAATCCCGCCGAACTGGTCCCCCGTCGCGAGCCGCTTTCCGTCCTCGGACACGGCCACGCGCATCGCCATGCCTTTGTGACCCGCGAGTCGGAGAGCTTCCCTCCCCGCAGCAAGGTCCCACACGCGCACCGTCCCGTCAGCGGACGCGGACGCCGCGCGACGGCCGTCGGGGAAGAAGGCGAGGTCGTACACCGCGGCCTGATGCCCCGTCAGACGGTGGATCTCGCGGCGCGACGCGAGGTCGACGAGGCTCACGACCGGCGGGAGCTGGGGGCAGGCGAGGAGGAGCTTGCCGTCTGGCGAGACGGCCGCCCGCTCGAGCGTGCGGCCCAGGACCGCAATCTCGCCGTCCTCCCAGTTCTCAGTGACGTTCCAGACGAGCGCGGCCCGGTCGTCGCCCACCGTGATCGCCTTCTTCCCGTCGGAGGTGAGCACGACCCGCTGGATGTGGTCCGTATGCCCGCGCAGCGTCCGAATGACGCGCCCCATGCGAAGGTCCCAGACGAGGAGCGTCCGGTCCCACCCGGCCGAGACTGCGCGCAGACCGTCGGGCGCGACGAACACGCCCGGGATGATCTGCGCGTGCCGCCTCGCCTGCAGGACGGTCTCCCCCGTCTCGACGTCCCACAGCCGCACGTCCCCGGCCCCGCTCCCCGAGAAGGCGTGGCGTCCGTCGGGGCACCATGCGACCGACCACACGTACCCGCCGTGCCCCCTCAGCTCCTTCACGGGGTCCGTGCCGCTCGGGCCCCAGTGCCGCAGGACGAAGTCCTGGTACCCGACGAGGAACGCCGTCCCATCGGGGGACCAGTCGGCGCTCAGCGGGCGCGTCGAGCCTGCGAAGACCTCGCGGAGGAGCTTCCCCGAGAGGTCCCAGGCGCGGACGGGGCTCCCGAACGCGTCGGCCCCGGTCAGGAAGGCGGCCCCGTCGCGGCGCATGACGAGGAAGGAGAGCGAGCTGTCCTGCGCCTTGAGCACGAGGCCCTCGGCCCCCGTCTCCGTCTCGAACCCGTGGACCGTCCCGTCCGTGTGCCCCGTGACGAGCGTCTTCCCGCCGGCCGCGAACCTGGCGAAAACGGCCGTGGCCGCTCCGCCGTCGAACACCCGCACGCGCCGCCCCGTGGCGGTCTCGCAGAGCGTCGGCGGGTCCTTCGGACCCCCGGTGACGAACCGTCGTCCGTCGGACGAGATGTCGACGTACGAGAGCGGTCCGTTCCAGCCCCGCACCGCCAGGATCGGCGGCGGGCTCGCGCGCAGCGCCTTCGCGATTCCCCACGAGGGCGCCGTCGACTCCTCGCCGATCGCCGCGAACTCCGCGATGGACTCCTCGTACCGGAGCCGCGCGTCGAGCGTCTGCCCTGCCATGAGGAATGCATCCCCTTGCGCGACGAGCCCCTCCGCAACGCGCCTCCGAGCGAGGCGCTCCTGCTCGCGGGCGTTCGCCTCCTGCACCCGGGCGTTCGCCTCCTCGCGCTCCGCGCGCGCCCTCGCGTCCTCCGCCGCGTCCCGCGATGCCCTCAGCCCGATCACGAAGAGGACGGTGACGACGACGAGCACGGCGAACGCGACGGCCCCGGTCGCGAGGAGCGTCCGGTGACGGCGCGCGAACTTCGCGAGGGCCTCCCACGGCGTGTACTCGACGGCGGAGAGGCGCCGGCCCGCGAACCATGCCTCGAGGTCCTCCTTGAGCGCGGTCGCGGTCGGGTAGCGGGCCTCGCGGTCCCTCGCCATCGCCTTGAGCGCGACGGCCTCGAGCTCGCGCGGCAGCGGCCAGGGGGCCTGGTGGCGCTTGCTCGGCGGGAGGACGCGGCCCGCCGCGACCGCGACGAGGAGCTCGTTCACGCCGGTCGCGTCGAACGCGGAGTTGAGCGTGAGGATCTCGTAGAGCGTCGCGCCGAGGCTGTACACGTCGGCACGGGCGTCGAGCGTGCCGACCTCGCCGCGCGCCTGCTCGGGCGGCATGTAGAGCGGCGTGCCGAGGACGTCCCCCGCGACGGTGCGCGTGGTGGAGTCCCCCTCGCCGTGGTCGGAGACGGTCGGGGCGGACTTCGAGACCTCGCCGCTCCCGAGGACCTTGGCGAGGCCCCAGTCCATGACGACGACCTCTCCGAACTCCCCGATCATGATGTTGTCGGGCTTGAGGTCGCGGTGGATCACACCGCGCGCATGGGCGTAGGCGATCGCCTCGCAGACCTTGATGAACGAGTGGAGGAGGTCGGCAAGCGCGCGGTCGGGCGAGGGGGAGCCGGGGATCGCGGCGAGGACGTCCTTCAGGCTCCGCCCGCGGATCCGCTTCATGACGAGGTACGGGCCGCGGTGATCGTCGTGGCCCAGCTCGTGGATCGGGATGATGTTCGGGTGTTCGAGCTGCCCGGCGACGCGGGCCTCCTCGAGGAAGCGGCCGCGGAGGCCGGCATCGTTCGGCGCGAGGATGGTCTTGATGGCGACCTCGCGGCCGAGGTTCGGGTCGATCGCGAGCTCGACGCGCCCCATGCCGCCGCGACCCAGGACGTCCACGACCTGGTAGCGGAACACGGACGGCAGGGCGGGCGCCGCGAAAGAGGCGGACGGCCTGGCGACGATCGTCCGCGTGCCGCCATCCGATGGCGCGGCGGGGACGGTCCGCGTCCCGACGTCGGACGGGTTGACCCGCATCGTCACGTCGGAGCTGCGGGGGTCGACGGTGGGCTGCACGAGCGGCAGGCCTCCGTGGACGCGGATGGTCTCCTCGGCCGAGACGTCGGAATCCTCTTTGCGCCGCGAGGTTTCGTCGCTCATCGAGGGCTCCCGGGCGGGAAGGCACAGGCTACGGGCCCGCGGGACGGCCGTCAAGGGACTCGGAATCCTGGTCCCGAGTGGGCGAGGGTCCTCTCTCGCACGCGCCCCCGGCGGTCCGATGGAGCGGGGCGTGAGGTGACCGCGATTGTCCATGCCCTGACAGGGAGCGTCAGTCTCGGGCGCGGCGGCCACAGGATTCGACGAGGCCGCAACCGCCGCGATCCACCGTGCTCGATTGACCCTGCGGCAGGCGAGCGCCTCCGAGGGACGCGCCTCGCGGGCGTGGCATCAGGTTCGCAAGCCATGCCACCATGGAACCCGTTCCGCGCTGGGAACGAGACCCGCCAAGAGCCGCAGGGACGGACGTCCTCGAGGTCCGCCGCGTCCTCGCGCGGTGGTTCGTCCAGTACAACCCCCTCTACTTCGCCAGCGCCCTCTGCATCCTCGTCGGCATCTACCTCGTTTCGACCGAGATCCAGGGCCTGCGCTGGCGCAGTGAGCGCCTCCTCCTCGTCGGCGTACTGGAGGCGTACCAGGCCCTGGTCCTCGCGGGGGCCGCCCTGCTCCTCCACGTCGCTCGACAGCGGCGCCCCGCCGTCATCCTCGCCCTCCTCGAACTTCCCTTCCTCTTCGACTGGACGTTCCAGATGGAGGCCCTCTCGACGCTCGCGCGCGTCGGGCCCGTGGCCTCCGTCGCGTGGGTGGTCCTCGCCATCGCGAAGGCCATCGTGCTCCTTCGACTCTTCCGTGTCCGCTTGCGGCCCGTCGGCGCGCTTGTCATGCTCGGCGGACTCGCGTACGTCGCGGCGCTTCCACAGGTGCTTGCCTCGTCCACGAACCCGTTCGGGATCCACCTCGCCGCCACGTGGGCCCTGGCGCTGCTCCTTGGAGCGCTCGCCGGGTTCCGTCAGGTCGTCGGCTGCTTCCTCGTCCTCGACGACTGGGGACGGACGGTTCAGCGGCGTGCGCTGCGGGCGGCGGGGTCCATCGGCGCGGGGCTCGGGCTGCTCCACCTCGCCGCGGCGGCCTCGCAATTCGGGGTCCGTCTGGGTCCGGCGCACGCGGCGCCGTTCGTCCTGATCGTGGCGCTCCTGGCTCGCGACGAGGTCGTCGCCTGGATCGGCGCCGTCGTCGCGTTCGCGCTGACGGCAGGGACCCCGGAGGTCGCCTCGCCGGTCGCCGCGGCCATGGGTCTGCTGTTGCTCGGCTGCGCCCACGCGTGGGGCCGTCCTCGACTCCACGTCGCGGCGATCGCCCTCCTGGCCCTCTCGGCGCAGCTCGCGGGCTGGTCGCCGGGCCACCTGCCGCCTCTCGTTCCGTGGGTCTGGGGCCTCGCGGGCTGCGCCCTGGCCTGGGTGGGCTGGCGCGCGGCCGTCCGTCTCGCCTGGGCGGCCTCGGTCGCCTCGCTCCTCCTGGGGGGCTCCCCGTGGGCACACCTATGCGTACCGGGCAATCGTCTGGAGTGGGGCCTCGCGCTCCTCGGGGCGGGTTTCCTCTGGCTCGTCCTCGGTGTCGCGGTCAACTGGGCGGCGCGGCGACGCGAGCCGGAGTGGACGCGGGGCACGGACCCAGGCCCGCGCCCCGTCGATCTCGGACTGTAGAGGTTTGACTGCCCACGGCGCGCGCCGTGACGTCCCACACCTCGCCGACCTCCGCCAGCGGGCGCGCGTGGGCCTGACGGGCCGGTCGAGCAGTACACACTGCCCTCCAAAGTGTGCACTCGCCGAGTAACGGCACGTGTTGAACCGAACGGATCGGCGGCATAGACTGTCCTCCCCGCCACGATCCAGACGACAGGCTCTCCCATGGAACGGGTGGCCGGCTGCGACCTCGGTAAGGCCGCCGCCAGGTTCGTCGTCCTGCGCCGGCTCGACGACGGGTCGACCGAGGTCGAGTCCTCCAGCGTCGTCGAGCATCGCGGACGCGCGCTCGACGCCTTCCTCGCGTGGTACGCCGAGCAGGACATCGCCCACTGCCGCGCCCTCGGCGCCACGGGGCTCCAGGCCGCAGACCTCGCCGCGCCCGTGCGCCGCTATCCCATCGACGCATGCCAGGAGGCCGCCATCGAGGCGCGAAGCGACCTCCCCGTGGAGCTCAACCTCGTCAGCCTCGGGGCCCGCGGCTACAGCGTGCTCGCGCGACAGGCGGATCCGACGGGCGACCCGCAGCCCGTGTACCGGTACTTCGAGAACGAGAAGTGCTCCTCGGGGACCGGGGAGAACATCCTGAAGATCGCCGCACGGTTCGGCCTGGAGCTCTCCGAGGCCGACGCCAGGGCCGAACGGGCCGCCTCCGCGATCCCGATCACCGCGCGATGCTCCGTCTTCGCGAAGAGCGAGATGACCCACTTCGCCAATCAGGGCCGCTCCACCGACGAGCTCTTCCGCGGGTACTTCGAGTCGGTCGCGAGGAACGCCGCCGCCCTCGTGGCGAGGAACCGCTCGGCCGGCCCCGTGTTCCTCATCGGCGGCTGCACACGCATCCGGTCGTTCGTCCGGGCCTTCGAACGCGCCCTCGAAGGCGACGTTCGGGTCCTGGACGACCCGCTCGTCTTCGAGGCCCGCGGCGCCGCCCTCCTCGCGCTCCGCGACGCACCGCCCTCCCCTCTCCCCACGGACGCGACCTCCCTCCTCGCCCCGCACGCCCCCCGCTTCGCGGCGTTGGAGCCTTCACGGAACCACCAGGGACGGGTCACCCGGCTGGCCCCCCCGCCCGCGGACGAAGACGGCCACGCCCGTCCCTGCATCCTGGGCCTCGACATCGGCTCCACGGGCGCGAAGGCCCTCCTCACCGCCATCGACACGGGCACGCCCCTCTTCGACGTCTACGACCGGACGCGAGGCAACCCCGTCGACGCCGCGAGGAGGCTCCTCGAGGCCGTCCTCGCGGCCGGTCCCTGGTCGGTCCGCGCGGTCGGCTTCACCGGCTCGGGCCGAGAGGCCGCCAGGACCCTCTTCCACGCGGTCTCCGCCGACCCGGGACGGCTCGTCGTGCTCAACGAGATCGTCGCGCACGCCATGGCCGCGAGGTCCGCCGACCCCGAACGGGGAGCCGACCTCTCAGTCATTGAGATCGGAGGCCAGGACGCGAAGTACATCCGCCTGAGGGACGGGAAGATCGTCGAGAGCGACCTGAACAAGGCCTGCAGCGCGGGGACGGGGTCGTTCCTCGAGGAGCAGGCCGCGGTCTACGGGGTGGCGTCGATCGAGGAGCTCTCGCGCCTCGCGGCGACGGCCGATCGCCCGCCCGACCTCGGGCAGATGTGCACCGTGTACGTGGCCGATGCGGCATCCCAGGCCCTCCGCGACGGATTCTCGACCGCCGACGTCTTTGCCGGGTTCCAGTACTCGGTGATCCACAACTATCTCAACCGCGTCATGGGCCAGCGGCCGCTCGCCAGGCGGATCTTCTTCCAGGGAAAGCCGGCCACGAGCCCGTCGCTCGCCTGGACGCTCGCGTCGGTGACCGGTCGCGAGATCACCGTCCCGCCGAACCCGGGCGCGATGGGGGCCTGGGGGATCGGGCTCTGCGTCCTCGACCAGGTCGGCCCGAAGGCGCTGGCCGCCGCCGCGGACCTCGACCTCACGGCCGTCCTCGGCGCCGAGGTCGTCCGCCGGACCGAGTTCCGCTGCCAGGCCAAGGGGTGCGGGACCCTCTGCCCGATCGAGCGCGTCGAGATCCGCACGGACGGAAAGACGCTCGTCGCCATGTCGGGCGGCGCGTGTCCGCTCTACGAGGAGGCGGTCGGAGACGCCCAGAAGCTGCCGCGCGACGCGCCGGACGCCTTCGCGGACAGGCGGGCCGCCCTGAGGCGCTACATCCCGATCTGCGCTGAGGCCCTCGTCGCCGTCCCGATGCTCGGCCCCGTCACGGAGCATCTCCCCTGGCTGGCGACCTTCCTGCAGGGGATCGGCGTGCCGATCCGACTGATCGAGCCGAGAGCCTCCGCGCTCGCCGAGGGCGAGCTCCTCTGCAACAGCTTCGACTCCTGCGGCCCTACGAAGATCGCCCATGCCCTGTGCGACGTCGATGCGCCCTGGCTCTTCTTCCCGAAGATCCTCGACTCCGTGGATGCCTTCGAGTCGGGCGGGGAGGCGTGCGTCACGCAGCAATCGATGCCCGAGCTGGTGGAGCAGGGCCTGCTGGCGCGCGGACGGAAGACGGTCGTCCTGCGCCCGGTGATCTCCTTCTCCCCCGGGGGCGGACGCGAGGGGGAGGATCGCGCGGCGAGCATCATCGAGACGCTGCGCAGGACGGCGCCGACGATGGGGCTCTCCGCGGACCCGGACTCCGTCGGGCGCGCGATCCACGAGGCGGACCTCGCGCAGGGCAAGTTCTGCGAGAGGCGCGCGAGGGCCGGGGAGGCCGCCATCGCCTACGGACGGAAGAACCGGATCCCGATCGTGCTCGTGTGCGGATCGATGCACGTGATCCACGACCCCGCGATCCACGCGACGATCCCCGACCTGGTCAGGAGGGCGGGCGCGCTGGCGGTGCCCGTGGACTGCTTCCCCGTGCCGTCCTCGACGCCGCGGCAGCAGAGGCTCTACTGGGCGGACTGGAACCGATCGGTCCGCGCCGCCATCGCGGCGAGGGAGGCCGGGGACGTCTATCCCCTCCTCCTCTCGTCCTTCCAGTGCGGGCCGGCCTCGTTCGCCGAGCACATCTTCGAGGAGGTGCTGGCGGGGTATCCGCACACGATCCTGGAGAGCGACGGCCACGGCGGGGCGGCCGGGTTCGTGACGCGGATCCAGGCCTTCCTTCACTCGGCGCGCCGCCACGGGCGTCTGGGCGAGGACGCGGGCAAGGCCGGCGCCGTGGCGCTCTCTCACGCCGAGCACATGCCGCACCGCGGGAGGTTCCTCGATCGCAACGCGCGCTACGTCTTCCTGAGCGGCCCCGACTACCTGGGCCCGCTGTTCGCGGCGGTCTATCGCGCCCACGGCTACCAGGCGGAGGCCGCGCCGCCGCTCTCCGAGGAGGGCCTCCGTCTTGGCCGCCACGACTGTTCCGGGAAGGAGTGCCTCTCGTACCAGATGATGTGGGGCGCGTTCCGCCAGCACCTGGAGCGGAATCCGCCGGAGGGGGACGTCCGCCTGATGCAGATCGGCGGTCGGATGTGCCGCAGCGGGGCGTTCTCGATCAAGGACCGCATGAACCTCGATCGGATGGGGCTCGGCGGCCGCGTGACGGTGCAGCTCCTCAAGATCGCGGGCGGCGCGCTGATGTCGCTCAGGAGCTGGGCCGGAAGCTCGGCCCTGGACCTGGTCCGGCAGATGTACCTCTACCACCTCGTGTGCGACTCCGGCGCGGCGAAGGAGCTGTACGCGCGGCACTCGGAGGCGATCGTCGCGCTCGCGGGCGAGAGAATGCCCGGCGGCTGGAAGGGGCTCGCGACGGCGCGACGGCACTGGAAGGAGCTTCGATCGCTCTTGGCCCGCGCGGCGGCGGAGTTCCAGGCGATCTCGGGGCGGGGCCCTCGCGAGGTGCGCACGGTGTTCCTGTCGGGAGACCTGCTCACGAAGGCCAACGACTTCGCGAACGGGGGGCTGCCCGACGCCCTCGCGCGGCACGGGGTCCGCTGCATCGGGGAGCCGATGACGGACTTCATGGAGTACCTGGCGATCGACCACGAGGACCAGTTCTTCGGCCGCAAGGCGGGCGCCTTCACGAAGTGGAGCTATCGCCGCTCGATGCCGGCGATCCGGAGGAGCCTGCACGGGGCGGTCGCGGGGAGGCACCCATGGCTCCCCCGGCCCGACGTCCGCGCGAGCCTGGAGCTGGCGGGGCCGATCATCGATCGCCGCACGAACGGCGCCGCGGTGCTGGGCGTGGGGACAGTCCTGCACGCCTGGAACACGCTCCCGGTGGACGGCGTGGTGGTGACGGCCTGCTGGGGCTGCGACAACACGCTGATCGACGAGAGCCTGCTCCGGCGGCAGCGCCAGATCCCGCTCCTCTGCCGCTACGACGACGCGACTCCGCTGGACGAGCGGCAGATCGAGAGCTTCGCCTGGCGCCTCATGCGTCGGGACCCACACCGCGCCTCGCCCATCGTCTGGCGGGACGTTTCCGCGGAAAGGTGCTACGCCGCGAAGAACTCCGAGAACGCGACCCACAGGCTGTAGCCGGGGATCCACACCGCCGGCCCGTCCGCGATCCGCGAGGTCGTGTCTGGCCGGGGAAGGCTCGAACTTCCTCGCGACGTTCTTGGATCGGGAGCGATTCAGGCAGTTGGAGGCGAGGGCGAGCGGGGGCGCAGCCGCAGGGCGAGGGCGAAGAGAAGCAGCCCCAGAACGAGGCCTTGCATGGGCAGGCTCAGGAAGTTCACGACCTCTGAGTGCTGGTAGGTCATGCTCGACGACGTCCTTCCGTCGGGCAGGGTCTGTTTCGTCTCCACCCGCTCCTTGTCCCAGGACAGCCAGTCGTACGGGTGCAGCCCGAGACCGGTGTGCTCCCTGAAGCCCCCTGAACCCTCGCTCCGCTCGTGGTGGAACGAGGCCAACGGGATCAGGCAGGCGCCCCCGACGACCAGGGCGGCGGTCCTGACGATTCTCCTCATGTCCATGTCGATTCTCTCTCGGTGCCAGGCTCACGCCGACGGTCGCGCACCATAGGCTCTCAGCGCGCGATCTTCCACGAGATTACACCCTCCTCGGACCTCAGCGTGAAGTTCTCATAGTGCGGTCCAAGAGAGTCCGCATGACGGACCTGGAGCACAAGCCCGGCGGGATGCTACGGCATGCGGATCGTCATCCTCCGCCCGGCGCCTCATGCGTCGGGACCCGCGTCGCCCGCTGGAAGCGGACGCTGCGCGTTCAGGATTTCCAGGAAGGCCCGTGGTCGGACGATCCTGACGCCCTGGTATTCGACGAGGTCCAGGAGGTGGTGGTCGCCGCTTACGAGGTGGGACGCACGGCCTACCGCCTCTTCGACTTGCGGGAACGGTGCTTCGCCTCATTCGCGAGCGCGTCGGCCTCCTCCTGTGAGGGCGTGGGCGCGCGGGGCGCGAGCGTCTCCCTGAGATGAAGCCTCGCCAGGCGCTCAAGCTGATCGAGCTTCTCGACGGGAACCACCGCCGCAAGAGGTTTCCCCTTCCGCTCCACGATGAACTCGTCGTGGCGGAGGAACACGCGGTTCAGGATGTCGCCGAGCCTCTGACGGATGTCGAGGGTGGAGATGCGCTGGACCATGCCGGACTCCTTTCTCTCACAACCATCGTAGTTGTGTGGGATGAGCCTGTCCATCCCGTCTCCGGGCGCTATGGCGAATGAGGGATCGAGACCCCCCCCTCGATGACAGCGAGTGTCGATGCGAAGCGGTCGGGTGACGATTCCCGGCCCTGACGGGCGCGGCCCGGCCTCCCCGCCTCAGACCTTGACGTGCCAGAACTCCATACGCCGCGAGCAACTCAGCAAACAAGGCCGGGGATGTCTCGCTTGGCCACCGGATTGCCTCATCGGAAGCGTGGAGGACCTTGGGGGTCGCACGAATGAGTCGACGCACGCGCGGTTTCACGCTCATCGAGATCATGATCGTCACGGCCGTGATCTCCATCCTCGCCGGCATGGCCGTCCCGAGCCTGCTTCGCTCACGGGTCGCGGCGAATGAGGTGTCCGCCCAGGCGACGATGAAGCAGCTCGTCACGACGGAGCAGGTCTGGAGGCAGACCGACTCGGATCGGAACGGGTCCCAGGACTACTGGACGAACGACGTCGCGGGGTTCTACGGCTACCGGGACGCTGTCGGCGCGAGCCTTAAGCTGGTGGACATCAATGTGGCGACCTCCGACCCGGTCGGGTGGCCGACCTACACCGTGGCGCCCTTCAGCCTCCCCGGCGCGGTCCAGGCGAAGAGCGGGTTCTACTACACGGTCATGACGATGGACGAGACGGGCAACCCCTACCAGACCGACGCGGACGGTGACGGGTTCGCGACGAACCTGACGGGGTTCGCGTTCTGCGCATACCCGAGCACGTACGGACGGACGGGCACCCACCAGTACATCGTGAACGAGCAGGGCTGCGTGTTCTTCCAGGACCTCGGCGTGGCGCCTCCCACGACGACGTGGCCCGCGGCGGACCCCACGCTCTTCGGCTGGGCCGCGGCCGAGTAGCCGCGACAGCCGCCACACCCGCACTTCCCCAAGCCGTATCCTCTTCCCCTGCGTAGAGTACGGAAAGCTCGCCTTGACCCGGATTGCGGGTCCCGCTACGATCGCCGCCCCGCATCCGATCGACACCCGCCGCATGGAAGACGTGAACTGGAAGCGCGTCGTCGAGCTGGCCTCGGCGGCGGACATGGTCCCGCGCGAGACGCTCGACCGCGCGTCGCGGACGCTCGTCACGTGGAGCCCGGACCTGGGCGCCCTCCCGTCCGTCTCGCGGGAGCTCGGCCTCTCCGCGGACTCGCTCCGCCTCCTCGCCGACCTCTCGCGCCGACTCCCGCCCGACGCCCCGCGGGAGGAGGTCCGCAAGGCCCTCGCGGACGCTCTCCCCGTCCAGCCGGCCGAACCCAACGAACCGGGGACCTCCCCGACCCTCCCCGATGACGGCGTGCCGCGCATCCCCGCACCGTCCCCCCGCATTCCCTCGCGCCTCGGCCCCTACGAGATCGGCGAGGAGATGGGCCACGGAGGGATGGGGATGGTCTTCCGCGCCCGCCACGAGACGCTCGGCACGCCGTACGCCATCAAGGTCCTGATCGCCGGAGAGCACGCCTCGAGCCGCCTCATCGAACGGTTCCACCGGGAGGCCTCCCTCGTTGCGCGCATGGGGAAGCACCCGAACATCGTCTCCGTCCACCACATGGCCCAGGAGGGGCCCCTCTTCTACTTTGCCATGGACCTCGTGGAGGGGCACAACCTCGCCGTCCACCTGCGCGATCGGCGGCTCTCTCCGGAGGAGTCGGCGCGTCTGATGGAGAAGGTCGCCCGCGCGGTCGGCTTCGCCCACGAGCACGGGGTGATCCACCGCGACCTCAAGCCCGAGAACATCATGATCGCCGCAGACGGGGAGCCGCAGGTCATGGACTTCGGCCTCGCGCGCGACGTGACCACGGCCTCCAGCCTCACGGAACAGGGACAGGTGCTCGGCACGCCGAATTATATGGCCCCGGAGCAGATCCGCGGCGACGTGGCGCGCATCGACGGGAGGACCGACGTGCACGCCCTCGGAGCGATCCTCTACGAGCTCCTGACCGGCGTGTTCGCCCACCGAGGCCACCAGATCGCCGCCGTCTTCGATCACATCCTCTCGGGAGAGGTGATCGCCCCGAGGCGCCTGCAGCCCGACCTGCCGGCGGACCTGGAGACCGTGTGCCTTCGGTGCCTCCTCCCCGATCCGCGCGACCGGTACGCCTCCGCGCGCGACCTCGCCGACGACCTCGCGCGCTTCCTGCGCGGGGAGCCCGTGCAGGCCCGCCCCATCTCGCGCCTCGAGCGCGCGTGGAGGCGGGTCCGTCGGAGGCCCGGGGTCGCCCTCCTCGTCGCCGCGCTCCTGACGACCGGCGCGATCGCCGCGGGCGCGGCCTGGAGCGGGTGGAGGGACCGACGCGCCGCCGACGAGGAGCGAGGGCGCCTCGTCGACGGCTATGTCCGCGAGGTGGCCCGCAGCGGCCACGCGCTGGTCGAGGCGGCCCTCGCGCGCCGCTCCGTGGCCGACATGAAGGGGAGCGCCGCCTTCGCCGCGGAGCTGGAGGAGCCCGTCAGGGAGCTGATCCGGCTGGCCCCCGGCCTCGCGGAGCCGTGGTACTACCGCGGGCGCATGGAGCGCGTCCTCGGTCGGGACAAGGAGGCCGAGCGGTGCCAGACGGAGGCGATCGGGCGCGCCGAGGCCGAAGGAGCCACGGCCGGCAGCCGCGCCCTCCTCCCGCTGGCCTGCTACGAGCGCGGGGTCATCCGCGCCTTCCGTTACGTCAGCACGCAGGAGGACCGGCGGCGCGAGCTGCTGACCTCGCGCGCGGCCTCCGCCGGGCTCCTCGAACCCGCCCCGTCGATCCCGACGCTCGCGGATCTCGAGGCCGCCTTTCCCGAGATCCCCGGCATGCGCCGCGAGGCGGTCGATGACCTCAGGCGGGCGGTCTCGGCGACGGGTGAGGCCGACGCGCGCGTCCTGGTGGCGCGCGGGATCCTCGCCTCCCTCGAGGGGACGGCGCCCGAGGGGATCCAGGCGGACCTGGAGCGGGCGATCCAGGCGGACCCGTACCTGACGGACGCCTACTTCGCGCTGGCGGAGGTCGTGAGTGCGCGGGAGGACGCGGCCGCCGCTCTCGAATGGTACCGTCGCGGCCACGAGGCGGACCGCGGGTGCGTCGCCTTCGTCCAGAGCATCCTCGGGCGGAGCAGCGAGGTGGCGGTCCGGATCGCGTCGACGGGAGGAGACGGCCGCCCGACGCTCGACGCGGCGATCTCGGTCGCGGAGGAGACGCTCGAGCGGCAGCCCAGGGACGCGGACCTCTGGAGCATGCTCTCCCAGATGTTCATGGCCCGCTCGGTCTCGGAGGACGGCGTCGACGCGGCCCTGGCGCTGCTCGATCGGGGGATGACCGCGGGCGCGCGGGCGCTGGAGATCGACGGCCGCCACGTGGCGACGCTGCTTTCGTGCGCGCGGAACCGGCTCTACCATGCGAAGCTCCTCCGCGGCCTGGCAAGGGACGCCTCCGCCGACATCGAGGAGGCGCTTCGCTCCATCGCCCTCGTGAGGGAGATCGAGCCGCGCGACCCGACGGCGTCGTACCTGCTCGCGGCCGTCCACGCCTCCCTCGGCCAGACAAGGTCGAACGCCGACCTGGATCCGTCCGAGCACTTCGCCCGGAGCCTCGCCGTGCTGGAGGAGAGCGGGAGCCTCGATCCCCGCTCGACCGACACCCTCTCCCTCGCCTGCACGGTGCACCTCGAGCTGGCCTCCTGGAAGAGGCGGATGGGCATCGACCCGGTCGAGGACCTGTCCAGCGCGGTGGCCCTGGCCGAGAAGGCGATCCGCCTGGCGCCGGACTCGGCCATCGCGGCGTACGACGTCGCGGAGGCGTACCGCCAGGCGGCCCACCACGCGCGCGGCAGCGGAGGGGACCCGACCCGCGACTACGCGCGCGCGAGGGAGGGGTTCCGCGCGCTTCTCGCGAAGAACCCGAGGTCGGCGGACGGCTGGGTGGGGCTGGGGATCCTGCACCACGACGCCGCGTTCTGGGAGGCCGCGAACCGCCGATCCCCGATGGGCATGTTCGCGGAGGCGATCGAGGCCTACGACCGCGCCGCGGAGGTCTCCTCGGACCCGGCCATCCTGCGCCGCCGCGCCCAGGTGCGGCTGGATGCGGGGCGATGCGCGACGGCCATCGGACAGGACCCGGCGCCCTTCTTCCGCGAGGCCGGCGTCGACATCGCCGCGGCGCTCCGCGCGTGTCCCGATTCGCTCGACTACCTGACGGCCGCGATCGAGCTGGCCTGGGCGGAGGGGGAGTACAAGCAGCGTCGCGGCGAGGACCCCTCGCCCGACTACGCGCGGGTGGTGGAGATGTGCGGGAAGGCGATGGAGGCGCACCCCCGCTCGCCGGACCTGTGGACGCTGCGCGCGCTCGCGCACCGGGAGCAGGCGACGTGGAACGAGGCGAGCGGGAAGGACGCGGGCGCCGCGATCGACGCGGCGGCGGAGGACTTCCTGCGCGCGGGGGAGCTCAAGCCCGGGTCGGTCCACGACCTGACCATGGCCGCCGAGGCCGTCTGGAGGCGGGCGGAGCGGCGGGAGGCGTCCGGCCAGGATGACGCGGGCGACTATGGCGCGGCCCTCTCCCTCCTGGACGGGATCCTGGCCGTCCGACCGGATCATTGGGAGGCGGCCTTTCGCCGGGGCCAGGCGCTGGGGCGGCTGGGGCGCTACGAGGAGGCGATCGCCGCGATGGAGCAGGCGAGGTCGCTGGGGGCCACCGAGGAGGCCGTCGCGCGCATCCGGAGCGAGGTCCGGGCGATGACGGAGGTGTCGAAGGCGCGCGACGAGGCGGGCCGATCGGCCGACGAGGCGTTCGTCCACCTGGGCGCGGCCTGGGAGATGGGTTGGGACCTGACCCCACGCATGGAGCGGGACGCGGGCTTCGCGCCGCTCGTCTCGGATGCGCGCTGGAAGGAGCTCAGGGGACGCAAGCGGCGATAGGGCGCGACGCCGCTGGCGGACTACGCGGGCGGAGCGGCTACCCCTCCACCTCGCATGCGCGGTCCCGCCCTGAAATGCCTGGGGCCCTCCCCGTGCGAGGAGGGCCCCGTGGTCCGTGTCCGCAGGGGCTACATCGGCTTGCCCGTTGGATAGTCTGAGGGCCTCAGCGGCGCCGACCCCTTCGGCTCCGCATGTCCCGAGCCCTGCGTCGGGTCGGCCTTGTTGCCGTCCTTGTCCACCAGGCCCGGATTCTTCGCCACGTCCCGCTTCCGCGCCCGGTTCGTCGCGTCGCCCGCATCCTGGTGGGCGTCCTGGACGCTCGGGTGCAACTGGGCGCCGGTGCCGGCGAAGTCGACTCCGAGGGCATCCGCGAACCCCCTCGCCCACGGAGTCGGCTGCTCGACGCCCTCGACGTTCGTCGCGGTGCTGACGTGGTGGCGGTCCGCCGCCCACGCCGCAAGGACGTTCGCGGGGAGGCTCCCCTTGCCATCCGCACCCCTCCATCCGTCGAAGTACCGCTCGGCCCAGCAGACGTCCGCCTGCACGATGAGGCCCGTCTTTACGCCGGCCTTCTCGAGCTTCGCCAGGGCCTGGCTGATGGCATCCAGCTTCCCGTGGAGCTCGAAGTTGAAGAGGAGGCCGGTCGGCGACTTGTCGGTCGCGGCATCGCGGGCCCAGTACGCCACCGGGACCTTCTCGCCCTTTGGCTGCGACGCGCCCGGCACGCCGTCCGTCATCTTGGTCGGATCGCCCCTCTGGGTCGAGTGGCCCTGAAGGTACACGACGACGAAGTAGGCCTCGATGACGTCCGGTGAGGCGGCCTTCGCGTCCGCGGCGAGCGTATCCAGTTCGGACAGGATGTTCTCCTTCGTTCCGTCCGCGTTGACGAGGGTCTTGATGTCCCGCTTCGCGAATCCCCACCCGCCCTGCAGGGCGGTCGACATCGCCTTCGCGCTCTCAGCGGAGATCGCCTCGTCTCCCTTGAAGTGTCCGACGCCCACGAGGAGCGCCTTCTTCACGGCGCGTTTCACCTTCTTCGCGTCGTCCACGTTGTCATAGGTCGGCGGCCAGCCATCCGGCGCCTGGAGGGTCGGATCGTCGGGATACACCACCTCTCTCGCGCCTTCCGGGAAGAAGAAGGTCCCCTCGCGACCGTCATCGAAGGAGTCAAAGGTGCGCGAACCGGGCTCGGATGGACCGAAACGGACTCCGAAGCCGAAGCCGTCACGCGTCTCGTCGGGGCAGTGCGGGGGCTCGCCCCTCCCGTGACAGGTCCCCCTCGGATCCTCGAACCGATCCCGCCGTTCGCGGCGGTCGTCGTCGCCGAACGAGAACCCGAAACCCCAATCGTCCGCGGCTGCGATCGACGGCAGCGCCAACAACAGCCCGATCGCGAATCCCAGTGCCTTGATCGAGTGCCTCACGACTGGCCTCCTGTCCTCTGGGGCCCCCTTCGTCGGGTCGCCGTTCGTGCAAGCCTCGCGCCGCCGATCGAGGGATTTTGACGCGCCCCCAAGGGATGGTCCTGTCGCCACTTGCACGTCGTCGCGGGAGCGCCGAGAGCTGTGCAACGTCCGGGGTTGTCGCAGATGACTCGCCGGCGAGCCAGCTTACGAGCCGGCCAGGAGCTCGATCTCGGCCTCTCCGCCGCATCGCGGGCAGACCTGCGTCCAGGGATCGAATTCCGTCCCGCACGGGCACCGGTAGGGCATGGCCGCGCGTCTCCGTCGCTCGGGGAGGCTCGTCTACCGTCGAGGTCGTGGAGGAGGCCCGGGTCCTGGACGTAGACCTTCGGGTGGCGGACCTGGCGCTTGCCCATGTTCTCGGACCACGGGAGAAGCTGTCGCACGGCCCAGGCGCCGGAGAGCAGGTCGAGGTAGTGGCGCGCCGTGTTCTCGGAGGCGCCGAGCGACCTGGCGAACTCCGCGCCGTTCCAGACGCCGCCGTGGAAGTGCGCGACCATGCTCCAGAATCGGCGCGGCGCGGCTACCCCTCCACCTCGCATGCGCGGCCCGGCGCGCGCGCGCGGAGGCGCACCACGGCGCGGCTCGACGTCCCCGCCTTCTCCAGCGCCGAAACGAAGACCTCGTCCGCGGAGGCGACCACGACCTGCCGGTGGTCCGCAATCTCCGCCAGGACGCCGGCCAGCCGCCGCTTGTGGTCGTCGTCGAGCCCCTGCGTCGGGTCGTCCAGCAGGAGAAAGCCCGCGCCGTGTGCCGCCCGATTCGCCGTCGCCAGAAAGACCGCCAGCGCCACCGAGGTCAGGTCGCCCACGTTGAACGTCGCTGTCACCTCGCGCTCGCCCTCCCCCGTCTCCTCCAGGAGGCTCCACTTCTCGGAATCGATCCTGAGGGACCGGCAGTCCGGACGGTCCGTGATCCGACGGAACCACCGGACCACGTCGTCCTGGACCGCGACGAAGGCCGCGTCGAAGGCCCGCCTCCGCTCCTCCTTCAGCGCGCTCCGAAGCCCCTCCGCGACGCGGAGGAGGACCTGCGCGCCCTGTTCCCGCCTCGCGAGCTCCAGGTAGGAGGGCTCCTTCGGGACGGCGTCGAGCCGTTCGAGCGCGCCGACGTCCTCCTGGATCCGCTTGAGGACCTCGACCCGTCCCAGCTCGTCGCGGACCCGCTGGACGTCCTTCCCCCGCTCCTCGATCCGGCCCAGTACCCCCTTCAGGTCGTCCAGGACCGCGCCAAGCATCGCCCGCAAGACCGGCCCCAGGTCCTCCGTGGCCGGCACCGGATGGCCGCGGAGCTCACCGACTCGCCTCGTCAGGTCCTCCACGCGCCTGTCGAGCGCCTCCGACTTCACCCTCCACTGCGCGTGCCGTCCGAGGGCCTCCTGGGTCTCGCGCAGCGCGCGTTCCGACTCCTCCTTCTTCCGACGTAGCGGCGCCACGCCGGCCCGGTCGAGGCTGCGCTTGAGGTGCTCCCGCACGTGGGCGGGGTCGATCGGTCGCGTCTCGCAGACCGGACAGGCGACCGGCGGGGCCGACTTGCCGGGCGGCTCGGCCCCCGCCACGAGCCTCTCGAAATACGCCAGCGCGCCGTCGAGCAGCGCCCCCTGGGCGTCCGCCGTGGCGATCTCCTCCTTCACCCGGACGAGGTCCGCCTCGAGCGAGGTCTTGCGGCCCGTGAGCGCCTCCTCGCGCCCGATCGCCGCGAGGGCGTCCCGCTCCCGGTCGAGTCCCTGACGATCCGCCTCGAGCGCGTTGTCCTCCTCCTGGAGCCCGACGATCGCGTGCCTCCTCCGCTCCATCCCGGCCTTCTTCCCCAGGTCGGGGCTGGCGGCCTCGACGCGGGCGACGACCTCGCGCGCCGCCTTCTCGAAGGCCGCGAGGTCCGCGCGTGAGCGCACCTCGGGGATCGCCGGGGGCGGGGCGCCGTGACGCTCGCAGAGCTGGTCGAGCGCTCCGCGCGTCTCCCGGACCAGCCGCTCCACGGCATCAGGGGCGTCCGGATCGGGTCCAAGGCCGGCCTTCTTCGCCGCCTCGCGCCGATCCGCGATCTCCCGCTTTTTGAGGCTGAGCTGGCTCGCGACCTGATCGTCGATCGACTTCCTAAGCCTCGCGATCGAGTCGGCGGCCTCCTTCGCCGCCTTGACGCAGCCTGCGAGGGTCCCCTCCAGCTCCCCCAGGCCGCTTAGCCCCACGAGGTCGAGGAAGATCCGGCCGCGATCCTTCGGGTCGAGGGCGACCGGGATGCGGAGGAGCTCCTGCGGGAGGAAGATCGACGAGAGGAAGGTGTCGAGGGTCAGTCCGAGCGCCGCGAGCGGGTCGTCCCCGGAGGCGGCACCCTTCACTTCGCACTGGTCCCTCACGGAGGACCGCTTCACGCGGAGGTCGCGCGTACCGTCCTGGAGGAGGAGGGAGACCTGGCAGGCCCTCGCGCCGTCGTGGACGACCTGCCACCCCTTCCGTTCGGGGATCTCGACGACGCCGAGCTTCTTCTGGGCAATCGCCTTTCCGGCAAGGGCCCAGGCGACGCAGTTGATCGCGGAGCTCTTCCCGGAGCCGTTGGACCCCGAGATCACGACCAGGCTGGAGTCGAGCGGGAGTTGGAGGTCGGCGAACCCGCGGAACGAGGAGGCCTGCAGCTCCTTGAGTCGGAAGGGCATCACGACCTCCGGATCAGGGCCTCGATCCTGCGGTGGTGGTCCTCGGCGGCCCGGACCTCCTCGCCGGCGCGGCGACGGAAGAGCTCCAGGAGCGCATCCCCCTCCCCTGCCTTCACGATCTCCTCGCGCACGGCCGCCGGGACGTCGGGGATCGACGCCAGCAGGCGACGGAAGACCTCGGAGTGCGTGCCCATCGTTCCCTCCACAACCGTCTCCCCGCCGGATCCTACGCGGTCCCCGCGACCTTGTGACATGGATTTAGCATGCGTGCCCGCCGCGGCCCACTCGCGCGCGTGAGGAGCGGGCGCGGCGCCGGTGGACGCCGGGGCCGCGGACTCCTATCCTGGTGCCTGCCCCGCCTCGGAACCCCCGCCGGTCCCCGAGGCCTGCCATGCCCGACCTGAACACCTGCGCGCTCGACTTCCTCCGCTGCTTCAACCGCACGGTCCGCTCCCTCAAGATGTACAAGGCGACCCACCCCCAGGTACAGAGGGACTCCGACGCCGCGTTCGCCGCCCTCCAGTCCATGCTCGCCCTCCAGGACCCCATCCTCATCGGCGCCACCGGCGGGGTCTTCCTCGTCCAGGGGAGGCCCGTCAAGGGGGACGTGGCGGCGCTGAAGGCCTTCTCCGAGATCCTCGGGGAGAAGAACATCGCGAGCTTCAAGGCGGCCAGGGGGGCCTCGAAGGAGGAGTTCGCCCAGCTCGCGCACATCCTGTTCATGGAGCCCGAGGACGCCCTCCAGGACGATGCCATCAAGCCGGAGCTCCTCGCCGGCCTGCGCTCCCTCCAGATCAACGAGGTGAGGTTCGGCGCGGCGGCAGCCGTGCCCCCGTCGGGCGGCGCCGTCGCGACCGGCCTGACCGTCGAGTCGGCGTCGGCGCTCGCCGAGGCGTACATGCGGGCCCGCGAGGACCCCCAGGCCACGCTCGACGGCCTCTTCCAGGAGATGAAGAAGCAGGGCACCCTCGAGGCCGTCGTCGAGTTCTTCGAGAAGGCCGGGCCGGAGCTGGCGCGGCTCCCCGCGGAGACGGCCTCCGGCAAGGCGAGGCAGTACCTCGAGGAGGCCGCCGACAACTACCTCACCCTGAAGGGCGTCGCCGAGCTCAGGAACTCCATCCTGAAGACCATTCTCTCGATGTCCCACGACGTGCGCCGCCTGGCCCTCGGGGAGTCGCTCACGGAGACGGCGATCCTCGACGCCTTCCGGCTGCTGCGGAGGCTCGACCTGAAGATCCGCGCCTCCGCGCTCGCGGCGGACCTCGTCGGGGGAAAGGTCGACCCTGAGCGCATGTGCAGCGTGATGGAGTCGCTCGCGCCCTCCCCCGAGGAGTACGTCCGGCTCTGCGAGATGGCCGCGGCGAAGATCCACCCGGCGAACGACCCCGCGGCGATTGCCCAGGCGCTCTCGCGCCTCTTCCGGGCGCTCAAGGCGCAGGCGAAGGTCCCGGAGCCGGCGGCCCAGGGAACGCTCATGGTGCTCGATCCGGAGGCGATCGGCGAGGGCGGATACGCGGGCGGCCTCGAGGAGGCAGGCTACGTCGTGATCCGCCACGGGGACGGGGGCGAGGCCTTGCGGGAGCTGTGCGAGCGGAACGACGTGCAGTGCCTGGTCCTCGAGATCAAGCTCCCCGGCCTCTCGGGACTGGAGGTCCTGACCGGCCTCGAGGACGCGAGGCGGGCGATCCCCGTGGTCGTGGTGACGGAGCACGCCGGGTTCCAGGACGCCTTCGAGGTTGCAAGCCACCCGCGGCTGAGGTACCTGACGAAGCCCGCCGACATCGGGGCGCTGATGGCCGCGGTCGAGGAGCTCGTGCCGCCGCCCGCGCCGAGGGAGGCTCCGCCCGCAACGCCTGCGGAGCTGGCGCGTGCACGGGAGATCCAGGCGCGCATGGCTCCGGCCCCCGCGCCCACGATCGACGGGTACGACCTCGCCCTGCGCCACCAGCCGACGGCCGGCCTGGGAGGGGACTATGTCGACATCATCCCGATCGGCGGGGGGCGCACGGGGATCGCGGTCGCGGACGTCTCCGCGCACGACCCTGCCGGCGCGATGGTGATGACCTACCTCCGCGCCGTCCTCCGCATGGCCGCGTCGCGGGGAGGGGGAGCGAAGGAGACGCTCGTCGAGGTGAACCGGTGCCTGGCGAAGGAGATGCCGAAGGGGCTCTCCGTCTCGGCCGTCTACGCGGTCCTCGACCCCGCGGCGCACGTGCTCACCGTCGCCGGCGCGGGGTGCCGCGCGCCGCTCCTCTGGACGAAGGACTTCGGGATCGCCTCGTTCCTCCCCGCCGGGAAGGCGCCCCTCGGGAAGGTCGCGGGGACGGGCTTCGAGGAGTCCATTCGCGAGGAGGAGGTCCAGCTCGCCCCGCGCGACAGGCTACTCCTCTACACGGACGGCCTCATCGAGGCCCGGGACGCCAAGGGGGCGCCCTTCGCGGAGAAGCGGCTCCTGAAGCTCGTGAACTTCGGCGGGGAGAAATCGAGCGCGGCCCTCGTGGACGAGGTCGTCGGCGAGCTGTCGCGCCACCGCGGCGCGTGCGAGCCGACGGACGACGTCTCGATCCTCTGCCTGACGCGGGGCGCCTGAACCTCTCCGCGGCTAGCGGGCCTTCGAGGCCAGCGCCTCGGCCGGCACGATCTTGGACGCCGCGCCGGTCGGCTTGTCGAACCGCTTCGTCAGGAGCAGCATCTCGAACCGCTCGCGCTCCTTCGCGGGGAACTTGACGAACCGGATCCCGATCGAGAAGAAGATTTCGTCGCGGTTCTTGGCCGAGGACCGCTTGCACCAGGCGACGCTCCCGAGGACCTCGACCGGCTTGGGGTCCTTGGGGACCATCAGGTGCAGGCGGACCGACAGGGCCAGGGCCATTCCCGACGTCGCGAGGAGGTGGCAGCCGCCCTTCGAGATGTCGACGAGAGGGTAGGTCTCGGGGGTGGGTTTCTTGAGGAAGTTCCAGAAGCTGATCGAGGTGCACTCGACGAAGCACTCGCGAGTGGGGATCCGCTTCTCCCGACGTCTCTCACTGCCCATGGGCGCCCCTTTCTTCGCCGCGATCGGGCAGGGCGACGGGCGGCGAGTCGGCTTCGCCGGGGAGCACCCGGCGAACGTGAAAGCTACCACCCGGCTCACACCGGCGCAAGGGCGAGTGAGTTCCAGGGCCGCACGGCCTCGGGCATCTTCGTAGCCGCCCTGCCGCCCATCAGGTACGCTGGGCCGTCCTGACAGGACGACGTGGGTTGGAGGATCGCATGCGCGGAGCGATGTTGCTGTGGGTCCTGGCCGCCCTTCCCCTGCCCGCCGAGGACAAGGCGGTCCCGTGGTTCGGCGTCTCGATGACCGTCGAGGGGACCGTGCCGGAGGTCGAGGGAAGGAAGTTCGATCGCGCGATCCGCGTCCACGAGGCCGTCCCCGGTTCGCCCGCCGACCAGGCGGGCCTGCGCGCCGGAGACCTCCTCGTCGAGGTCGAGGGGGTCGACTTCGC
>CAZYRM010000096.1:0-11869 GCA_964649705.1 uncultured Planctomycetia bacterium
GAGTGCCGAGACATCCCTGGTGCGACGAGAGGAGGTGAACCATGCGGCTGGGGCATGGGCGGCGTACTCGGAGTGAGGAAGAGGCGCAGCGTTTCGGCGCGCTTGAGGTCCTCGACCTGATGCTCAACGACATCGGCGAGCGCAAGGCGTCGCCCACGGAGGCGATCAGCCTGGTGACCCTCGCGATGCAGGGGTTCGGGGAGGGGACGGTGGAACGGAAGCTCGTGTGTGTTCTCTGGCGCTTCGTGGGACAGTAGCAGAGGAGGTCAATATGGAGTCGAAGTCGAGCGGCAGTGGGGTGGGGGAGACGAAGGAACAGCTCATCGACGTGAAGGACGTCGCAGAGAGGCTCGGCGTGTGTACGGCGAGCGTGTGGCGGCTCCGTGATGGCGGGAAGATGCCGGAGCCAGTCCGTGTGGGTCGGAGTGTCCGCTGGCGCGCGCTGGTCATCGACCGCTGGATCCAGGACGGATGTCCTGTGCTTGCGAAGTTCCGGCGCACCCGGTAGTATCCCGGAGGCATGAGGTACGTGGCCAGCATCTTCAAACGTTCGGCGGGTCTCGCCCGCCCGAAATGGTACGTCAAGTACCGCGACGCGCAGGGGAAGCTCTGCCGCGTCGCGGCGGGCTTCGACAAGTCTGCCGCGCTCGCGATGGCGCACGAGGTGGAACGGCACGTCGAGCGCGAGCGCGCGGGCCTCGTAGACCCTCATGAGCAAGAGGCCCGTCGCCCGCTCCCGGAGCACCTCGCGGAGTTCGAGGCGACTCTCTCGGCGCGCAGGCGGACCCCCATGCACGTCCAGGTCACGGTCTCCCGCGTACGTCGCATCATCGACGGCACGCGCTCGCACATCGCGCGGGACCTCCGTCCCGCGAAGGTGGAGACCTTCCTCGGTGAGCTCCGCGCGGAGGGCCTCTCCGCCCAGAGCGCGCAGCACTACGTGCGCGCGGTGAAGGAGTTCACCGGCTGGCTCGTCTCCGACGGCCGCCTCGGGGAAGACCCACTCGCTCCCCTGCGTGCCACGTTTGAGGTTGAAGCCGATCGTCGGCTCGTGCGGCGCGCGCTTTCCGTTGACGAGGCGACACGGCTCCTCGATGCGGCGGCTGCGAGTTCCACTGTGATTGCGCGTCTCACTGGAAAGAGTCGCGAGGCCCTCTATCTCATAGCCATGCGGACCGGACTTCGCGCCGGCGAACTGGCCTCGCTCACCCGCGCCTCTCTCGATCTGGCGGGCTCCCCCGCCACCGTGACGATCGCAGCTCGGTCCGCGAAGAATCGGAAGACTCGTGTTCTGCCCCTCCACCCTGACGCGGCGGACCTCCTTCGCGCCTTCGTCTCCGGGTATCCCTTCGACGAAGCTCCTCTCTGGCCAGGACGCTGGGGCGCGCATGCGGCACGGATGGTACGCGCCGATCTGGAAGCGGCAGGCATCCCCTTGGAGGTGGGCGGGCAGCGATTGGACTTCCACGCGCTTCGCCATTCGTGTGGGACGCTCGCCGCGCAGAGCGGGATGCACCCGCGCCTGGCCCAGGAGTTGATGCGCCACTCCGACATCAACCTGACGATGGGGCGCTACACGCACCCCCAGCTCCTCGACCTCGCCGCGGCCATCGAGAAGATGCCGCGCCTTCGCCCTGCCACGGAGCGCGCGAGCGCCGCGACCGGCACAGAGAGCGACGGAAGACCTGCGCCGAACCTGCGCCCTGATCTGCGCCCAACTACCGCGGATTCTTGCAATTCTCCGCGAATGGATGAGAATCTACCCGTTGCGCGTCGTGCATCACGTGAACGGCGTAACCGCGGCGGGTGCGAACGCGTTAGCACGTCTGACAACGAAAGTGATTCGGAGGAATCGAACGACCGGCGGCGTAGCCAAGCGGTAAGGCAATGGTTTGCAAAACCATCATCTCCGGTTCAAATCCGGACGCCGCCTTTCCGCGCTCGTTTCCGCCCCGCCCACGGGACAGGTAGCCTTCCATGGCCCGGCTCCTCGTCACGGCAGGCGGCGCTGCCACGTGCGAGTTTCCCCTCACCCGCGACATCACGCGGATGGGGCGCGTGGCGTTGAACGACCTCGTCCTCGACGACGACGCCGTTTCCAGGGTCCACGCCTGCATCCTCCGCCGCGGCGAGAGCTACTTCCTGCTCGACGTCGACAGCATGGCGGGCACCTTCGTCAACGGCGAGCGGACGACGACGGAGGTGGAGCTCCGCGACGGCGATCGGATCCGCGCGGGACGAAGCGAGATCTGCTTCTGCGCGGACGCACATCCCGCGACGTCCGCTCCCGCGCAGGCGGCAGCGTCGACGGACGCCCCGCCGCCGCTACCCGTCTCCGACGACGGCAGGCGCGTCGACGAGAAGAACATCCGGTTCAGCGTCTCCAGCAGCGCGCGCCCCGCGGCCACCGTCCTCTCCGCCCGCCACCTGGAGACCCTCTCGCGCGTCTCGGAGGCGATCCGCACCGTCGCGGACCTCGGCGAGCTGCTCGACGCCCTCCTCGACGCAATCCACGACCTGTTCCGCCCCGATCGCTGCGTCGTATTCCTGCGCGAGGCCCGGAACGGCCCCCTCGAGGTCCGCGCCACGCGGCCGCGCGAAGGCGGCTTCGTCGTCAGCCGCTCCATCGTCGACCACTCGATCGCACGCAAGGAGACCCTCCTCGTCGCCGACACCGCCGAGGATGGACGCTTCCAGGGCCGGCAGAGCATCACGCAGGAGTCGATCCGCGCGGCGATCAGCGCGCCCTTGATCCGGCAGGACCACGTCCTCGGCGCCGTCTACCTCGACTTCCGGCAGGGGACCGTGCAGGAGCGTTCGGACGACGTCGTCCTCCTCAACCTGATTTCCGCGTACGCGGCCATCGCCATCGAGAACGCCGTCCTCTCGCGCGAGAAGGAGGCGGCGACGCGGCTTGGCACCGACGAGCCGGGCCCCCTCGTGGCGCACTCCGCGGCCATGCAGCGCGCGCGGGACGAGATGACGAGCCTGGGGCAGGGGCACGCCCCGGTCCTGATCCTCGGCGACGCCGGCACGGGGAAGCTGTTCGCCGCGAAGTCCATCCACCTGGCCTCGCGCGGGGCCGAGGCCCCCTTCGTGTACGCGGACTGTCGGGAGCTCGGCGGAGAGGACGCCTGCGATGCCCTCTTCGGCGCCCCATGGGCCGTGCCGTTCGCCCCCCACGACGAGGCCGCCAGGCCTCTCGTCCATACGGCCGCCGGAGGGACCCTCGCGCTCGGGCGGATCGAAGGGCTTCCCACGGCGGCGCAGGAGGCCCTCGCCGAGTTCCTGGCGACTCAGGAGGCGGGGGAGCGCGTCCTGCCGGGCGTGCGCGTCGTCGCCATGACCGCCGAGGACCCGTCCCGCCTCGCCGCGCCGCTGCGCGCCCGACTCGCCGAGCGGACGCTTCGGATGCCGCGCCTGCGGGAGCGGAGGGAGGACGTCCTCCCCCTCGCCGCGCTCTTCCTGGCCCGACGGGACCGCGAAGGCGGCGACGCCGTCCACACGCTGTCCCCCTCCGCCGAGCGGCTCCTCTCCTCGCTGCCCTTCCGCCACCGAAACGTGGCGGAGCTGAAGGAGGCGATCGAGTCCGCCGCCGACATCGCCGACGGGACTGAAGTCGGCGCCGAGCACATCTTCGCCGGGCCCAAGGACCGGGGCCGCCGCGCGGAGCTCGACCTCACGGGGACCCCCCCGGTGCCGTGGCTCCTCAGGAAGCGCGTCCTCGGCGCCGTGCGGGCCGTGGGCGCGACGCTGTTCCTGGGGCTCATCGCGACCCTCCTCGTCGACGGCGGCGGCGCCGCCGGCCGCCTGGCCAACGGCCTCTCCTGGGGGGTCTGGTGGCCCGCGCTGCTGGCCCTCTGCCTCTTTGCGGGCCGCGTCTGGTGCACCGTCTGCCCGATCGCTGCCGCCGGGGAGGCCGTGCGCGCGGCCCCGCGCGCCCATCGGCCGCCGCTCGACTGGCTCAGGCGAAACACGGGCTGGCTGGTCGCCGTGCTGTTCGTGGCCGTGGTCTGGTCCGAACAGGTCTTCCGGATGCCGGAGGACCCGCGCGCGACAGGCGTGCTCCTCCTCGTGCTGACCGTGTCGTGCGCCGCCATGGGCCTGGCCGCGAGCCGCGACGTCTGGTGCCGCTTCGTCTGCCCCCTCGGCGCCATGTCCGCGGGCTACTCGGTGGCCGCTCCCCTCCGCGTGCACGCCCACCCGTCGCTCTGCGGGTCGCAGTGCAAGACCCACGAGTGCGTCAAGGGGACGGCGTCCGAGGCGGGGTGCCCGATGTTCCACCACCCGCTCTACGCCCAGGACGCGCAGTTCTGCAAGCTCTGCCTGGCCTGCGTGCGCAACTGCCCGAACGGCTCCGCGAGGCTCTGGCTCCGCCCCCCGTTGCAGGACCTGTGGCGATCCGAGGAGCTCGGCCCGACGCTCGCGGCGTTCTGCCTGGTCGTCTTCCTGATCGCGCCCGTGATGCTCGCGGCGCAGCGGGACGGCGGGTGGCTCGCGGGGACCGCGGCGTTCTCGGCCGCGGCGGCGGTCGCGCTGTGCGCAGGGCTGGCGGCCAGCCGGCCGCTGCCCCGGCTGCTGACGGCGGACGGCGACCCGACGGTCGCCTCGCGAGCCTCCCATGCGCTGCTGCTGGCCGCCTGGGGACCGCTCGCGGCGTTCCACCTCGCGCTGATCCCCGGCCTCGCCGACCTGCGCCTGAGCTCGATTCCGGGCGGCGCCCTCGCGGGCCTGGGCATCCCCATCCTCGCCCTCCTCCAGGTCGCGGCCGTCCTGCTCGCGACCGTGCTGTCGCTCGTCGCGCTGGAGCGGATCCGCTCCGAGTCCGGACGCCGGGGAGACAAGGTCCTGGGCGGCGGATGGGCGGTCGTGTGCGCCGCATGGGCGGCCGAGTCGCTGGGGTCCATCGCCATACTCCTCCTGTAGCGACAGGGTGGGATTCAGGCCGGTTTGTATCCCATTCCATCCCCATGTATACTCACAGAGTAGCGTGAGGCGGCCATCGAGCCGCGCCCCAGGCTGATCGCGGGGATCGTCAAGTTCCTCACGGAAGTGGACGAAGGTGATCCTAGAGGGACGATTCCCGCCGGGGGCCTGCGGAGGATCGAGCGATGATGCGCATGGAACCCAACATCGTCCTGAAGTACTTCCCGCCGATCGACGAGTTCGTCCGGCTGAGGGTCTTTTCCCCCGCCGACGTCGAGGAGCTCCTCCACTTCGCGAAGACCCCCACGAAGCGGATGTACCAGCAGCTCGTCGTCAACGCCTGCGTGGTCCAGTACACCGAGGCGGTCCTGCCACGGGTCTCCGAGGTCTCCTACGACAAGCGCGCCTCGTTCGAGGACGACCTCTTCGCCCTCTGCGTCGAGGTCAACCCGTCGCTCGACATCGGCGCCGTGACCCTGACGCCCGGTAACCAGCCGAAGGCCGAGCTCCACCTCCTCTCTGGACCCGCCGCGGCGGCCGAGCCGGCGATGCCCGTCCGTGACCTCGAGGAGGTCCTCTCCCGCCGCATCATCGGCCAGGAGGAGGCCGTCCACGCCGTCGCCCGCGCCGTGAAGAAGGCCTCCGTCGGCCTCCGCGACGAGCGCCGCCCGATCGGGACGTTCTTCTTCGTCGGGCGCACCGGCGTCGGGAAGACCGAGCTCGCGAAGGCCCTCGCCGAGGCGATCTGGCACGACATCTCGCGCCTCATCCGGATCGACTGCTCCGAGTACAGCCAGCCCCACGAGTACGCGAAGCTCATCGGCGCTCCTCCGGGGTACGTCGGCTTCAAGGAGGGCGGCTTCCTCACGGAGGCGATGCGCCAGCGCCGCGCCGGCGTCGTCCTCTTCGACGAGATCGAGAAGGCCGACCCGAAGGTCCACGACCTGCTGCTGCAGCTCCTCGACGAGGGGACCCTCACCGACAGCCGCGGGTCGCGCGTGCCGTTCCACGAGGCCGTCGTCATCATGACGAGCAACGTCGGCGTGGACGAGGTCGAGGCGTTCCGCAACCGCGCGGGATTCGACGCGGCGAAGCGCCGCGAGCCGTCGCGGGAGGACCTCTTCCGCGAGGTCGTCGCGGGCCTGAAGCGCGGCTTCCGCCCCGAGTTCATCAACCGCGTCGACGACATCGTCCTGTTCCAGACGCTCACCTACGAGCACTGCGTCCGCATCGTGGAGAACCTCCTGGAGGAGGTCCGCCACCACGCCGAGCGGCGCAGGCTGGGCCTCGTGTTCTCGCCCACGGTCCCGCGGTTCCTCACGGAGCGCGGCTACAATCCCGACTACGGCGCCCGGGAGCTCCGTCGCACGGTGGTCGACCTCGTCGAGGGGCCGATCTCCGAGATGCTCGTCGACGGGCGGATCCACGAGGGCGCCCAGGTCCGCGTCAGCGTGAAGAACAACGCCCTGGCGTTCCAGGCGAACTAGCGCCCCCCGCAGGCGGCTGGTATACTCGCGCCTCTCGCGGAGGCCCGCTGCATGTCGATCCTGGTGCAGGGCGGCACCATCGTCACCATGAACCCGAACCGGGACGTCCTCGTCGGAGACGTCCTCATCGACGGAACCGAGATCAAGGCCGTCGGCAAGGTCCACGTCGGACAGGGGGCCCAGGCCCCGTACCTCACCATCGACGCGGGCGGCAAGATCGTCCTGCCGGGCCTCGTCCAGACCCACATCCACCTCTGCCAGACGCTCTTCCGCGGCTTCGCCGAGGACATGGAGCTGCTCGACTGGCTCCAGAAGCGGATCTGGCCCCTGGAGGCCGCCCACACGCCGGCGAGCCTCGCGCTCTCGGCGCGCCTCGGGATCGCGGAGCTCCTGCGCGGCGGCACGACGACGATCCTCGACATGGGGACCGTGCACGACCACGACGTCGTCTTCCAGGAGGCCGTCGTCTCCGGGATCCGCTACGTCGGCGGGAAGGCGATCATGGACACGCCCGACACGATCGCCGGGCTCCAGGAGTCCACGGACGGGGCCCTCTCCGAGTGCTACAGCCAGTACAAGAGGTGGCACGGCGCCGAGGACGGGAGGATCTCCTTCGCCTTCTGTCCGAGGTTCGTCCTCTGCAACACCGAGAAGCTCCTCCGTGCCGTAGGGGACCTGGCGCGGCAGCAGCACGTGACGATCCACACGCACGCGAGCGAGAACCGGACGGAGACGAAGGTCGTGCTGGACCGGACGGGGAAGTCGAACATCGAGTACCTTCACCACCTCCGCATGACGGGGGAGAACCTCGTGATCGCCCACGCGGTGTGGCTGAAGGAGCACGAGGTCATGGCGATGGCGGAGACGTCGACGCGCGTCGCGCACTGCCCCTCGAGCAACCTGAAGCTCGCCTCGGGGATCTGCGACACGGTGAAGCTCAGGAAGGCGGGGGTGACGGTCGGGATCGGCGCGGACGGGGCCGCCTGCAACAACTCGCTGGACGGGTTCCAGGAGATGCGGCTGGCGGCGCTCCTGCCCAGGCTCGCTCACGGCCCCCGCGCGATGCCCGCGATCCGCGCCCTGGAGATGGCGACGATCGAGGGGGCGAGGTCGCTCGGGATGGACGCGCGCATCGGGAGCATCGAGAAGGGGAAGAAGGCCGACCTCATCGTGCTCGACCTCCCCGAGCTCCACGCCCACCCGGAGGCGGACCTCTACGCGACGATCGTGTACTCGGCCCACGCGTGCAGCGTGGAGACGGTCATGGTCGACGGGATGCCGATGGTGCGGGACCGGCGCCTTCTGACGATCGACGCCCAGGAGACGACGGCCCTCGCGGGGATGGAGTTCCAGAAGCTGCTCCGCCGCTCGGGCGTCACCTAACGCCGGCGGGCCGGGCGCGTATTCCCACTCTACGGAATCGGAGGACTCGACATGTTCATGCGCATCGTCGGCGCCGCTCTGGCCGCCTTCGCCGCCCTCCCCGCGCTCGCGGAAGAGGGGAGGAAGCCCGCCAGGGAGCCGAAGCGGCCCCTCGCGCTCGTCGCCCTCATCGACAACCACAACGCCGACCCGATGAAGGGCGCCCTCGCCGACTTCGTCGGCCGGGGGACCACGAGCATGGCGAACCTCCGCGGGCACTACAAGCGGACGAAGTGGCTCTCGGGACAGGACGCGACGTACGTGAACTTCTTCGAGGCGATCAAGAAGGCCGCGGAGGACGGGTACGTCATCGACGTCTTCATCGAGTGCCACGGGAGCCCCGAGGAGCTCGTCGTCCAGGGGGGACGCAACATCCGCGGAAAGGACATCCAGAGGGAGCTCTACCTGCAGGGGGGCGAGCGGATCCGCCTCGTCTACATGATGGCCTGCTACGGCTCCACGCTGAACGACGACTGGCTCGCCGTCGGTGCGAAGGGGATCACCGGGCACCTCGAGGTGAATTCGATCCCGGTGTTCCACCTGCCGGTCTTCCTCCGCCACTGGGTCAACGGGGACGACGCGAAGACCGCGACGGCCGCGGGGTACAAGTTCGGCGCGTCCGTGGGGAAGTCGAACCTCTACAAGACGCTCTCGAAGTGGTTCCAGGGGCACCAGATCACCGACAAGGAGGTCGTGGAGGAGAGCCGCGTGGTCTACGCAGGTGAGAACGTCCGGATCTCCGAGATCCCGACCCAGGCCGAAGAGGACGAGTGGGTCGCCGAGCGGATCGTCGCCGAGCTGGACGGGGCCGAAAAATAGGGTGAGCCGTTGACGCATCGGGGATGGGCTCGATAGAATCTTGGTTCTGGTAGGTAATGACCGACCTAGGGGGTGGCACACAAGGAGGACACGCATGTTCCGCGGGGTTCTTTGGTCGCTGGTGCTGACGATCGCGGGCTCCCTCGTCGTGGGGGCCGAAGACATGAAGACGCGCGAGTCGAGGACCGTCAAGAACGACACGTACGGCTGCTCGGCGATCCGGCCGGAGGCGGCCGAGTGGCAGATCGTCCAGGGGAGCGAGATCGACCGCTACTTCCAGCAGGGTGCCGACGTCATCGTCTGCTTCGCCCGCTTCGCGACCGCGACGCCGGACAAGCAGAAGGACAACCCGATGATCTTCTTCTACGTCGTGCCGCTCGACGTGGGCTACTTCGACAAGTACGGCACAAAGGGCCTTGCGAAGGAGATCTACAAGGAGTCCTACGCGAAGGACTACAAGGACGTGAAGGACCTGTCCGAGACGAAGAGCATCACCTACAAGTTCGGCAAGGTCGCTCAGTTCGGCTTCACGGGGGTCAGCATCAAGTACGGCAACCCGCGCACCGTGCAGGTCTCCTGCTTCAAGAACGGACGGCAGGGGTACATCATCGACGTCGACGGCCTCCCCGACATGGTGAAGAAGTACGCGGCCGAGACGAAGTACATCCTGGACAACCTGAAGTTCTTCGACCCGAAGGACTAGGACCCGACTTGAGCCTGCAGGCGGCCGGGGGCGGGATCAACGCCCCCGGCCGTCGTTGTTTGGGGGCGGAGGCATGCTGAAGGACCGCACGATCGCCATCCTGGGCACGGGGACGATGGGTGAGGCGCTCATCCGCGGCCTGCTGGAGGCGGGCGCGGCGAAGGCGGAGCGGATCGTCGCCACGGCGAGGCACGAGGAGCGACTGGCCGACCTGGCGACGCGGTTCCACGTCCGGACGACGCTCGACAACGCCGCCGCGGTGCGCGGGGCGGAGGTCGTCGTCATCGCCGTCAAGCCGAAGGCGCTCGACGAGCTGCTCGGGCAGGTGAAGGGGGCGATCACGCCGAGGCACACGGTCGTCTCCATCGTCGCGGGAGGCGCGAGCGCCTACATCGAGGAGCGGCTGGCCCCCGGCGTCCCCGTGGTGCGCTCCATGCCCAACACGCCGTGCCAGGTCCGCGCGGGGATCACGGCGGTCTGCAAGGGGACCCACGCGGACGATACCCATCTCGCGACGGCGCACTCGCTCTTCGGCGCGATCGGCGCATGCGTCACGGTGGACGAGCCGTACATGGACGCGGTCACGGGCCTGTCGGCAAGCGGGCCCGCGTTCATCTTCATGGTGATCGAGTCGCTGGCGGAGGGGGGCGTCAAGATGGGCCTCCCACGGAAGCTCGCCACGCAGCTCGCCGCGCAGGCCGTGTACGGGGCGGGGAAGCTCGTCCTCGACACGAAGGAGCACCCGGCGCTGCTCAAGGACATGGTCACGACGCCCGCGGGGTGCACGATGGACGGGATCCTGCAGCTCGAGGAGGGAGGGCTCCGCGTCACGCTGATCAAGGCGGTGGTCAAGGCGACGGAGCGCGCCGGCGAGCTGGTGATCAAGCCGCGCGGCTAGGCGGGCGGGAAGACCTTGCCGGGGTTCAGGATCCCGGCTGGGTCGAACGCCTGCTTGAGCTTCCTCATGAGGCCAATCTCGACGGGGCCCACCGCGATCGGCAGGTATTCCCTCTGCACGAACCCCACGCCGTGCTCGCCCGTGATCATCCCTCCCAGGGCGACCACGCGGCGGAACAGCTCCGCGATCGCCACGGGGAGGTCCGTCTTCCACCGCTCCTCCGAGAGGTCCATCTTGAGGATGTTCACGTGGAGGTTCCCGTCCCCCGCGTGGCCGTAGCTGATGGCGGTCAGGCCGTGCTTCGACATCACGTCGCGGATCGCCTCCACCAGCTCGGGGAGCCGGGCTCGCGGGACGACGGTGTCCTCCTCCTTGTACGTCGAGAGCGCCTTCGTGGCCTCTCCCATCGACCGTCGGAGGTCCCAGATCTGCCGCTGCTTCTCGGGGGTCTCCGCGAGGAGCAGATCGCCGGCGCCCTCGGAGGCGCAGACCACGCCGATCGCCTCGACCTCGCGGTCGAGCTCCTCGGGCGAGGGGCCGTCGACCTCGATCAGGAGCTGCGCGGGCGAGTCCGAGTTGGGGAAGGGCATCCCCTTGCGCTGCTCCGCGGCCTTCATCGCGGCGCTTTCCATGTACTCGATCGCGCACGGGACGATCCCCGCGCAGAGGATCCGCGAGACGGCGCGCGCGGCGTCCTTGACCTCCGCGAACGGCGCGAGGAGCGTGCGGCGGTGCCGCGCGAGGGGGAGGAGCCGGACAGTGATCTTCGTGACGACCGCGAGGGTCCCCTCGGACCCGATCAGGAGCTGGGTCAAGTTGTAGCCGGTGACGTTCTTGAGCAGCTTCCCGCCGGCGTGGATGACCTCTCCGGTCGGGAGGACGGCCTCGAGGCCGCAGACCCAGTCCTTGGTGACGCCGTACTTCACGGCGCGCGGGCCTCCCGATCCGTGGGCGACGTTCCCGCCGAGGAAGGACGAGCCGCGGCTCGCGGGGTCGGGGGCGTAGAAGAGTCCCTGCTTCTCGACCTCATCCTGGAGGCGCTCGGTGATGACCCCGGGCTCCACGACGGCGAAGAGGCTTTCGCGGTCGATTTCGAGGATCCGGTCCATACGCTCGAGCGAGAGCACGATTCCGCCGTGGACGGCGAGGGCGCCTCCCGAGAGGCTGGTGCCGGCCCCGCGGGGGGTCACGGGGATTTGCTCGCGCGTGGCGAGCGAGAGGATGCGGGAGACCTCTTCGGTGGTGCGCGGGCGGACGACGGCCTCGGGCCAGAAGACGAGATCCTCGGTCTCGTCGTGGGAGTACTTCTCCATCGCCTCGCGGTCGACGAGAAGGTGCTCGGCTCCGACGATGGAGCGGAGCTGGTCGACGAGAAGAGGGGTCAATCGCTGGAACATGGGCGACAGGGTATCAGCGTCTGGAATCGCTGTCAAAGCGGGGCGTGGTGATCGCCCATATCTGATATCAGACCTCAGCTCTCAGATATCAGATATCGTCGTCGATAGCACCGAACATCTCGGAACGGCTGCTTCGGTGTGATCGACGACGATATCTGATATCTGAGAGCTGAGGTCTGATATCAGATATGGGTGATCCGGAATGGGCCGCGCCCCG
>CAZYRM010000096.1:11879-24232 GCA_964649705.1 uncultured Planctomycetia bacterium
GGTTTCCGGTTAGGGGCGCCGCCGGGGGGTGTCCCGCCCGAGGGGGGCGCGACCCGGATGGGGCTAGGAGGTTCTGAAGCGTTCTAGTCGTTCACCCACACGCGCACCGACACCCACTGGCGAATCGGAGTGCCGCAGCAATCGTAGCCTCTCACCGTCCAGTACCCGCGCTCTTCCCAGTGCCCACACACCGGCCTCGGACGGTAGCAATCGCTGTAGCCGCCCCAGTACCCGCCGCTGCACCCGCCGCCGTAGTACCCGTCGCTGTATCCGACGTACCCGCCGCTGTGGCTGCCGCCGTACCCGAATCCGAAGCTGAACCCGTCGGCCATCGCAACGCCGCCCGTCAGCCCTAGAACCATCGCCATCGCCGCAATCATCTTCTTCATCGTTCTTCTCCTTGTAAGCGAGTCTGACAACAGAGGATAGTTGTGCAGGCGCCCTGCCAGACGGCCTGTCGCCATGGGCGCGACGCAACCATTGACTCGCACTAATGTTGTAGTCGTCGTATTCTTGCGTGTGAGGGAACGGACTGGCGCGGGGTCTGGCGCTGGCTCGGCGGTGAGCCGGATACCGCGCCGATCAGCGGGGGGAGGGGAGGTCGAGCATGAGGAGCTGGATGGCCGAATCCTCGGGCAGCTCCTCCAGCGACAGGCCGCCCAGTTCAATCGCCTTCCTGGCGTGCGCGCCGGCCGCCGTCCAGTATCCATGGTGCTCCTGAAGGCTCTTCGCCCTCGTCGCAAGGATCGTCGACGCCGCCGCGTGGCTGGCATGGAGTCGCCCGAGGACGACCTTCTCGATGCCCGCGCCGGTCGGGCTCCTCTCGAGCTCCGCGATCCCCTGGGAGCACTCCCTGACGACCTGGTCGAAGCGGTCCCAGAAGATGAGCGCGTCGATGCGGCGCAGCCGGTCGTCGCGACTCGTCGGCGGAACGCGGAGCGGCGCGAGCTCCTCCTGCCAGAGCTGGATGACCTTCGCCTCGTCGGGGTCCAGCACCTTCTTCGCGCAAGCCTCGAGGAGGGTCGCCGCGTCGTCGTAGTTCCCCAGGTCCGCGAGCGCCTGGACCAGCAGCTCGATGGCACCCGTGTCGTCCGGCTGGGCCGCCAGGGCCTCCTCGAGGATCGCCCTCGCCTCGCCGGGCCTCCCCCGCGCCAGGAGGAAGGCCGCCACGCTGCTCCTCGCCGTGACGCCGAACTCCGCGTCGTCGTACAGCCCGGCCACCGCCGCATCGATCCGCTCCCAGTCCGCCGGCGCGAGGTCGACCGTGCCCGTGAGGATCACCGCCCCGTCGTCCCGCGTCGCCCCGATGACGGCGACCAGGTCCTCGACGGCGCCCTGGCGCTCCCCCTGCGAGATCCGCCACTCCGCCCGCACGAGCAGGAGCCTCGCGTCGGCGCCCTCCTTCTTGAGCAGATCCTCCGCCTCCTCGGCGGCCCGCTTCAGCTTCCCGCCCGCGGCCAGGAAGAGGGCTTGCAAGACGCGCGGCCGCTCGGCCTGCGGGTCGCTCTGGACGGCCCGCTCGATCTCCTCGAGGGCCCGAGCGACGTCCCCCTTCTTCCAATGGACCTCGGCGAGCGCGCTCCGTGGGCCGCTCGGGTTCTCCGAGAGCGCGATGGCCTGTTCGAGGTCGGACCGTGCGCCCTCGGCGTCCCCCAGGTCGAGGCGCACGCTCCCGCGGTTGTGGAGGGCGAGGTCGCACTTCGGGTCGAGCGCGATGGCGCGGTCGAGGTACTCGAGCCCGAGCCCCTTCGCGCCGTGCGTCCACAGGATGGTCCCGACGTTTGCGACGATGTCGGCGTCGCCGGGGAGATCGCCGAGGACTTTGGACAGGCGGCGGAACCCGGTGCGGAGGAGCCCGGCCTCGACCTCCATCAGGCCCAGCGACATCGCCGCGTTGGGCTCGCCGGGGTGGACCTCGAGGATCTCCTGGAACACCGCCCGGGCCGCCTCGGACTCCCCCGCATCGACGAGGAGCTGGCCGAGCTGGAGCGCCACGTCCCAGTCGGACGGCGAGAGCTGTCGCGCGCGCTCCAGGTCGGCCCGTGCCCCCGCGCGGTCCGCCTGGGCCAGCCTCACGCGCGCCCTGAGCGCGAGCGCCGCGGCGACGTCGGGGCTCCGCGCGAGGACGGCCTCGACCTGCTTCCCTGCCTCCTCCCACCGCTGGGCCGCGATGAGCAGGTCCGCGTAGAGGCACCGCGCGCCGCCGTCGTGCGGCTCGGCGTCCACGGCCTTCGCCGCGTCGGCGAGCGCGAGCGGCAGCCTCCCCATCGCCTTCTGGATCCGCGCCCGGACGACGAGGGCCTCCACGTCGAGCGGGGTTTCCGAGAGCACCGCCGAGATCGTCGCGAGCGCCTCGTCGTACTTCTTCTGTCCCTCCAGGAGCTGGGCGCGGATCAGCCCCATGGACGTCTTCCGGGACGGCGAGAGCGACTCCATGCGCCCGATCGCCTCCTGCGCCTCCTCGAGCCGCCCCAGGTCGATGAGGCAGTAGGCGCGGTTCGCCCACGCCTCCATCCCGCCGGGGTTGATCTGGATCGCCCGGTCGAGGTCGGCGAGTGCGCGGTCGCGCTCCCCGAGCTCGATGTGCTCGCAGGCTCGGTTCACCAGGCACTGCCAGGACTCCGGCCGGACCTGGAGGCCCCTCGTGTAGTGCTCGATCGCCGCGCGCGAGTCCCCCTCCTCTCCAGCGATCCCGCCCCTCAGGAAGTGGACCTCCTCGTCGTTTCCGAGCGCCTTTTCCGCGGCGTCGCATTCCCGCTTCGCGAGATCGAGTTCGCCCTCGAGCCAGGCGAGTTTCGCGCGCGCGAGCGGCGCGAGCCTGTACGAGGGCGCGACTCCGAGGAGCTTCTGGTAGGCCTCCTTCGCCCGTTTCCTGCGGTTCGGGACCTGCGTCGCGGCGCGCCCGAGGTGGTACCACGCGTCGGGCGAGGTCGGATCGAGCGCGACCGCGCGCTCCAGGTCGTCCACCGCCCCCTGGGCGTCTCCGAGCTGGTGACGGATGCAGCCGCGCTGGAGGAGCGCCTCGGTGTAGTCTGGGAGGATCGCGAGGGCCTTGTCGAAGAGGCCGATCGCCTCTCGGAGGCCTCCGGACGACTGGCTCCTCCCGAGCCCCTGCTGGAAGTAAGAGGCCGCCTCGTCACGTCGCGCCCTCTCCCGGTTCCCCTTCACGACGACCATGCCGAGGATGCACGCGGCGACCGCGAGGAGGACCGCCACGCCGGCGAGCCAGGGGCGCTGCCGGCGGATCTTGCGGAGGATCGTCGCCATCGTCCCCGAGGGGCGCGCGCGGATCGGCTCCCCGTCCAGCCAGCGCCCGAGCTCGTCGGCGAACTCGTTCGCGGACGGGTAGCGCCGCGAAGGCTCCTTCTCCATGGCCTTGAGGCAGACCACTTCCAGGTCCCGCGGCGCTCCCGGGCGCAGCAGACTCGGCGGCGTGGGGTCCTTCGACAGCACCGCGGCGAGGATGCCGACGGTCGTCTCGCCCGAGAAGGGGGGCTCGCCGGCCAGGACCTCGTAGAGGATGGCGCCGAGGCCGTAGACGTCGGTCCGCGGGCCGAACGACTTGATCTCGCCCGCGGCGGCCTCTGGGGACATGTAGACCGCCGTGCCGATCGCCATGCCGGTCTTGGTCAGGGCGGTCTTCGTGCCGGATTCCTTCGCGAGGCCGAAGTCGGTGACGAACCCCTTCCCGGCCTGATCGACGAGGATGTTGTCGGGCTTCAGATCGCGGTGGATGATCCCCTCCGCGTGGGCATACGCGATTCCCTCGGCGACGGCGCGGACGACCTCCACGGCCTGACGCAGCGGGAGGTCCTTCTTGTCGATCCGCTCGCCCAGCGACTTGCCGTGGACGAAGTCCATGACGAGGTAGTGGCGTCCGTTGAACTCTCCGAAGTCGTGGACGGGGATGATCGCGGGATGGCGGAGGCGGGCGGTCGTGCGGGCCTCGCGCTCGAAGCGGGCGATCATGTCGGGGGAGGGGCGGGGACCGAGGTCGACGAGCTTGATGGCGACGTCGCGCTTGAGGCCGGTGTCCCGGGCGCGGAAGACGACGCCCATTCCTCCGCTCCCGAGCTCGTCGAGGAGCTGGTACTTCCCGCCGAAGACGTAGTTCGGCGCGGCGGCCGAGGAGGGGCGCGGCGTGGGGCGGCCGGAGGCGCTCCGCTGTCCGGGGGTGGGAAGCGTGGGGTTGGCCTGTTCCCCGCCCCGGAGGGTCAGCGGCGTGAGGGCGCGGAGGTCCTTGAGGTCCTTCTGCGCGAGGACGCCGCGGGAGACGAGGATCGACCACGGGTCCTTGCCGCCGGTCCTCTCGGACTCGCGGAGGGCCTCTTCCATCGCCTGGCGCGGGACGAGCTTCTTCTCGACGGCGAGGCGTGCAAGCGCTCGGTCCTGGGGCGAGGTCATCGCCGGCGAGCGTATCCGCGCCGCCGGGCCGGGTCAAGGGGCCGCTTGTGGCGGGGGGGCCAGGGGCATAGAATGCCGCGTCTCGCCAGAGTGACCCCGCCATGATCGATACGCACTGCATGGATGTCGAGCTGCCGGACGGAACGTTCCGCCTGGGCAGGTTCAACGACGACGGGATCGTCGGACCGGTCGACTACGGCCTCTCGCTCTGGGAGAAGGGGGACCGTGCGTTCGTCATCGGCGGCGGCATCATCGCGGGGTCGATCCTCCCAGGATCGAACCGCCTGGTGATGACGGCGAACTCGCCGGTGTGGGACGGCTTCTTCGTCTCGACGATCGGCGGCGCGGCGCTGATCTGGGACGACCTCGGCGTCAACGTGATGGCGCTACGGGGCCGCGCCAGGACGCCCTCCGTGCTCCTCATCCACCGGAGCATGGAGAAGATGACGGTCGAGGTCCACCCCGTCGACGTCGAGGCGGTCTGGAGGGGGTACAAGGACCTCGTCGGATACTACGCGCTCCAGCAGTGGGTCTGGGAGCAGCACAAGGACCGGTTCAAGAAGTGCCGCGTCCTGGCGACGGGCCCCTCGGCGCTCCATACGAACATGGGGGCGATCGGGAGCGCGCCGATCATGCACGACGGGCCGGGGTTCGTCGACACCTGGGCGGGCCGCGGCGGGATGGGGTCCCAGCTCCTGCGCGAGCACAACATCGCGGCGATCATCTATGGGGGGACGTTCGTCGACGAGGACCTGCGCGACCGGGCGAAGGTCGACTCGTGGTTCATGGCCCGGTACAACAAGACGATGATGCAGCGGGACTTCGAGGTGACGGCGAAGTACCGCTTCGAGCCGAAGTTCGCGACGGGGGGGACGTTCGGATCGAACATGAGCTACCTGAAGGACCTCCTCCTGATGATGAACTACTCGTCGATCCACATGCCGGACGACGAGCGGATGGGGATCTACACGAGGTTCGTGCAGGGGCACTACCTGAAGCAGTTCAACGAGGAGTCGATCGCGACGAAGCAGTGGAACACGTGCGGCGAGCCGTGCGCGGTGGTGTGCAAGAAGAACAACGGGAAGTTCAAGAAGGACTACGAGCCGTACCAGGCGCTGGGACCGAACGCGGGGATCTTCGACCAGCGGGCGGCGGAGAAGATCAACTACGTCGCGGACGGGATGGCGTTCGACGCGATCCAGATCGGCGGGGTGGTGAGCTGGGTATTCGAGTCGATCGCGACGGGGCGGATCGACCATCGGGCGCTGGGGCTGTCGGCGAAGCCGAAATGGAATCTGAAGGAGTTCGACATCGTCGCGGACAGCATGCACAACGCGGACCTGGGCATCGAGGTGATGACGAAGGTCCTCTACGACCCGGCGTGGGCGCCCTTCCGCGAGGGGATCCGCGTGGCGGCGCACGCGATGGACGCGCGGTTCGGGACGAAGCCGAGCGACCTGGCGTGCTACAACCTGAACGGGGACGGGGCGGGGTGCATGGTGCCGAACCAGTACTGGGTGCCTGGGATGTTCTCGCCGATGCCGATCATGGGGAAGTACTACGAGTACTACCAGTTCGAGTACCACGCGCCGAGGGAGCTGGCGAAAAAGAACGTGGAGCGGATGGTGAAGGAGCTGTACAGCGACAACGGGGGGATCTGCCGCTTCCATCGGGGCTGGGCGGAGGACCTGGTGCAGGACATCGTGAACAACCACTACGGCCTGAAGATCGACTACATGGAGCACCACAAGCGGCTCTCGCGGCGCCTGAACGCGATGAACCGGGGGCGCCCGTGGGAGAGCGAGAGGGTCGTGGACCTGATGAAGACCTACCACGAGAAGGTGCAGCGGGACGGCCCGAAGGTAGCGGAGCTGGACGCCTGGGTGGAGCGCTTCCGCGCGGACAAGTGGGGTGCGGCGCGCGCCTACTGGCAGGAGCTCCGCGACGGCCTGGACGAGGAGCTCGCGCCGCAGCCGTCCGCGTCGTAGAGGGCGGGCCTCGCAGACCCACGGAGCACGATCACTTCGGCGGAATGGGCGTCGGGAGCGTCTGGAAGAAGGCGTGGTACGCGAGGCTCGGCTCCTGCCCGACACTTCGACGCGACCAGAAGGGACCCGACTGAAGCGTCAGCGGCGCGTCCCACGGCTCCGTCGCTTTCAGGCGGAGCACCCAGCCATCCCACGCCTCGGCGGCCTGGCGCTCCACCGGCGTCGCCGCCCAGCCGCTGACCTGGAGGGTCAGGCAGGGGCCCTCGGCGAGGTAGCCTGTCCGCCAGGTCACGGAGTCCATGACCATCCCCTTCGGTCGGGCGGACTCGAGGGTGAGGATCGCGCGCGGAGCGAGAAGGTCCTGGCGGAGGAAGGCCCGCGCGCGCTCGGTCTCGCGCTCGCTCTGGGCGATCCTGGACCGGAGGTCCGCGCAGGAGGCCTCCAACCGCCGCGTCTGGATGTCCTCGACTGACGCCCGCCGCCACTCCTCCCTGCGGACGTTGAGAAACACACGATGGACCGCCATGTGCACCAGTGCGGCGAGGGCGATCGCCGCAACACACCACGGTGTCAACGCAGACCATCTCACGGACATCCCGGTTCCCTCAGCGCACGTCCGGGTCCCAATGCCAGCAGAGCCGACTCCACGCCCCTCCGGACCGCCCCTCCACCAGCGCGACGCAGCACGCGGCTACCACGGGCCTGTCGCCCGCGGTCAGGCGGCCGACGCTGCGGACGCGCCAGCGACCCGGCGCCCCGTCCACCGGAACGGCCTCCACGTCGATCGTCCCCTCCCAGAAGGCGTGACCGCGGACGCCGACCCAGCGTGGATCGGAGTCCAGCCGGGCCACGGCGAGCTCCAGGCCGGCCTCGGCGAGCGAGCGCGCGGCATGGTCGCGCGCACGCACGGCCGCCTCGGCACCCAGGGACGCCTGCACGCTCACCGCGGCCCAGGCCGTCGCCACGATGAAGATCGACAGCGCGATCGCGGTCACAATGACCGTCCCCCGGTTCGACCTCCTGGACATCGGCCTACTCCTTCCGGCGCACCCGTGCGCCGATCCAGACAGTCAGGACTTCTGCCCGAGCGCCCGCCATCGCCGGCCATGTCACTTCGACACGCCACGACCGTCCTTCGAGGGCCGCTCGACACGCCTCGGCGCCGGAGGAGATCCTCCGCACGGATGGCGGACCGCCCGTCCCCGGGAACACCGTCCGCACGAGCACGGGGCCCTCCTGACGCTCCTCGCAGTCATACACGATGAAGTCGGGCTCCGCGCGGCCCGCGATCGAGGCCTCGCTCGGGCGCTCGATGGCGAACCCCTTCCCGAGAGCGTCCGGGACGAGCCTGCAGGCGGCCCCGAAGTCCTCCCGCAGGAGCGAAGTCAACTCGTCGCGGTCCGCCTCCCTGACGGCCGCCAGGGTGTCGTGTTCGACGACTTCGATCGTGAATCCGACCCACGCGTGCGCGATGCCGAGGATGGCACAGGCGATCCACCCGGCCATGAGGACCTCGATGAGCGATACGCCACGCTGATCCGGCCGCCTCATCGACGTCCCCCCGCCGCCGAGCGGAGCGTCTCGAGCATGCAGGAGCGGTCCGCCCCGGACGGGGCCTTCCAACGGACGGTGATCCGAATCCGCCAGAGGGTGCCTGGCTCCTCCTCGAGGACCGTCCGTTCCAACTCCCCGTCCAGGAACCGCGCCGACGGGTCCACCCGCGTCACGACGGTCCCCCGCGCGGCGGCGAGCTCATCGACTGACATCCCCCAGGTCGTCTCCATGCCCTGTAGGAGGACTCCCCGCGCCGCGAGATCGAGGGCTGTGTCGGCAGCCAACCGCTGCCGCAGCATGATCGCCTCGCACGAGACCGTGATGGCCGTGATGACGATGGCGGCTCCCGCGAGCGCGTCGATGAGGATGAACGAGCCGTTGGGCCTCGGGCGATACCAGATGCGGCCCTCGTACAGGGGATCGCCGGCCCGAATGGCCAGGCGGAAGACCGCGTAGGCCGCCGCCAGGGCGAAGGCGACGCCCAGCCCCTTGGACACGAGCTGGCCGATCGGACCGCTGTCCAGGAGGGCGACCCCCGTCAGTGCGAAGGCGATCGCCAACAGGACGGTTCGTGGCCGAACGAAGTGCCACAGCGACCCGCCCACGACGTCCTCCCGCACCGGCCAGCGTCTCGCAAGCAGGCGACCGGCGGAGTCCCAGGCCCGCCGAGCGGGAAGGAAGGGGATGAGGACTCCGGCCAGACCCATCCCGTAGGCCAGGAGGCCGTCCGCACCGGTGGGGAGGAGGGAGGCCACGAGCCAGGGCGCCGTGCCAAGGAGGGCCGCCGCATTGGCGCGAAGGAAGGTGGGGGACCCTGGCACCCCGCGCCGGGCGTGAACGATGTGGACGACGATGGACCCCAGGAGGGTCCACAGCATATGGTAGAAGATCGTCAGGAAGTGCGGCTCGGCCATGATGAGGAGCGTCAGGGCCAGGATGGCGCAGGCGACGCTCCAGCCCACGCGACTCGCGGGGGGCGCCGAGCGCGCGAACACCCCGCGTCCGAACGTCTCGCTCAGCGCGAGTACGCCCACAGCAAGGAGAAGGCCGGCTTCGATCTCCAGGACCATCGTGACACGCGCCTCACTTCCTGCGCATCGTCTCGGACAACTTGAGGATCGGCATCATGATCGCGAAGTAGCAGAACCCGATGAACACGCCCACGACGATGATCAGGATGGGGCCGACAAGCACCCCTGACCGATCCAGGGCGATCCGCGCCTCGGACTCGTAGTACCTCGCAAGCTCCTCAACCGTCGCGACGAGGTCTCCCCTTTGCTCTCCGAAGGCGAGTTTCCATACGAGCGTCTCCGGGAAGAAGCCCCCGCGACGCGCCTCGTCCGACAGGCGCTCCCCGTTGTCCGCGGCCCGGTGCAGGTCGACGCACACGGAGTGCAGCACCCCGAGGGCAAAGGCCTGCCTCATAAGGTCCAAGCTCCGCGCGGGAGTAACGCCGGCCCGAAGGAGGAGGGCCAGCGTTTGACAGAAGAGGAACCACGCGCTCCTGCGGAGCACCGTCCCAATGAGCGGGAGGTTCATCGCGACGAGCTCCCCCAGGACACGAACCCGCGGGAGTCGGGCCAGGAGGGAGAGGACGAACACCGCGGACAGCACGCCGAGCAGGAGCACCGGTCCAGACTCCTGGACGAACTGTGAGATATTGAGCAGGACCCTCGTGGGCCGGGGGAGGTCCACACCCGTGATCGACAGGGCCTGGTGGATGTAGGCGAACCTCGGGAGCCACACCCAGAAGAGGATGCCCATGATCACGGCAATGACGACCACGAGGCAGGCCGGGTAGGCCAGGGCAACTCGGATCCGCTGACGGATCCGGTGCCGCGAGGTCGAGTACTCGCCGAGGTTCTCCAGCACGGCCGAGAGGCTCCCGGAGGCCTCTCCCGCCTCGATGAGGCCCACGTACAGGTCGGGGAAGACCCGAGGGAACTTCCGCACGGCCGCGGACAGCGGCAGGCCCGCCTGCACATCCAGGAGGACCTGGTCCACGAGCGCGCGGAGGCGTCGCGAGCGGACCTCACGGGCCATGCTCGCCAAGCCGTCGGCCAGGGGGACGTCCAGCCTGCACATCGAGGCGATCTGGTTCTGGAAGAAGACAAACTCCTCAGACGAAATGCGCAGGGGCGAGCGCGGTTCGGGGTCGGACATCGTCACTTCCCCCTCTCGACGGGGACCTCGATCGGCGTGGCGCCACCGAGGAGCACGCGGTCGGACAGGATGGCGCGGATGTCGGCCCCCCGCACCGACTCACCCGGGCGCACGAGCTTGCCGTCGACGATCGCGTAGCAGGCCCAGGGGCGACCGGGGGAGACGAACGTCCGCTCCACTCGCACGCCGGGGGCCTCGTCGAGAGCGCCCGCCCCCGTGAGGCGCTCCACGGGCGAGCGGCCCATTGCGGCGAAGGCGGCCGAGACATCGCCAGCGCGGCCGGTCCACGGACTCGCCAGATCGAGCATGGGGACCGCCGAACCGGGTTTCGACGGGGCAGGCCGTACTGGCATGCCGGGGATCGGCCGACGAGGCCCGGGCGGCCGGACGGGAGTCAGTTGCTCGATGGCAGGCGCCTTCGTCGTCCTGGAGGGCCCACCTTGTCTCGGGAGGGCAGATGTCACTGTCGGCCTGGCGAGCCACCCGCGAATCGGGCTCGGGGGGCATGGTCCCGACCGGAACGCCAGCACGACTTCCCAGGCCACGGATTCCGCAGTTGCGACCCGACTGCCCGAGAGCCAACGCGGGGCGCCATGGATGGCCAGGAGCCGCCGCACAAGCTCCTCCTCGCGGTTCAGGGGGCAGGTCGAGTGGACGTGATAGAGGAGATACTGACCGGCGAATCCCTCGAGGAGAGGCCCTGGCTTGATCTGCGGGGTGGGTCCGCTCCACCCCAGGAAGGCGAAGTCGATCCAAAGGCGCGCCTTGGCGGGTGTGACGACTCGGTCGAGGGGCGCCCAGAGCTCCACGAGGGACTTCTCGAGCCTAGCCTTCTCCTCCCTCGTATCGAGCGATGTGCGCCTCTGCGGCGGGGGGGCCTGGCGCTGGCGGATGTTGGCGATTGCGAGGGTCCCCGCGGCGCAGGCGAGGGCGACGAACGCGGCCAGCGTGGGAGACCTCCACCGACTCGCTGGCACCTGCTTCTCGTCCGTCATGCGGTCGATCCTCCTAGCCAGTGTGATTCTATTGCCGACCAGGCACGGTCCGCAACCGACATGCCGTCTCCACCTCGACGGACTTGCCCACAGTGCCCCCGTGCTGCGATAATCGGCCTGTCATGATTCGCGCGAAGACACAGGTCGGACCCGAGGACCACGGTCGGCGGATGTCCCTCGAGGACTTCGCGGAGGCCGACGGGAAGCCGGGGCATCTCTACGAGCTGGCGAGGGGGAGGGTGGTCGTGGTGGATGTCCCCGGGTTGCCGCACGGATTCGTCGTGCAGAACGTCAACGAGGCGATCCGCGTGTTTCGGGCCGCGAATCCGGAGACAATCTACTACATCGCGAGCGGAAGCGACTGTGCGCTCAGGCTCCCCGGCCTGCAATCGGAGCGACATCCTGACCTTGCCGTCTACCTGACGGGCCCCGCCGAGGAAGGGAGTCCCTGGGAGTCCTGGGCACCGGACATCGCCATCGAGGTCGTCTCCCGGGGCGGGGAGACGCGCGACTACGAGGAGAAGCGCGAGGAGTACCTTGCGGCGGGCGTGCGCGAGTACTGGATCGTCGAGCCGCGCGACCAGACTGTGCTCGTCCTGACCCGGCGCGCCGATGTCTGGGCCGAGAAGAAGTTGACCTCATCCGACAAGCTACACACATATCTGCTCCCCGGCTTCGAGGTCCGCGTCGCCGACCTCTTCAAGGTGCCGCACCCCCCGAAGAAACGCCGCAAGAACGGCCGCAAAGACCGTTAGAGCCCTTCGTGTCTTCGCGTCTTCGTGTTAAAATCCCCCCTCTCGCCCCTCGACAAGGCCCCGCATGAGCTTCATCCGAGTCTGCAGCGTCCAGGACGTCCCCGTCGGCAAGGGGAAGAAGGTCTTCGTCGGCAACAAGGTCCTCGCCCTCTACCTCCACGAGGGCACCTACTACGCCGTCAAGGACGTCTGCCCCCACCAGGGAATCTCCCTCTCCTACGGCTGGCTGGAGGGACGCGAGGTCGTCTGCCCCGGCCACGGCTGGAAGTTCGACCTCGTCACCGGCCAATGCTCCACCGTCCCCGGCCAGCGCGTCGCGAGATGCGAAGTCCGCATCGAGGGCGACGACATCCTCGTCTCCGAGGACTACCTCGAATGAACGAACCCCTCCACTCCCGCCTCTGGATGGGCACGAGCTCCTGGTCCAGCGACGACTGGATCGGCCCCTTCTACCCCGAGGGGACCGAGTCGCGCGACATGCTCCGCTTCTACGC
>CAZYRM010000097.1:0-24181 GCA_964649705.1 uncultured Planctomycetia bacterium
GGGTAGCGATGGACGAGTTCCTCCTGCGGCTGGCGAAGGACTTCGGGTTCCCCGCCCTTGTCGCGGCGTGGGTCCTCCTGCGGCTCGACCGCCGCCTCGCGCACGTCGAGACGTGCCTCGTGCGCATCTGCGCGATCCTCTCCGCGACGACGGGGGTACACGTCGAGGACATGGACCCCGACATGACCCCCCTCGCGGGCGAGCCTCGAACGGTCCAACCGGTTCCACCGGTGGGGAACGCCGCGGCCGGGGCGGCGAAGCAGGGAGGATAGCCGTGGGCATGAAGATGGAGTTCACGCGGGCCGTCGGACGGCTCGGGGGCCTCCGGTGTCTGACGAGGCTCTTCCCGAGGGTCCGCCAGGCGGTCCTCGATGCCGCCGAGACCGCGCTGCCCGAGGAGGCGGGGGAGGTCCTGCGACCGCACGTCGAGCATCGGATCGGCCCGATCTTCCGCCGCGTCGGGCTGGACCTGGCACCGCGGCTGGAGCTCCTCACGTTCGCTGTGCTGCATCGGACGTGGGAGGCGCAGCGGGCCTACCTGGAGACCATCGCGGAGGAGATCGACCGCGCCGAGAAGGAGAAACGGCCCAAGAGACGGTAGCCGGCCCCCGGGAGTCCCTCCCCACCTGCCCCGACGTGACCCGCGCTGCGGGCGGGTCGGGGATGTGCGCGGTGGCAGCGCCACAGTGGCGGCGCCACATGGGGAGGGGCCCGCCCGGGGGCGCTGCCGCCGGCCCGTGGAGGAGTCCCGTGAGTCGGATCACCGTGACTGTGGTGGACGAGGAGGGGAAGCCGGTCGAGTTCGCGCGCGTCGCGTTCTCGGCGAGGGTCATCCTGCCGCGGTACCTCGACGACGAGGGGCAGGCGGCGACGCACGTGACGGCCGTCGATGCCCGCGTGACGCAGCTCGCGGCGCGGACGGACGGGAAGGGGATAGCGGTCCTCATGGACCGCCCGGCGCCGCGGGTCTTCGGGCCGCTCGGCCCGCTGTACGTCCTCGCCCGGGCGGCGAACCGCCTCTCCTGCACGCCCTTCGTGGACTGGGTCCTGATGGGCGGAAAGCTCATGGTCACCGTGGAGCACGTCGGCTTCGAGTCGCGCAACTACCTCGCGAAGCCCGGCGAGAGCTTCGTGATGCCGCTCCGTCGCCTGAAGGGCCCGGTGCTGCGCGGCCGGGTGCTCGACTCGATGGGGCGGCCCACGTGGGGGGCGGCCCTGTCGGTCCACAGCGACGAGGGGGGACCGGTGATCGCGGTGGGGTACACGGACCCGCACGGGGAGTTCGCGATCGCGGTGCCAAGACCGTGGAGGTTCGTGGTGCGCGTGACGCCCCCCGAGTCCCTGCGGGGGGAGGGGGAGCAGGCGGTCACGATCCCGATGGACACCAAAACGGAGGCGAACGTACGGACGATCGCTGGAGCGGTGCCGACGACGGTCGCACGCACCAAGAAAGAGGAGTAGATGACGAAGACTCGTCCTCGCCGTGAACCGTGCCTTGTAGTGTCAGGGCGTTCGGAAGAAGCCGATCACTCGACCGAGGCAGTGGACGCGCTGCGGGGCGGCTTGCATTCGTGTGGCCGGCTTGAACGATGCCGAGCCATCGACATGCGTGAGCCAGCCGAAGCTGCACTCATGGGAATCCTCGTCTTCAAAGAGGAGCAGAGGCGGGGGATCGGCCTCTACCTCGAGGACGTCTTTCGCCTCGCAGATGAGGATGCAATCCCCGTTGACTGCGATTGGCTGCAGCCAGTCGCCCGTGACTCGCAATGCATAGTGAAGATCCCCCGTGGCTGTCACGAACAGAAGGGGGAGGTAGCCCTCCGGCGGGTAGTCGAGATTGAGGCGGAATCCGGCTTGGGAGACGTCGTGCAGAATCGGGATGCGCACGATCTGGATGCTGGACTCGTCGAGCCACTGGCTTCCGAGCTTTCGTCCTACTTCCTGCGGATCGTAGGTCTGCGGGCTCGGTCGGGACTTAATGAGGCTTACCCGGAACTCCTCAAAGGGGTCGTTCGCGAGGCTCTTGGCGACCTTGGTTTCCCGGAAGTCGTGTTCGAGTTGTTCGAGCGGGAGGTCCAGAGCTTGAGCCATGCGTTTCATCGCCTGCAACTCCGGTGGGTTCTCGCTTCGTATCCACTCGAGAAGCACCTCCTGGGAAACTCCGACCTCGGTGGCCAAGTGCTCGTAGCCATTCGAGGTGTCGCCGAAGCGGCGCTGCGCCCACACCATGATGCGGCAGTTGAGATCCATCGTGTTCCCTCGTGCGGGAGCCTACCCGCCTGGTGGGTTGGGGAAACCGACGACGATGCTATCCGTCACGAGTAGAGGCGTCAACCAACCGAGTCCGTACCTGCCAAGAAGGTGATCAGCACGAACTGGGAGGAGCAGATGCAGGAGACGCTCGACATGGCGCTCCTCTTCCTGGAGGAACGGGGCGGGATCGTCTACGGCGAGTCGCCGCCCGAGACGCGGGGCGACTTCGATCGGACCGTGTGGGACCTCGGACAGGCGCTCGACAGGGAGTTCCCGCCGTTCCGCGTCGCGGAGGCGCAAGCGGTCTCACGGTTCATGGGGTTCTTCTCGATGGCCCCCGACATGACGCCGTGGGCCTCGGCCCACGAGCGCGAGCTCGCGCGGACTCGGGGCCTTCGCGCGATGCGCGTGCTGCTCGATCGGGTCCCGAAGGGCTCGCCGGACGCCGCGGCCGCGCACAAGTGGCTCGATTTCTACGGCAGGGAGGAGAAGCAGGCCGCGGAACGGGCGGAGCGGATCCGCGCGCGGATCGAGGAGTCGGAGCGGACCCCCGAGCAGGGCGGGATGATCGTCACGCCGTTCGGGCACGTGCTGCCTCGGGAGGCCTTCGAGCGGTTCGCGAGGGGCGCGGCGGTAGGGAACATCCCGCCGTCCTTCCGACCCCTGCGGGTCCTGCCGTCGCCGAAGCCGGTCCAGGTGCGCGGTCGGGTCCTGACCTGGGATCGAAGGCCCGCGCGCGGGGCCGCAGTGACGGTGAGACGGTTCGAGCCGTCGTCGGCGAACCACCACCAGGTCCTCGCCAAGCTCGCCATCCGCGACGACGGTTCGTTCTCGGTCAGCCTCCCCGCCACGACCTGGGAGTGGACGATCGAGGGGGCGGAGGGGGAGCTGCCGATCGTCGAGGTCTTCGGCCCGACGGCGCCGGGGAAGGCGGTCCCACAGCCCTGGGTTATCCGCCTCGGGAGATCTGGCGATCCGATTGAGGAGCGAGATCGGTCAGGGAGGCGACTGTGATCGAGCCGGTCCTGCAGGACAACCTCCGTGCCTGGCGCGAAGCGGTGGCCCAGGGCGCGCTGGCGCACGTCCGTGGTCTCGAACAGGAGGCCAAGGCGCACTACGCGCAGGCGGACGGGTTCCAGTTCTCGATCGAGGTCCGGCTCCGTGGTCGCGGGCAGCAGGACACGGTTCCGCAGCTCACGGTCCTCCGCGAGAAGATCGAGTCCGAGGCGCTGGGGCTGTTCGGCGGGGACCCGGCGCTGGCCCGCGCTGAGATCGACGCCGCGATCGCGGACATCTTGCGTGGAACGCATCCCCGCGCAACCGTCCTGGGCGCGCTGGAGGAGGCCCGCGGGCGGCTTCGCGTCCACGTCGAGGGGCCGTTCATCGCGAACCGTGGGGACATCGACAAGCTCGCCGACTCGGAGGCCGCGCGTCTCCTCGACGCGACCGGCGGGCGGCTGGCCCCGGTGGAGGCCCGGCAGGTCCTCCGTGGCGAGCTCTACGGGCTCGTCCTCGCGAGCCCCCGATGGAAGTGGGCCTCGGGGAACATCGCGGACCGCTCCATCGAGCAGGGATACGCGGCCCTTCTCCGTGCACTCCTGCGCGAGGCCGATCCCTCGCACGTCCCGCCGCCCCCGCTGTCCCGGGCGGCGTTCGAGGCGCTCCTCATCCAGATCGCGCACCAGGTCCAGGAAGAGGTCCCGTTGGGGGAGGGGACGGACGCCGACGTCGACCGCCTCACGCGCCTCTGGCGCTACGCGCTCACGCCGTTCCTGCGCCCCTACGTCGCGCGCCAGCGCCCCGGCGCGACCGCCGACGAGCTCCGCGGCCCCTTTGAGTGGCTCGTCCACGACCTCGTCGAGCTCGCCTTCCGCGAGCTTGGGCACTCGAACATCACGCCCGCCCCGTTCGGCGGCAGGCCGCTCTCCGCGTGGGTTGTGGAGCTGCGGAGAAGAAGGGACTCAGTACTCAAGTCCGTTGAAGCGGCTGCTTGATCGGAGTCTTGAGTGTCCCATTGGCTCGGGGCGGGGAGGCGAAGTCCTAATCGACGTGGCCACAACTTCAGGGCACGTTCGAAGAGAGCAGCGGAGCGATGTTCGATGGCCGCCTCGTCCCAGAGAGTCACCTGGGAAAGCTGTTGATTCAGTGGGAGCAGCGAGTGATTGAGGATCTCGACCTTCTTGTTCGTCCAGGGCCCGTTCGAGACTGCCGAGTTGAGCTTCTGGGTCAGGAGAGTCAGGTTTCCGATGGTCTGCACTGCGGCATTCCGATGGCGAGTGGCCGCGGCCCTCGAATCTGCGGGGTCCGCAGCCCTAAGCTCCGTCGGGGGGACTCCTTTGGAACCGTCGGGCAGCCGCCAAAACTCCTGCCAGTCGTTCGGGAGAATATGCTCGACCGTGAGGGGGGAGTTGATGGAGATCGACTCCATCTTTCCCGTGAGATAGGAATCGTTGAGCCTCCGCAGGATGTGGGTGAGTTTCAGACTCCCGAGGGTCTTGTAAGCGTGCGCGCTGTTCCAGGCGTCTCGGAAGGTCTCGTCGGATGGCCATTCGACGGACTCCCCGGTTTGGCTCTCCAGCTGCGAGATCAGGCTCTCGGGGGTCATCCCGTCGCGACGCAGGTTCTTCGTGAGGGCGAGGAAGACCCGGTTGTAGTTCTTGGTCGTGTAGTCGCAGACGGCGCGGCGGAGGAGGTAGGATTCGAGGGCGATCGAGATCGCCTTCCACTGCGCGTCTGACAATCGGGCGTCAAGGAGGGCCAGCAGCAGGGGATGGGAGGTTCGGATGTCGAATGCGTTGAGGAAGGTAGCCAGGTCGTAGATCGGATCCTCTCTCCTCGGATCGAGTACTCGCCGGAAGTCCTCTCGCTGGCGCGCGAGGGTCTCGAGTTCCTCACGCACAGTTGCGAATGGCCGCTGGCGCTCAATCCAATTCTTGTACTCCGCGAACAGGTGACGGATCGGGATCTCGACCGTCTGACGGCTCGCAAGGAAGTGCTGCATGAAGAGGTCGCTGCGGGGTCGAAGCAGGCGACCCTGCTTGACCTCCTCACGCCAGAATGGATCGTCGAATCGAGCCCAGTACTCCTGGTAGAGCGGTTCCTGCGACTCGCCCCCGCGCGCCGCGCGCAAGAAGATGAAGTTGCGGAGGAGGTCGGCGGGCAGGAGCGGTTCGCCTCGCGAGTTGAGGGTCTCGAAGATGACCTGGGGGTCATCGCCCGGTTCCAAGTCGATGGCCACCACTTGCAGCGAGTTCTTGAGCGCGCCGAAGCACTCGACCAGTCGGGCCTTGAGCGGGGTCTCGACCGCCAGGGGCTTGTCCCCATTGCTGCCGAGGAAGTACGCCCGCAACTGGTCGTGCAGGAAGACGTACGCTTCTACCATCCTCGGTCGAGGATTGGGCTTGCGAGCGTACTTCTTGTGCGTGACCGGGTGCAGGGTCTCAAGCGCGACGCGCGATCCCGCTGAAACCACGTCCATGAACTGGACTCGGTCCCGCTGCGTCGGCCACACCTTGAAGCGATCGACGTCGGCGTCTGCCATCATCCCTCTGTTGAGGATGTACTGGTCGCACTCCTCCGCAAGGTCGTCGACGTGCTCCTCCCGGCAGAAGTCTCGAAACGCGGTGAGGAAGATCTGAAGGGTGGTGAGACGCTGCTGACCGTCGATGACCTGCCGCTTCTCGACGTGCGTGATGGGCACCTGCTTCGAGTCCAGCACCATCGCGCCCAGGAAGTGGACGGGCGCGTCCTTGCGGCCGCCAAGGTGCTCGGAGAACTTGCGCTCGATGTCCTCCCAGAGTGGCGCCCAATGCTCCTCCTGCTTCCACACGTACTGCCTCTGAAAGATGGGGACCTCGAGCCGCATTTTTCGCTCGAAGATGCCCAGCACCGGTATGGCGTTTGCCTTCATTCTAGAGGTGCCCGAGTGGGGGTTGGAGAAGAGTGGGTTGTTGGAGCGCGCCGCCCTTCCGAAACGGCACATCGGCTCGACTTGGACAGGCTACTGGCCCTCGCCGGCGCAATCAACGATGTTCTGCGTTGAGCGCCGGCTCAACGTCGTCGTGGCGGCGATGCAATTCCACATGGCGCACCGTCAGGCCGAGCGAAGCGTGCTCCATCACCGAGACGAGCGCGGGCTCCGCCAGGGAGATCCCACCGAGGAGGCATACGTGGGCGAGGCTGCCCAGGATCCCGTGCGGGAGGTCAAATGCTGCGGAACTGGGGGGCTCTGCGGTGGAGGTCCTCCTCGATGCGCTCGTTTACTCCGTCGGCGTGACTCGAACTCTTGCCGCATGGATTCGCGTTCGCACCTCTTCATAAATCGGTACGCCGATGCTCTCGGCGACTTCAAGCGTGATCGCGAGCGCGTAGGGGACCTCGTCTTCCAATGCTCCCGCCTCCGCTCTGCAGCTCACGTTGATCTCGCAGACCTCCCCATCAACATAGGCGGCAGCGCGTTCACCCTCGAGGATTTCGTGCTGTAACGTGCCTCGGCGAGTAGCGCGCCCGTCGGCCTGCTGGCGCTCTACCTTCAGGGGGTTGTTGGTCGGCTCGAACCAGAGGTCCGCCCTGCGCCACGCTTGATGCGCCGGGTTGACCGGCGTGAGCCACGCCAGTGTGATCATCAGCCGGCGAAGGCCGCGTCGGCCGCTCAAGGTCGGGGGCAGAGGGAATCGGTGAACGTGCGCCTGCTCTGCGGCCAGTGTTCCACCTCCCAGCGCGGTTACGCGATGGAGCGTGCACTCCGCCACCCGGTCTGGGCGGACCGAACCGTAGCCGAGCAAACGGGTCAGGTACTCCCTGAACTGCCCCTTGTTCGCCGGCGTCTTGAGCACTCGTTCCAGCGGCGCCTCTGCGACGCCCCAGTCCGCGGAATGCGCGAGGAGAGCCTTCAACCAGACTGCGTGTGGAACGGCGTCGATGATCTCGCCGCCAGGTTCGTCGTGAAGACTCTGCAGGACTTCGTAGAGGATTGCTGCCGCACGACTCGTGAGGGCGGTCGCGTTGCTCGTTCCACGCGAGTACACCGAGGCGGCTGTATCCCCCTGGACCGGACTCGGTGCGGCGGCTTTCTGTCCGGGGCGGAGGGTCCCGAGGTAGAGGTCGAGCTCTGCATTCGGGTTCGTCGTGATCCTCTGCTGAACGACGACCCGTCCACCTTGATGAAGCAGGTCGGGCTTGATGGCGCGACGATAGCCCATTCCTTGCCCGTTGATCGGGCTCGGAAGCCCAGGATCCGCGAACGGATCGAAGCTGCGAGGCACGCCGTTCGCAGTCGAGACGTCCGCGTGCACGGCACCGATCGTGAGGGCGTTCACCGATTCCGCCGGCGAGAGGAGTCTTCGCAGCCGTGCATCCGCAGCGATCTTCCGCAGGATGTGGCTCTGAACCTCTGCCGGCGTGAGTGCGGTGAATCCTGCTTTCGGAATGCCGAGGTTGAGGGGAGCGCCGTGATTGCCTGCGCTGACAATGAAGAGGAGCTTGTAGTGCCACGATAGCCAGTCGACGAGCCGGGCAAGCGGACTCAGAGCAGCCTCGAAGGGTCTGTCCGCGATGCCGATGGACAGGTTCACCGCGCACACAGATGGCGCGGCGGGGGGTGTATCGCCCTCGGCAACGAAGAGTCGCCGGACGGCTCGATGGAGGAGATCGACAACCAGGGTATTCTCCGCCACGGTTTCCCAGCGAGGGGTTCTCCAATCCCGCGCATCGGGCTGGAGGATCGGACGGACGTACACCGGTCGCGGCAGCGCGGTTTCCCCTGCATCGAGGTCGCCGTGGACCATCAGCGACGCCATCGCGGTCCCGTGACGTCTCTCATCGACTTGGTACGACGATTCGACGTTGTCGGGGTCATCGACGATGAGTCGGCCCGTCAATCGACGGTGGTTCTGCAGGGGCATCCCATCGAAGAGAGCGACTACGGGCGTGCCTGTTGGGGTCCGGGGGCCGATGACCGCCGTCTCGTCGGCTGTCCGGTCGCCGTCTGCGACGACACCTGCCATCTGGCCGGTCGCCCTGAAGAACTGGACTTGCTCGCATTGCACGAGCTCGGTCTCCTTACGTGCCGCCCCAAGAAGAGCCTGAACGGCACCGATCGGCAGCCGGACGAGGAGCCCGTGGTACGCGATGGCTTCGATGACTGCTTGGTTCAGAATCTCTCCCTGATTCGACGTCACGAGCCCTGCGACCCGGGCTCGTGCTCTCTCTCTTGCCTGCGGATCCTTGCGGAACCAGAGTTCAATCTCGCAGGGCACCACCTCCTGGTCGTGCGCAACCCGTTCCCGCCAGTCGTCCAAGACCCCGGTTTCTCGCAACCGGTCCTGGACTCCCCAGGGTCTCACGTCGTGGAGCTGGTCGAAGACCTTCGCCCACCCCCCCAATCCGTATTCGAGTGCTTGCCCGGCCTTCCAGTGCTTCCAGAGTGAGAGCAGCTGGTTCAGCGCCTGCTGGTTCGAGTAGACGAGGAACAGTCTCCCCCGCAGTAGTCGACCCTCTTTGCGGTGCCCCTTCTTGTCTTGCTCGAAGAAGTCATCGTCCGGGGGAATCCCCTCCTCCTCGATCTCGCCGAGCCACTCCATACCCTCGATGTGCTGAACCGCTGCGACGAAGTTGTCCACTGTTCCGACGATCTCGAGGACGACGACCTGCTCTGGCACCGCTCCGGTCGGATCTGTCCGTGGGCGCGCGAACGAAGCCTGGAGGGCGGCGAAGCGCGGGGTGAGTCTCTTGCCTTGCCGCTGATGGCCGGGGCGATGGAATTTCGCCGGCCTGCCGGACTTATCAGACCTACCGACCTGACCAGGAGTTGGCAGGATGAGAAGCGGGCGCTCAGGCATGGGAGCCCTCCGACGTCCCCTTCTTCAGCGCAAACCGCTGCTCCCATTGCGCCAGGCGCTCTGCGATGATCCTGCGTGAGTCTCCATCGGGAACGGAGAGCACGTACCTGCGCTGGACATCGAGTCCGAACTGTTCGAGCTCCGAGAAGCTGAGTCCCCTGAGGCGCTTTGCGAGAACGCCCGGAGCCTGCCCCATCGGGGTCCCGAGGCGCTCCTCGAATCGACGGAACCACTCTTCAGCCTGTTCCGGCGTCGGCGGGGGGAGGTGCAATCGCAGCTGGAATCGGCGCCAGACAGCTCGGTCAAGAAGCTCGGGGTGGTTTGTGGCCGTCACTACGACCACGTAGCTGGGCAGGGCGTCCACCTGCAGGAGGAGCGAGCTGACGACCCGCTTGATCTCGCCGGTCTCATGAACGTCCCCCCGCTCCTTCCCCACGACGTCGAATTCATCGAAGAAGAGGACGCAGTGGCGGGTTCGCACTTGTTCGAACAGGCGCGACAGGCGCACGGCCGTTTCACCGAGGAAGCTGGCGATCACGGACTCGTACCGGACGGCGAGTAGCGGGACGGCCAACTCGGTCGCCAGCGCCTCAGCCAACGAGGTCTTGCCGTTTCCAGGCGGTCCCGCGAGCAGCACGCGATGACGTGGCTCGATGCCGTGCGAACGAAGGAGGTCCGCGCGATTCTGCTCTTCGATCAGCTCGCGAACGGCGGCAGTGACCACTTCGGGGAGCAACAGGTCGCAGAGGCGTCGCCTGGGCTGTACCTCGAAGTAGAGCTCTGGACTCGACCCATTGCGGTACGTGGGCGCAGGCGCTGGAGAAACTTGTCCTCCGTTGGAGTTGAGGTGAGAGGCTAGGCGATCGGCGAGTACGTGATGCTGCTTGGCCCTCTCCTCTGCGATGAGGGCCTCGAGGGCCTTCCGAAAGAGGCCCTGATCGCCGCGCGCGCCCGCGCGAACCAAGTCCAGAAGATTGTCGGCGCTGGGCATTCTATGCTTCCCCCGGCCGTGTCCAACGGCTCGCTTCACCACGGCACGCATCCGGAACGGTGGTCTCGAAGGTGCTCATCGTCGGGGCATCCGCCGCCGTCAGAGCACCTCCACAAGCTCCGCGGCAACGCGGATGTCATGATTGCCTACACCCCTGAGGGTCATCAGTGCGAAGTCCCGATTCTCGGGCTCGAGGCGTATCTCCTCATGGCGCCACTCGTCGGTTCCCTCCCCCTCCTTCTTGCTGCGCCACCGTTTTACGGTATAGCTCCCGCCAGTCTCGGGATCGTGGATGTCCCGGTGCTGGACGAGAAGGACCCGTCCCTGACGGCTTCCCTCGACGGGTGACGAAAAGAGGCACCACGCCCCTGCGGGGATGAGCGGCTCCATGGAGTGTCCTACGACCTGGGCCACGAACATCCCTGGTCGCAAGCGCCTCGGAGTCGAGAGCTCCACCCAGTCCTCGGTCTCTACCGTCTGCACGTCGCCAAAGGAACCCGCTGCGACCTTCAGTGTGACCAGGGGAACACACGTCTTGTACTTCTCCGCTTCCGTCGGGGTCACCTTGCGGAAGGCAACGCCTTCAGCGGGCCGCGCTGCGCCCTCTGATCGTACCTTCTCGTAGACCTCCTTCAAGAGGTGCTTTCCGACGACTTCCTGGAACTGCTTGTCGTTGACGAAGCGCGCCGTGATCTCTTCGTTCTGCTCCATCCGGTCAATGAAGAGGCCCTCCAGGGCCTTCAAGAAGACGAACCCGAAGTTCTCCATTGAGTTCGCCAAAGCGGCTTCGCGGAGTCCGGAGTTCGCGGTTGCGTCCTCGCGGATCGAATCGAGGAACAACTGGTCCGACGGCATGAAGTCGGTCCCGAAGCGCTCATTCAGGATGTCGATCAGCTTCGAGAGCTCGATCTGCTCGGCGCGCGGCAGGCCCGTGCCGACAGCGAGAGGACCAGGGACCTCTCCTCCGCGCCCGGCTTCGAGCGGGATTGACCCCTCGCTGATCTTCTGCAGGCGGTAGTACTTCAACGAGACTTCGTCGTCAAATCCGTAGACGGGGCCATGGTCCTCCTTGGGGAGCTTCATCTGAAGGAAGCGCGTGTAGGAGTACAGCTTCTCGAGGTCCGAGTCCTGGAACGGGATCACTTGCGACATGAAGGCGTACAGGTTCCGGTAGGCGATCAGGGACTGCCTGAACTCCTCGCGGACCTCCTCCTCCAGCGCCTGGTAGCGCTTCACCGCGGGATCAATGCAGGAATTCATGCGGGCATGGTCCGTTGGGGTCTGCGTCGGCTTGTAGAACGCCTTGCAGAACTCCTCGACCTCTCCCCGGTAGAAGACCTGCTGCGCCTCCAGCTTCGCCTGTAGCTCGTAGAGCTGCTTCGCCTCTGCGCGCTCTCCGACCAGCGTTTGCTCGTAGTACGGCTGGAACGCGTCGAGAACGTCTTCGGGTTCGTTCACGAAGTCGAGGACGAAGGTGTCCTCCTTGGCCGGATGCGTGCGGTTCAGGCGCGAAAGGGTCTGAACCGCCTGGATCCCCGCGAGCCGCTTGTCCACGTACATCGTGTGCAGGAGCGGCTGGTCGAAGCCGGTCTGGTACTTCTCCGCGACCAGGAGGACCTGGTACTCCTCGGAAGCGAACCGTTCCGGCAGCTCCTTCTCCCCGATGTGCTTCCCGCCGCGGTCGATATTCATGCCCCGCTCGGTGTACTCGACGTTGGGCACGTCTGGATCCACGACCTTCCCCGAGAATGCGACGAGCGCCTTGATGCCCTTGTATCGCTTCTCGGCGATGTACTTGTCGAACGCCTGCTTGTATCGGACCGCGTGCAGGCGACTGGAGGTCACGACCATCGCCTTCGCCCTCCCCCCGATCTTGTGCATCGTGAACTGGCGGAAGTGCTCGACCATGACCTCGGTCTTCTGGGCGATGTTGTGGGGGTGGAGGCTCATGAAACGCGCGAGCGCCCGGGCGGCCTTCCGCTTGTCCACCTGCGGGTCGTCCTCGATCGACTTGATGAGGCGATAGTACGTATTGTAGGTCGTGTAGTTCTTCAGCACGTCGAGGATGAAGCCCTCCTCAATAGCCTGACGCATGCTGTAGAGATGGAACGGCAGCGGCTTGCCGTCGGGGCCGGGTTGGCCGAAGACCTCCAGCGTCTTGTATTTTGGCGTAGCCGTGAAGGCGAAGAAGCTGATGTTCGGCTGCTTCCCCCGCTTCGCCATGGTGCGGAGGATCTCTTCCTCGTAGTCGGGCAGCCCCTCCTCTTCGGTCCGCCTCTCGATCTCCTCCCGTGCAGCGGCGCGGCCGAGGACGCCCTTCAGCTCCGTCGCCGTCTCGCCGCCTTGCGAGCTGTGGGCCTCGTCCACAATCACGGCGTATCTCCGCTTTGGGAGGTCGCCCATCTTCTCCGTGACGAAGGGGAACTTCTGCAGCGTCGTGATGACGATCGGAACGCCAGCCGCCAAAGCCTGCGCGAGCTGAGCCGAGTCCTCGTCGATCTTCTGTACGACCCCCTGCTTGTGCTCGACCTGGTAAATCGTGTTCTGGAGCTGCTGGTCCAGGATTACTCGGTCGGTGACGACGATCACCGAGTCGAAAACCCTTTCGTCGCGGTCGTTGTAGAGGCTCGCCAGGCGGTGGGCGAGCCATGCGATCGAGTTGCTCTTCCCGCTGCCGGCCGAGTGCTGGACGAGGTAGTTCGCCCCGATCCCCTTCGCCCGCGCGTCCGCGACGAGCCTCCGCACGCAGTCGAGCTGGTGGTAGCGGGGGAAGACGAGATCCACGCGCTTCACCGTCTTCCCTCCGAACCTCTTCTCCTCGACCTGGAGATGGAGAAATCGCGCCAGGATGTCGAGAAAGCTGTGTCGCGCGAGGACCTCCTCCCACAAGTACGAGGTCTTGTACCCGTTCGGGTTGTCCGGGTTCCCCGCGCCGCGGTCGCGCCCCTTGTTGAAGGGCAGGAAGTGCGTGGTGCGCCCCGAGAGGCGCGTCGTCATGTAGACCTCGTCGGTGTCCACGGCGAAGTGAACGAGCGTTCGCTTCCCGAACTGCAAGATAGGCTCCGCGGGGTCGCGGTCGTCCTTATACTGGCGGACGGCATTCCGCCAAGTCTGTCCCGTCATCTGATTCTTGAGCTCGGCGGTCGCCACGGGGATGCCGTTTAGCGAGAGGGTCACGTCGATCGAGTTCTCGTTTCGGGTGGAGTAGTGAAGTTGTCGAGTGATGGTGAGGCGGTTCGCGGCGTAGAGCCTCTGGGTGTCGGGATTCATGCCGCTCGCGGGGGCGAAGTACGCTGCCCGGAAGGCTTTTCCGAAGCACTTGAACCCCTGCCGAAGCACACCGATGCAGCCCTCGTGCTCGGAGTTGAGGGCCCGGCAGAGGTCGTCGAGAAGGATGTCGCTGGCCTTCGGTCCCTGGAGACCCTGAAGGTACGCCCACTCTTTTGGCTGGGTCTCCTGGACGAAGGCGACGAAGGTCTTCGGGTCGATCCCGCGCTCACGGTCGAGGGCATCCGGGTCGCCCTTCGCGTATCCCCCAACACTGATCAAGTGGTGCTCGATCGCGGCCTCGAACGCGGCCTCCGTGTGGCGCCCAGGCATCAGGCAGCCTCCTGAATGGCTTCAAACCGGAGGGCGTCCGGCAGTACTTTCTTGACTTCAACGGCCCACAATCCGATACTCAGTTTGGAGGCTCGGCCTAGGGGCTGCTTTCGGGTGGCTTCGACGGCATTGCCTCCTCCTTTCATTCCTCACCCCGCTTGGTGTACGGGTCCGGTACGTACACGACGCCGTAGAGTTCGTACACCGAGCCGTCACGATAGGCTTGCCCACGAAACTGGAGTTGGGCGAGCCACTTCCCGAAGTCGTCGGCAATCTCCCGCCGAACCGGTGCGTCCATTCCCCGAGTCGGCAGGCGAAAGCCCCAGTTCACGCAGTAAATCGCTAGGTCTGCCGCCTGGACGGGGTAGGTCATGTCGGAGGAGACGAAGAAAGGTGTCGGCACGATCCACGCCGACCGGTACCGTCCGGTCTCTGTCCGCCGGAAGTACGCCTCAATTCGACGCACGAAGCGACGGTCGGCGGCCTTCTCCACCTCATCCATCACGAGCAGGCCGTGCTGCTTCTCTTCCTCGAGCAAGCAAAAGTATCGTTCAAGCAGGAAGACTTGGTCTTTCCGCAGGAACTCCTCCGCCTCATACGTTTCCGGCTTGGTGACGTCGCAAGGGATCGCGGCCGCGAAGAGGCGCGCCTTGTGATTCCGAAGCAACTGGACCGTCCCGGTCGCCATCTCGAGGCAAGCCTGCCCGTAGGCCATGAACTCGACACGGGACGGCGGCTTCTTTTCCAGGCCCTTCGTGAGGAACCCTCGACTGTGCTTGCGGCGTTCCTCGTCTGACATCCTGGGCCCCTGGTTGGCCCACTTGAACCGGTCCTTGTCGAGCAGCTTGCAGCCCTTCAACTCGGTCCGGAACTGGTGCAGCTCGGCCCCGAATGCCGCGAGCTCCATCCGCTGCATGCCCTGAACGAACGGCCAAACCTCCGATGCGTGGAGCGCCACGCCCCCGCGCACCTCGTACGGCATGCTCTGGTGGTCATGCCCGCTCTCATCGAGAAACAGGAGCCAGCTCATCTGGCGATCTCCTGTCGCACATCGAGCTGGCCAGTGACGGCTGCAGCGATTACAGAGGACCTCAATTCATGGAGGGCGCCAATCGAATCGCGGATAATCGCCATGGTCCGTTCGATCCGGACGGTCTCGGTGTCCAAGTAGCGGGCGATTAGCACCTGTTCTTCGGGAGGAGGTACTGCGACCGGCCCTCGCTTGAGATCGAAAATGTTGATGCCCCGGATCGTAGCCCCCGTGGCTCTGGAGTCGAGCATGGAGAAGAACGAGGGCGAGCGAACCGCATGGAGCAACCAGCGAGCACAGACGCCCAACTTCGGAGAGATTCGAGCCGCGTCTTGGGTCAGGTTCGCCCCTTCGATTTCGGCGGGCACGATCTCTGCGGCTCCGATGCTCCCTCGAATGGCGAACACGACATCGCCCAAGCGCAGGCGGGATCGCACATAGCCGATCTCGATTTCGGGCGAAGTGCGGCTCATGAACTCGATCCGCAATTGCCCGGGCTCGCAATTGCCTCCCTTCACGATCGGTATCCCACCCTCATAGTCCGGGCCCGGGAGTACGATGCCGTACATGATCTGCCGATCGTCCGGCGTCAGGTGCTTCAGGGGGCGGATCATCCAGTGAGCTGGGATCCGCCCCCAGCCGAGACAGCCAGACTCTCTCAATTCAGCTTTCGGATTGAGTCCTCTGGACACGACCTTTGTCACGAGTGAGGCGCGCTTCTCCAGGAGCAGCTCGATCTGCCGCTGCTTCTTCTCGATCAGCGTGTCGATCCTTGCCGTCTCACGGTCGAGAAACGTAGCGATCCCGCGTTGTTCGTTCGGGGGCGGAATCAGAAAGGCTCCCCCGGTCAAGGCGTCTTTCGGTAGGCCGAATCGCGTGACACCGGTCGCCGCGACGCGAAACTGATCGTTCAAGCCTCGAGCCTGAAAGGACCGTAGGAGGTACGGGGATAGAACGGTGGAGTCGTTTGGGCGGACCAGCGCGAGGTGATACCCACAGAGCACTCCGTCGAGCTTCTCGCCCACGAGTGCGGGAACTGCGATGTCCTCCCACTCCTCCGAATCCTTCGTCACCAACACGTCGCCAGGGCTCAGCGAGAATCGCGCGACTTCCTCTGGTGTGGCGGTCGCCTGCATGAAGGGCAAGTCGCCCCCGATGCGTTCGTTGTAATACACGTCAGTGTAGTTGCAGAGGCGGACGGGCAGCTCCCCCTCAACGGTGTGCTTGTCCACGCTGCTGAAGCGCACAGAGGCGGCGTACTTCAACCGGAGGACGCGCCAATGCTCCGGAATGCGTCCCACCCAAGGGAGGCCCGCCTCCTTGTACTGAGGGTAAGACGAGAGCTTCATAGCGCACCCCCCACCCCCGTATTGACGACCTGGACCGTCTGATCCCCCGCGGCGGTGATGCGCGCCCGAGTGTATGAGGGTAGGCGCATGGAGCCCTTCTCGTACACGACCAGACGGTTGGGCGGAGGGCCCCTCATCGGGTGACCTCCCCGAGCAGGTCAGCGATCTCCCTCTCGATCTGTTTCAGGTCCGCCTCGATCGCCTCCGGCGGACGAGGGGGTATGTACTTGTAGAAGTAGCGGTTGACGTTGATCTCGTATCCCACCCTTGTTTTCGATTCGTCCACCCAGGCGTCGGAGACGTGGGGGAGGACCTCGCGCGCCATGTAGGCCGCCGCTTCCTCCTTGAGGCGGACATTCTCGTAGTCGCGGAGGTCCGGGTCGGGCTCTGGGTTGCCGTCCTTGTCCACGCAGACGTCCGCCGAGTCGTCGCGCTCACCCAGGGCCTCGATGATGGCCTTCATCAGCGGCGCGGAGGGGCTAACACCGGCGTGGTCGAGCGCCTTGCAGACTCGCCCCGAAAACGTCTCGCAGTTCTTGAGGGTTCCGATCGGTTGGAGCGACGAGAGCGCTGAAAGAATGGCCTCCTGCGTCTTCCGCCCCAGTTGAACCTCCGCCTGCGCACCCTTGGCGTCCTTCCGCTTGCGGCTCTCCGCGAGGCCCTGGAATGGGCCAGAGGCTCTCACGCGCGCAAGCCGATTCTCGTTCACGCAGAAGTTCCGCCGGAGCGGGCGCTCCACGGTGACGCGCCGGTATCCGAATTCCTCGTTGTCGAAGACGCGGACGTGCTCACCCGCCTTGAATTCGCCGTACAGGCGGACGACTTCTTCACGCTGGGGCTCGCAGATTTCATTCCGCTTGTTGCCGAGGCTCTTTCGCATCTTCTTGAAGAAGCTCGTCGCGTCCACGATCTGGACCTTCCCGCGGCGGCGCTTGTCCTTCCGGTTCGTCACGATCCAGAGGTAGGTGAGGATGCCCGTGTTGTAGAAGAGCTGCTCGGGTAAGGCGACGATCCCTTCGAGCCAGTCGTTCTCGATGATCCACCGCCGGATTTCGCTCTCCCCCGATCCAGCGCCGCCCGTGAACAGGGGCGACCCGTTGAATACGATCGCGAGTCGGGTGCCACCCTCCTTCGGGTCCTTCATCTTGCTGATCATGTGCAGGAGGAATAAGAACGAGCCGTCATTGATCCGCGGGAGGCCTGCACCGAATCGCCCACCGAAGCCCTGCTCCTCGCGCTCCCGCTCGACCACCTGCTGCTGGGGCTTCCACTCCACCCCGAAGGGCGGGTTGGCGAGCATGTAGTCGAACTTGCGTCCCGCGAAGTAGTCCGCCGTGAAGCTGTCACCGAAGCGGACGTTCTCGATGTCGTGCCCCGTGAGCATCATGTCCGACCCGCAGATCGCGTATGCCTGGGGATTGTAGTCCTGCCCGAAGACCTCGAGACGAGCATCGGGGTTAAGCTGCCGCAGGTACTCCTCGGAGATCGACAGCATCCCCCCTGTGCCACAGGCAGGGTCGTACAGGCTCCGGACGGCGCCTCTCTTCGCGAGGATCTCCTCGTCTGGGAGGAAGAGGAGATCGACCATCAAGCGGATGACTTCGCGGGGCGTGAAGTGGTCGCCCGCCTCTTCATTGGCGTCTTCGTTGTAGCCGCGGATCAACTCCTCGAAGATGTACCCCATCTCGATGTTCGGGACCTTGTCGGGATGGAGGTCGATTTCGCAGAACTTCGACACGAGGAGGTAGAGGCGGTCCGCCTTCTCCAGCTTCGCGATGTGCTCCTCAAATCCGAAGTGCTCGATGATCTCGCGCGCGCGGGTGGAGAAGCCCTTTATGTAGTTCGTGACGTTCGCGGCGATGTGGTTCGGATCGCCCTTCAACTTCTCGAAGGTGTACTTGCTCGTGTTGTAGAAGGGGACCCCCGTAGCGCGGAACAGGAACAGGTCCGGATTCTTCACCTTGCTCGATTCGAGGCTCTTCAACTTCTCCTGGACCTTCTCCCTCGTAGGCTCCAGAACGCAGTCGAGCCGCCGCAGGGCGGTCATGGGGAGCATGACGTCCTTGTACTGGTTCGGGCGGTAGGGCCCGCGGAGGAGGTTTGCAACCGAGCGTATGAGGCGGACTCTCTCGCTGAAGTTGTTCACCGCTTCGCGCTCCTCCGCATGCCTTCTCGTCGCGCCCGTCCGTCGACCCGTTGCCCGGAGCGCAGCGGGGGCGACTTGCGGTCCGAGGCGTCCCCTTTGCGCACCCACTCATCGATCTCCGAGATCCTGAATCGGTAGAGCCTACCGACTCGGTGTGCAGGTAGCCCCTTCGCCTCGATCCAGCGATAGACGGAGTCCCTCCCAACCGCGAGGTGTGCGGCGACCTCTTCGACGTTGACCCAGCGCTCTTCGTTGAGCATTCGTGTCCTCGGCCCGCTCTCGATTGTCGCAACTGGAGCCCACGTGAGTGGGCGAGAATATACGAAACTCGTCCCGGCTGTCAAAGTATCGACAGCCCGCGGAGGGTGTGCGCAGGCGTCGCTACCTCGGCGTGCCCGGATTCCCAGCGGCTTCGAGGCCGCAACCGCCCAGGGGAGTGATCAGCGCGGTGCCTTCAACTCGAAATCAAGTGCTTGGCGCAGGAGGTCGGGGAGATATTCGAACCGGACGACGAGCACATGGAGCCGATTGTTCTGGGCGCGGGCGGCAAGGGAGCGGTCTCGCTCGTACGAACCGCTCGGAAGGTGCTCCAGGGAGCGCAGACGGACCGAACGCGACAGGTACACGTAGGGAACGGAATCGAGGGCCACTCGGTCCGCGTCGATTCGCCCATCTTGGGCACTGACATCCGTCGCGTCGAACTTGCCCAACCTCAGATCCGCGGTCGTGACGATGACCGGCAGAATACACCACTCCTGGGTTGCTCCGCCATCTTCGGTGTCGACCAGTTCGTCGCACAGGCCCAAGCAGCCGAGTTCCACCTGGTGGCATGCGTCCTCGATCGTATTCGTGTTCGCGTGGGGACGGCCATTCTGGTGCCTCTTTCGACCCAGTTCAACGGCGCGAGCTGCGAGATGCCCTCTCGACAGGTCCAGGAAGCCGCACGGGCAAAATGACACCCGTTTCGGGTTCATGCTCGGGTGCTTCTGGACGCGGAAGCAGCGCCCGTTGAGGTCCTTTGCACTGATGATGCTGGGAAGGAACGCCCACATCTTGTATTCCGGAAGCGCACGCTTGATCTCGATCAGCAGCAGGAGCTTCCGACCATTCGCTACTTGGCGTTCTGCGACGACATCCACGCAGGTGGCCTCGCCTCCGAACTGGATCGAGTACTGCTCGAGCCCTACTGTCCAGTTGGAGGAGCGGCGGATCACGTCGGCGCATGCGAACTCGAGGGGGAAGCCGGAGGTGTTGACAGCATCGATCAACTCACGATGCTGCATCGCCTCTGGCTCAGTCCCGCTCTCGTCCGGCGTGTCTCGGTTTCGCTTCTTGGTCGACATGGGTGAATCCGGTCCTTCGTGCTGCGGTCGGGACTGGAGAGGTCGACTCTGCTTACAACCGCGTTTCTGCCCCCTTCACCATTTCGAGCCTACCACCTGGGCTGCGATTCTCTGTACGGAAACCTGCCCGTCACGACCGCCCCTTTCGATATGGGATGTGGACGAGCCCCGCGGCCTCCTTCTTGACCTCCTCGCCCCGGCGGTCGTAGCGGGCTGTGGTCTGGACGTTCGCGTGCCGGCGAGGTGCTGGACCGTGACCAAGTCGGCGCCGGAGTCGATGAGCGTCGAGATGAGGGTCCTTCGCGCATCGTGCGGGGAGAAGCGCGCGACCCCCGCACGGTCCGCCAGGTGCTGGACCCGCCAGAGGACCGCCTACGAGCTCAGGCGGCACCGGCGGATTCACCCACCCTTCGCGACGGGATGGAGGAGGGGGTCCGGCTGTACGCCTCGGATCCCGAGCCGGTCCGAGATCGCCTGGTGCGACGTCCCCGCCGCGTAGACGACCCGCGCCTTGTTCCCCTTGCCGCGGCGGACCGAGAGTGCGCCGGTCTCGCGATCGAAGTCGGCGAGGTCGAGCGCAACGGCCTCTGCGTGTCGGACTCCGCACCCGAAGAGGATCGCGAGGAGAGCCGCGTCGCGGGGGCCGAGGGGGCCTTCCTCCTCGGTGCACACGTCGAAGAGGGCGCGCGGCTCGCCATCCCTGAGCGCTCGACCCGCGAGGAGCATCTTGCCCCTCACGGTCTCCACGTCGATCGTGCGGTAGTACGTCTCGGCGTCCATGTGCCCGAGCCCCCAGCACTTCTGCAGGACCCCGCGAAGGGCGGAGAGGATCAAGTTCGCGCGGCCGGAGTGCCTGCGTGCAGCCGGGACGCTCCCCGGGTCCTCCGCGGCATCACGCACACTCACCGGATCACTTCATCGCCTTCTCCCGGCACGACGGTTCTTGACAACCTAGCTCACGCTAGGTAGCCTCCTGTTGTTCAACGACGAAGGGCGCATGGGATCGCTCATACCACAGGGGAAGAGACCTCTCACGCCGCGCCAGGCGCAGATCCTCGAATGGATCCGGACCTTCCTGGATCAGCACGGCCTCCCGCCGACCCTCCGCGAGATCGGCACCGCCTTCGACATGAAAAGCTCCTCGGTCTTCCAGTTCATCGAGGTCCTCGAGCGAAAGGGATGCCTGAAGCGCGGCACGCTCGGCGCCCGCTCCCTCATCGTGAAAGGGGTCGGCCGACGGCATCCCCGCGGGATCGTCGAGGTCCCCGTCGTGGGGCGGATCGCCGCGGGCCGGCCCATCGAGGCCATCGAGTGCGAGGCGGGGACCGTGATCGTCAGCGAGGACCTCGTGGGCCGAGGCCCCGCGTTCGCCCTGAAGATCGAGGGCAACAGCATGGTCGAGGACGGGATCCTCGACGGCGACTGCGTGGTGGTCCGCAAGCAGGAGACCGCCAACAACGGCGATATCGTCGTCGCCCTCATCGAGGGCGAGGCCACGCTCAAGCGCTTCTACCGTGAAAGAGGCGGTGTCCGCCTGGAGCCCGCGAACCGTCGGCTCGCCCCGATCCACGTCAGCGCGGGCGACTTCCGGATCCAGGGAAGGGCGGTCGCGGTGTTGCGCGCGCTCTGACGGGGGCGGTCGCATGACGACGGTCGATCTGCTTCGGGCACCGGAACGCAGCCAGGAAGATCGCCCGGTCCTGATCGACCTCGTCCTCGCCGTCAGGAAGTCCCGCCTCCAGCACCTCCTGAAGAACGTCAAGCTCGCGAGGACGGGCACGAAGCCGCAGATCCGCTCCCGGATCGAGGAAGCTGTCGAGCAGGGGCACCTCCGTCACGAGACCCTTGTGGAGTTCCTCGACTCGGTCTCCCTGTGGGGGAAGCAGCATGTCCTCCTGTTCGACGGCCCTCGACACCCCATCGACGAATGGAAGGACCCGGAGCAGGTCCACCAAACGCTCAAGCAGTTCCAGCTCGACCGCCTCTTCAATGACCACCTACCCTTGGTCCTCCCCGAGACCCTCACGCTCTCTTCCATCGCCCACACGGGCGAGAGGCTGCGGGTCACGGCCGTGCGACGGGACGAATACGACGAGCGCGCCCCCCAGCACGACGCCCACGAGGTCACCAACAACGGGGAGCAGATCAACCTGCGCGCCTACAAGCGCCATGTGTGGAGAGTCCTCGTCTCCTTCGAGTGGGACCTCGTGGCGAACACCGCGATGCTCCAGATCACTCAGCTCCATCGGGAGCTGGAATACGAGGAGGCGGCCCAACGGTTCTGGGCCCTCCTCCGCGGGTGGCTCGACATCGAGAGGTTCACTCCCCTCGATGTCCGACCGGTGATCCGCAGGCTCCAGGACCTTGAGGCGAGCGGTACGCCCGAGGTCCGGTCCCACGGGATCCACTACCGGACGCTCCGCGGCCGCAGGCTCTCCGCTCAGAGCCCCGGACCCCGCGACTCCGTCCTCGGGGAGACCGGCATCGACGAGGCCATGCGGAGCGTCGCCAGGGAGGGCGTGGGTCACCTCGGGAACTTCTACTGGCTGGCCCAGGATGGCGACGGGGCCGCGTCGATGAACGCGGCCATGCCGCCGCTCCGCCGCGACATCCGCGTGCTCATCGTGGCCAGCAAGGGACGGATTCACTTCACGACGCCGAACGACGAGGAGGCGGTTCGCCATGTACTTTCGCGCGTGCGCTCGCTTCGCTGAACTCCACCCCGACCTCGCCGCCCTCGTCGAACGGGTCGACGCACGGCTGACGGAGATGGAGAAGGTGGAGGTCCTGAGGTCAGGCGACCTCGCGTGCGTCCTCGGGGCCGATCCGAACCAGGTCGCCTCGATCCTCGATTCCCTCGCGGAGCAGGGCGTGCTGTTGCGGGAGGAGATGGTGGAGTGCCGCTGCTGCGAGACGGTGGTGCCCCGCGAGGACTACGAGACGCAGCTCGACGAGGATGGCGAGTACCTCTGCAGCGGCTGCGAGAGGCCGCTCACGGCGGCCTCCATTCGGCCGGTGACGACGTACCGCAGCGGCAAGGCGTGGAAGGTCTCAGGGCCGCCAGCGGCGAGCCGTGCCGAGCCGCCTCCCGACCGTGTGTGCGAGCCGGCCCTTCCCTACAACGTGGGTCTGGACGAGAACGCCCTCTACTCCTGCATCGACCTGGCGCGACTCTTCGGCGTGGATCAGGAGGCCCTTCGCAAGCGGCTGGAGAGGTATCGCAAGACGAACCTTGGCGATGGCTGGAAGGAGCAGACCAACGATAGCCGGCGTGAGCCGAAGTACTCCTACCGGCTCAAGGCGGTCAGGCCGATCCTGGACGAACTGCGTGCGTCTAGCAGGCCGCCAGCGTCCATCAAACGTCCGTCGAACGGATTCCTGTTTCCGTAAGTAGCCACCGCGCCTACCTTTAGCGATCCCGGGTGCGTCCGTCAAACGTCCGTCGACAACACGGGATTCCGCCCGGGCTCTAAACTCCCCCGCGTCCCCCGAGAGAGGGGGAACCCAAGAGGGGAGCGAGTGATGAACCCGGACACGAGCGTCGCCTCCGACCTCCTGAAGCCCGCTCACGTCGAGGACCTCGCCCGCTCCGCCATCTCCGCGGAGGAGGCGATCGCGGCCGGTATCCGCTCCCTCTCCGTCGAAGAGGTATCCTCGCGGGTGAGGTTTCCGGTCGAGTCCGCTGGGTTCGTGATCCCCTACCCCCACTGCGACGCCTTCCGCGTGCGCCTCGACGTGCCGCACAAGTTCAACGACGGCAGAGAGGCGAAGTACCTGTCGGCGAGGGAGGCGGCGGTGCGCCTCTACATTCCCGACGGCGTCCGCGAGAGGCTGGAGGCGGACCGTGCCCTCCCGCTCTACATGCCAGAGGGAGAGAAGAAGACGCTCTCCGTGCGGCTTCGCCTCGGGCTCGCCTCCGTCGGGATCCCGGGCGTGTGGGCCTGGAAGAACAAGGAGCGGGAATCGGGGGTGATCGAGGACCTGGATGATCTGCGCCCGCTCCTCAAAGGCCGCCTCGTGGTCCTCCTGTTCGACAGCGACGCCCGGACGAACCCGCAGGTGGCGCTTGCGGCACGGAGGTTTTCCGACTGGCTCAGCGAGGCAGGCGCCAGGCCGCGGTGGGCGTTCCCTCCCCTCGATGGGTCGGGGAAGAAGATGGGGATCGACGACCTGATCGCAACGAAGGGCTGCGAGGAAGCGCGGGCGCTCCTTGAGAGGCACTTTGAGCCCCGCGACGCTGCCGTGTACATGGTGCAGGCCCGATACGAGGCCGCCACCGACGAGGAGAGAAACTCGCCCTTCGCAGGCTCCACGCTGTACGCGGACATTCGGCGGCTCCTCACGAAGGTCCCCGCGGGGCTGCGCGGCTCGGTCGCGGAGGAGACCCGCGTTGCGCTCGACCTGTCGATCCAGGACCGAGGGGCCCTCCTCGCGGGGCTCGACGGTGGAGCGAACGGGAAGAAGGACGACGCACTCCAGGGGCACGCGCCCACCCTTGAGGACCCCGAGCCCTGGGAGGAGGCCGTCGAGGGGGCGCAGGTCCTCGATGAGGTCCTGGCACTCTTGAAGAGGTACGTCGTCCTCCCGGACCACGCTGCCGAGGCGACGACGCTGTGGATCGCCCACACGC
>CAZYRM010000098.1:0-19068 GCA_964649705.1 uncultured Planctomycetia bacterium
ATCCCGCTCCTCGCGGGGCACTTCCTCGCGAAGTACTCGAAGCTCATGAAGAAGAGCGTCGTACGGTTCACCGACGACGCGATCGAGGCCCTCATCGGGTACGGCTGGCCCGGCAATGTCCGGGAGCTGGAGAACACCGTCCAGCGCGCCGTCGCCCTGACGGACGCCGACGAGATCCGCCTGACCGACTTCACCGAGAAGATCCAGCAGACGCGCGGCGCGCTGCCCTTCGAGCCGATGATCGCGCCCGCCGGAATCGACCTCGAGCGGACGCTCGACGAGCTGGAGCGCCGCTACCTCGAGAAGGCCCTCGCCCAGACCCAGGGGAACCTCACGGAGGCGGGGAAGCTCCTCGGCCTCAAGTTCCGCCAGATGCGGTACAAGGTGAAGAAGCACGGCCTCAGGAAGGAGGCCGAGCTGCCCGACGAGAAAGCAGGAGCCGACGAATGATCCCGGTCGAAGTCGCCCTCGGAAAGGTCCTCTCGAACCTGCCGCCGAAGCAGATGGAGCTCTTGCCGCTCCTCAAGTCGCTCGGTGCGGTCCTCGCGGAGGAGATCCGCGCCGACCTGCCGATCCCGCACTTCGATCGCGTGCTCATGGACGGGTATGCTGTCCGCGCCGCGGAGGCGGGGCCGGGGAAGGAGCTGATCGTCTCCGGGGAGACCTACGCGGGCGGGAGCGCGGCGACGCTCGCCCCGGGGACCGCGGTCCGTGTGATGACGGGGGCGCCCCTCCCCGCGGGCGCCGACGCCGTGATCCCGCAGGAGGAGGTCGAGCTGTCGCCCGGAGGGGACCGCATCAAGGCGAAGGCGGCGATCGCCGCGGAAGACCACGTCGCGCGGCGCGGAGAGGACGTCGCGGAGGGCGCGACGCTCTTGAAGCCCGGCACGATCCTCCGTCCTCAGGAGGTCGGCGTGATCGCCTCCATCGGCCGCGAGCGCATCAAGTGCTTCCGCCGCCCCGCGACGTGCGTGACGACCACCGGCGACGAGCTGGTCGAGCTGAACGTCAAGCCGAAGGAGAGCCAGATCCGGAACTCGAACGCCTACATGGTCATCGCCCAGATCGCGAACATGGGCCTGCCGCACGCCTACGTCGGGATCGCCAAGGACACCGTGGAGTCGCTCACGCAGAAGGTGAAGGACGGGCTCCGCACCGACGTGCTCATCGTCGTCGGCGGGTCGGGCGGAGGAGCCCGCGACCTCGTGCACGACGTCCTGAAGCGCGAAGGGGTCGACATCCTCGTCCGCGGGGTCGGGATCTCCCCCGGGCGGCACTTCTCGTTCGGGCGGAAGGGAAACCTCCTCGTGTTCGTCCTTCCGGGGAACCCCGTGAGCGCGTTCGTCTGCTTCGAGCTGTTCGTCCGCCCCGCCCTGGCCGCGACGGCGGGGTTCGACCAGCCGTGCCGATCGGTCGTGCCCGCGAAGCTCCGCGCGGAGGTCGAGCGGATGAAGGAGCGGCAGCAGCTCCTCCCCGCCAACCTCACGGGGGCGCCCGGGAGGCGCGAGGTGGAGCGGGTCTCGTGGAAGGGCGCGGGGGACCTCGCCGCGCTCTCGAGGGCGAACTGCCTGATGCTCATCCCTCCGGGGGAGGGGGTGGTCGCCGCGGGGTCGCAGGTGGAGACGCTGAAGCTCGACGCCGACCAGCAGTTCGTCGAGACGGAAGGGAGCGGCGTCTTCGCGGGAGGCGCGCTGGGCGCGCTCGGTGCCGGAAGGCCATAAGGAAGAGGAGTTGACGGAGAAACCGCACCCGACGACGTTCTGGACGCGCCTGGCGCTCTGCGCCGCGACGCCCGTCCTGCTCTGGCTCTCGTTCCCGCCCGCCGACCTGGGCCTCGTCGCCTGGGTCGCGCTCGTGCCCTTCTACTACTATGTGGCGATCGAGGAGCGGCGGGGGCGGCTCGTGTGGATGAGCCTCCTCTCGGGGTTCCTCTACTACCTCCCCAGCGTCCAGTGGATCCGCTACGTCAGCATCCCGGCGTGGATCGGCCTCGCCTTCTACGTCGCGCTGTACGTCCCTCTCTTCTCCTTGCTCGCCCGGCTGCTGATCCCCCGCATGGGGCTCCGGTTCTACCTGGGCGTGCCGTTCGTGCTGGTCGCCTGCGAGCGCATGAAGGAGTGGGTGATCACGGGCTTCCCCTGGTTCGAGCTGGGGCACACGCAGCACGCGCGCCTCTGGCTGCTCCAGAGCGTCGACCTGACCGGGGCGCTGGGTCTCTCCTGGCTCGTGGCGTTCTCGAACGCCCTCGGGGCGGGCCTCGTGGTGCTCGTGGTGGAGAAGGGAAAGGCCGGATTGGCCGATAAGAAGTGGTGGGGGGCCTTCGCGGTGTTCGCGGCCCTCGTCATTGCCGCGATGGTCTACGGGCACTGGCGCGTGTCGACCTCGGAGCCTCCTGAGGGGCCCGAGATCGCCCTCGTGCAGGGGAACCTCCCGCAGGAGGTGAAGGAGCTGGAATCGGACATCAGCCGGGAGGAGTGGGACCGGCGGATGGCGGCCTGGTTCCATCGGCAGCACAAGATGACGGACCGGATGCTCGCGAACCGCGAGCAGCCGCCCGACCTGGTCGTGTGGGCCGAAACGATGTTCCCGTGGCCGTTCTACGGGGTCCGCGGGCGGGACAAGTACCCGCCGGCCACGCTGAAGGGCAACCGGCGGCTCGACAGGCAGCTCTTCCGTCGGGTGAGGGAGGAGTGGAGGACGCGCTTCCTGACGGGTGCGCAGACGAGCGAATTCGACTTCGAGAAGGACCGGTATTGGGACTACAACAGCTCGTACTTGTTGAGTTCCCAGGGGGGCTGGGAGGGGCGCTACGACAAGATCCGGCTCGTCGTCCTGGGCGAGTACGTCCCGATGCAGGACGAGTGGCCGTGGGTCGACGACCTGGTGAAGCGGGCCTCGAAGCTGGTCGCGGTGCCGAACCTGAAGCGTGGGACCGAGATGACGGTCTTCCGCCTCGGGAGGGACGAGTGGAAGTTCGGCACGCCGATCTGCTTCGAGATCATGTTCGCGGACGCCTGCCGCGGGTTCGCGAACCGGGGGGCGACGTTCCTGGTGACGCTCTCGAACGACGGGTGGTTCAAGGACAGCGAGGAACTGGAGCAGATCCTCATTGTGACTAAGTTCCGCGCGGTGGAATGCCGAATAGGGATCGTCCGCGCGACGAACACGGGGGTGAGCGCGTTTGTCACCCCCTGCGGAGAGGCCGAAACGCTGGTCGGCCGGGATGGGGAGACGAAGGAGTTCGCGGGCACGATGGTGCGGCGCGTCCTCCTGAAGGACGGCGAAACGTTCTACGCGAAGCACGGCGACCTGCTCGGATGGGGGAGCCAGACGCTGGTCCTCGGCCTGGCGGGCGCGGTCCTCGCGCTGAGGCTTGGAAGGCGGTTGATCCGGCGGCGGCCCGCGGTAGGATAAGGGTCGGCGCCGTGGACATTCGGTCGGTTGGGCGTCCCGAAAGGGTCGTGTTCGGAAGGGATTTGAGATGAGCACGCTCGGCAAGGTGTTCACGGTCCTGGTGCTGATCCTTAGCCTCGTGTACCTGGGGATCACGGCGACTCTGTTCGCGTACCGCACGGACTACAAGAAGGCCCTGGCGGACGAGAAGCAGGCGCACAAAGACGAAGTCGCAAGCAAGGACAAGGACATCCAGGCCAGGGACAGCGAGATCAAGCTGAAGGAGACGCAAAACGGCGCGATCCTGGAGGCGATGAACAAGGCGTTCACCGCCCAGGCCGAGGCCGAGAAGTCGTCCAAGGACTGGCAGGAGAAGTACGGCTCGCTGGAGAAGGAGCTGTCGACCCTCCGCGCCGCCCTGCAGTCGATCGAGGGGAAGATCAGCGAGAAGGACCAGGTGATCGCGCAGCTCACGACGCAGCTCGACGAGGCGAACAAGGTGAAGACGGAGGCCGTCACGGCGAAGGACGCCGCGGAGACGAAGCTCCTCGACACCCAGTCCCGCCTGTCGAGCGCGGAGAAGAACCTCGTCGACCTCGAGAAGCAGTACATCCAGAAGGTGAAAGAGCTCGAGGAGTCGAAGGGCAAGCTGTCGATGGTGCCTCCGGACGCGATCCCCGCCGAGGCGCGCGGCGTGAAGGCGGTCGACGGCAAGGTGCTCGCGGTCAGCAAGGTGATGAACCTCCTGATCGTGAACGTCGGCAAGGAGCGCGGCGTCGAGGTGGGCGACCAGTTCACGGTCTACCGCGGCGACAAGTTCGTCGGCAAGATCCAGGTCGAGAAGGCCGACAAGGACTGGTCGAGCGCGCGGATGATCGAGGACTTCAAGCGCCTGGACCCGACGGTCGGCGACGACGTCACGAGCAAGGCGAACTAGCTCGCCCGAAGGATTCGAGAGTAACGGAGGAAGGTCCATGGCCGAGTTCGTGGAAGGCTCCGAGGACTTCGTCCAGGAGGAGAGCGGCGCGGCGTCGAACGACATGTCGACGCTCCTCCTCGCGGTGAGCCTCATCATGATCATCGTAGGGATTGGCCTGGTGTACCAGGAACTGACGACGGTGTACGGCTGGTCCCCCGGGGGCTAGTCGACCCGGTTTCCCGACGACATCAACGGCCGGCCCCGCGACGAGCGGGACCGGCCGCGCCCATTTAATCGCCGCATTCTCTTGCGCCCCCGGCCCCCCGCGGATAGAGTTCCGACCGTAATTTACGAAATGTCCACGACGACCTCGCGTTCGGCCTGGCGGGGGGAGAAGGGGGCATGGCGAACATCTTCGACAGGTTCATGGGCGTCTTCTCCACAGACATGGGGATCGACCTCGGAACCTGCAATTGCCTCGTCTGCATCAAGGGCGACGGCATCGTCCTCTCCGAGCCCTCCGTCGTCGCCGTGAAGCGGGGAACCAACCAGGTCCTCCTCGACGGCCAGGCCGTCGGCAACACCGCCAAGGAAATGCTCGGCAAGTGCCCCGGGAACATCCAGGCCATCCGCCCGATGAAGGACGGGGTCATCACCGACTTCGACCTCACCGAGGCGATGATCAAGTACTTCATCCGCAAGGTCCACAACCGTCGCCGCTGGATCCGACCCCGGGTCGCCATCTCCATCCCGAGCGGCATCACCGCCGTCGAGAAGCAGGCCGTGCTCCTCTCCGCCGAGAAGGCCGGCGCGCGCAAGGTCTACCTCGTCGAGGAGCCGATCGCCGCGGGGATCGGCGTAGGGCTGCCCATCCAGGAGCCCGTCGGCTCGCTGATCGTCGACATCGGGGGCGGCACGACCGAGGTCGCCGTCCTCTCCCTCGGCGGGATCGTCTCCTCGCGGTCCGTCCGCATCGCCGGCGACGAGATGGACGAGGCGATCACGGAGCACCTGAAGGCGCACTACGGCCTGCTCGTCGGGGAGCAGACCGCGGAGCGGATCAAGATCCAGATCGGGAGCGCCTTCGCGCTCGAGCAGGAGCTCACGATGGAGGTGAAGGGGCGCGACGTGATGACCTGCATGCCGCGCAAGGTCGTCGTCACGAGCGAGGAGGTCCGCGAGGCCCTGAACCACCCGCTCACGCAGATCGTCCGCGCGATCCGCGAGACGCTGGAGAAGAGCCCGCCCGAGCTGTCGGCGGACCTCGTGGATCAGGGGCTCGTCCTTGCCGGCGGCGGCGCGCTTCTGCGCGGGCTGGACAAGCGGATCACCAAGGAGATCGAGATCCCGGTGCGGATCAGCGACGACCCGCTCACGGCGGTCGCCAAGGGGACGGGCGTCATCCTGGAGAACCTGGACCGCCTGAAGGACAGCCTGGAGTCCGCTGAGGACCTCGCGTAGGGGCGGCCCTTGTGGCCGCCCGCGGGACAGCGTGCTCCACGGGCGGCCACGAGGGCCGCCCCTACGGCCAACCGCCATGAACGAGCGCACCGCCTATCTGCTGTGCCTCCTGGTCCTCGCGGGGCTGGTCTTCCTCCTCCCCGAGCGGTGGACGACGAACGCCCGCCTTTCCCTCCTCGGCGCCCTGAGGCCCGTCCGCGAGGCCACCGCTCCGAAGAACCCCGCCCCCGAGGCCACCGGACCGACGATGGAGCAGGTCCTGGCCGAGAACAAGCTGCTCCGCGCCCAGTACAACGAGCTGGTTGCCGAGAACCTGCGGCTCCAGAACCAGATCCGCGGCAAGCAGGAATTCGGCGACGCCTGGATCGGAGAGCTGCCGCGCGTCGTCATCGCCGACATCCTCCTGGACCGTGACTTTTCCTCCTGGAGGAGGTCCTTCCTGATCTCGCGCGGCTCCGCGGACGGCATCGCCCGGGACGACCCCGTCGTCCGCGGCAGGTGCGTCGTCGGGCGCGTCGTGGAGGTCTCCGAGCGGACCTGCCGCGTCCTCCTCCTCACCGACCCCGCGTTCGCCGTCGTCGCCGTCGCCGTCCCCCCCGACCCGCCGAAGGAGGGCGCCCCGGCCCGCGAGGAGGGGATCCTCCGCGGGTCGAGCGAGGACGAGGCGACGCTCGTCCTCTCCCGCGTCTCGCGCCGCGCCGGGGTCCAGGCGGGCTGGCTCGTCATCACCGCCCGGGACGACGCCTCTCGGTGGCCCCCGGGGCTCCTCCTCGGGACCGTCAAGTCCGTCTCCGAGTTCGGCTACTTCATCGGCGTCGAGGTCGCCCCCGCGGTGGACGTCCAGGCCCTCGACTACGTCATGGTGCTGTCGCGCTGATGGGGATTTTCCGCCTGCTCGTCGTCGCCGTCCTCGCGCTCTTCGCGCAGGTCGCGCTCCTGCCGCACGTCGAGGTCCGCCACGCCGTGCCGGACCTCCTCGTCGTCGTGGTCGCGTTTGCCGCGCTCCACGCCCCTATCGAGGCCGCCGCGACGCTCGCCTTCCTCGTCGGCGGCGCCGCGGATTGCCTCTCCGTCGCCCCGTTCGGCACCCACGCCGCGATCTACCTCGTCGCCGCGATCCTCTTCCGCCTCCTCCGTCGTTGGGTCTTCCGCGAGGACCTCCTGCCCGTCGCGCTCATGGTCGGCCTCGTCGCCGGTCTCCTCTGCGCGGTCCACGGGGCGGCCCTCGCGTGGGGCGACTCCGGCCTCGGCGCCGGCGCGGTCGGCTCCCGCGCCGCGGCCGTCGCGGCGTACACGGCGCTCGCCTGCCCGTTCCTGTGGAGGCCCCTCTGCGGCCTCCGCCGCTCCTTCGGCCTCGCCCGCCCGGTGCCGCGATGACGCAGAGGTCCCGCATCGCCGCGATCGCCCTGCTCCTCCTCGTGCCGTTCGGGGCGCTCGAGGCCCGCCTGTTCTGGCTCCAGGGGCTCCACGGCGGGATCGACCCGGACACGGTCGAGCGGCGCATCACGCGGATCGAGGTCATCCTCCCCTCGCGCGGGAGCATCTACGACCGGAACGGCGTCCTCCTCGCGGGGGACGAGCGGATCTTCGACGTCTCGGTCGTCCTCCGCGAGCTCACGCGGGCGGACCGAGCACTCCACGACCTCGCTGTGGCTGTCGGCGAGCACCCCTCGACCCTCCTCGAACTCCGCGACGACCCCGCGGCCACCCCCGAGGCGCTGGCGAAGGGGCTCAAGGGCCGCTCGGCGCGGCGCGCCAGGAAGCTCGCGCGGGAGTGGCGCTCGCAGCCGATGTGCGACGGGGCCCTCGCCTCGCTCGCCGAGACCCTTGGCGTGCCCTCGTCCGCCGTGTTCGAGAAGGTCGCCCAGCTCGAGGCGCGCCTCCTCGAGACCGCCTCGCGGCGCGACGCGGCGGTCCAGATCGACCGCCTGGAAGGGCTGCGCGGCGAGCCGCGGCTGCTCCTGTCGGGCTTCCCGTTCGAGCGGATCCGCGAGATCGACCTGCACCCCGAGCGCTTCCCGGGGATCAGCGTCCTGGAGGGGACCCGTCGCGTCTACCCCCTCGGGCGGGCGGCCGGGAACATGGTCGGCTATGTCGGGCGGTTCGGGACGTTTCCCCCGCCCGACGGGCGGGACGAGTACCGCGTTCTGGAAGAGCAGGGGTTCTTCCGGAGGGGAATCGAGGACCTGCCCGAGGACCAGTACCGAGACCTCGAGGAGTCCGAGGTCTTCACGCGCGAGGTGATCGGGCGAGCGGGGGTCGAGGCGTACTACGACGACCTCCTCCGAGGCCGGCACGGGCTGATGATGGTCGAGGTGGACCGCTCGACCGGGGCAAGGCGCATCCTGTCCAAGGTCCCCGCGGTGCCCGGCACGGACGTCCGGCTGACCATCGACGTGCGCACCCAGCGGGCCGTGGAGGCGATCCTGGAGGAGCGCTTCATCCGTGAGCAGTGCAGCGCCGCCGTGGTCCTCGACGCACGCGACGGGTCGGTCGTCGTCCTGGCGAGCGTGCCCGGGTTCGACCCCGGCGACTTCCTGCCTCCCGCGGACCCCGTGCGGCTCCAGCAGCTCTACTTCGGACCGCGGGCGAAGTTCGAGAAGCGCATGCGCCACCGCGCCGTCGTCGACAAGTACCCGGCGGGCTCGGTCTTCAAGGTGGTGACCTCGATCGCGGCGATCGAGGAGGGGCAGCTCACGCAAGACACCTGGTACGAGTGCCTGGGGCAGTATCGCGACACGGCGCCCTTCTTCAAGTGCTGGATCGGGGAGCAGCACGGGGCGCACGGCCGGATGGAGCTCGATGCGGCGATGGCGCAGTCCTGCAACGTCTTCTTCTTCCACGTCGGGGAGAATCTCGGAGTCGACCCGATCGCCTCGTGGGCGACGCGCCTGGGGCTCGGACGGCCGACCGGGATCGACCTCCCGTTCGAACAATCGGGCGACGTCCCGACGACCGACTGGCTCGACAGGCGCCGCGGGGGGAAGTGGCACCCGAACGACACCCTGAACCTGGCCATCGGCCAGGGGACGCTGACGGTGACGCCTCTGCAGGTGGCCGTCCTGATGTCCTGCGTCGCGAATGGAGGGCACGTGGTCGTCCCGCACGTGAACGCCGGGATCTCGCCGTTCGCCTCGACGGTCTCCCTGCGCGCGGACACGCTGGCCCGCGTGCGGCACGGACTGCACGAGGTGGTCCACGGGCCGCTCGGGACGGCCTCGAAGTACGGCCTGTCGGCCTTCCGCGTCGCGGGAAAGACGAGCACTGCGGAGGTGACGAGCGGAGACGAGGGCGGCCCGGAGGCGCACGCCTGGTTCGCCGGGTACGCCCCCGAGGAGGACCCGAGGTACGCCTTCGTCGTCCTCGTGGAGCATGGCGGGCATGGAGGGGAGACGGCGGCGCCTATTGCATCTGAGATTTTGGAGGTGCTGATGCCGGATGTTGCTGTCCGCCAGGAGAAGAAGTGACGATGCGCGCGAGCGATCGCTTGCTGTGGCCGCTCGTCCTCTCGATGCTCCTCCTGCTGGGGCTCGGGATCGCCGCGATCGCGGCGACGGACCCGTCCGCCGCGGGGACGCCGTTCGCTCGGACGCACCTCGGGAAGCAGGTGATCGCCGCCCTGGCGGGGATGGTCGCCTTCGGCGTCCTCTACCGGTTCTCCTACCTGAGGCTGCGCGTGCCGGCCTACGCCGGCTACGGGCTCCTTCTGGTCGCGCTCGTCCTCGTGCTCAAGTTCGCCCCGGAGAAGAACGGGTCGCGCCGCTGGTTCGAGGTCTTCGGCTTCGGCGTGCAACCCTCCGAGTACATGAAGATCGCCGTCATCCTGGCGATCGCGCGGTACCTGCACGTCCGGGAGCCCGCCGTGCGCCTGCGCGACATCGGCATCCCCCTGGCCCTGGTGCTGGCCCCGATGGGGCTCATCCTGAAGCAGCCCGACCTCGGCACGGCGCTGGTGTTCTTCCCGATCTTCGCGGCGATGGTCTTCGCCGCGGGTGCGAAGAAGAGGCGGATCGGCGGCCTGTGCCTCTGCGCCTTCGCGCTCGCCGCGGCCCCGTTCGTCGCCTACTTCACCACCGGGCGCGTCCTCCCGCCGCTCCGGGAGTACCAGATGAACCGCCTGACCGCCTTCATCCGTCCCGAAAACGCCCCGCTGGGCGACGGGTTCCAGCTCCTCCGCGCGCTGGAGGCGATCCGCGCCGGCGGCTGGACCGGGCGGGGGACCGAGGACGCCGCGAGCGGATTCACCCGGTTCGTCCCCGAGAGGCACAACGACTTCATCTTCTCCGTCGTGGGGGAGTCCTGGGGGCTTCTGGGGACGTCGAGCCTGCTCCTCTTGTACGCGATCCTGCTCGGGACGAGCCTGTCGATCGCCTATCGGTGCCGCGAGCCGTTCGGGAGGCTCGCCATCGTGGGGGTCGTGGTCTGGTTCGCCGTGCAGGTGTTCGTCAACGTGGCGATGACGACGGGGCTGGCCCCGATCACGGGGATGACGCTGCCTCTCGTCAGCTACGGGGGCTCCTCGCTCCTCACCTCATGCGCCGCCCTGGGCGTCGTGGCGGGGATTGCGCGGCGGTACGTCCCCGTCTTCTCCCACGACGAGACGGAGATGGAGCAGGGTCGCATTCCGCGCCTCGCCGCCCGGGCCCGGGGGCGCGGCGACCTCGTGCAACGGCAGTCCCACCAACCGGTTGACACGGAGCGCACCGGCCGGTAGAATGCGCATTCGGTCCAACACTAGGGACAGGGATGCAACTCAAGGCGGCGGGTGCGAGGCTCAAGCGGATTCTGCCCCACCTGCAGAAGAAGTATCCGTGGATCCCCCGGGAGGGAGATCTGCCCCAGCTCGAGGAGCTGGTCCTCACGCTCCTGGCCTATGACGGGTCATGGAAGCAGGGGATCCGGGCCCTGTCGGCCTTCCAGGAGCAGTACGTCGACTGGAACGAGGTCCGGGTCTCCTCGCCCGACGAGATGGCCGAGATCGTCGAGATCGGCAAGCTCCCGAAGGTGAAGGACAAGGCCGAGGCGCTCGTCAAGATCCTGGACCGGGTCTTCCTGGACCACAACCGAATCGCCCTTGCATTCGGGCCGGACCAGGGGGAGGATGCGAAGAAGTACCTGACCGGGATCCGTGAGCTGGCCTCCATCGCGCGGGGCGTCTTCCTGTACCGGTGCTTCAAGTATCCGAAGGCGATCGCCGAGGCGGGCGTGACGCGCCTGCTCAGACGGCTGGAGCTGGTCCCGCAGAGCGCGAACGATGAGGTGGCCCAGCGGTTCCTGGACAAGGTGACGACGGGCAATTCGCTCGCACCCACGTGGTTTGCCCTGGCGAGGCACGCCGAGGAGACCTGCGTGGGAGATACGCCGGATTGCCCGCATTGTGCGGTCCAGGCGGATTGCCCCCTGGGGCAGAAGGTGAAGGCGGCCAAGGGTAGGAAGCCCGCCGAGCAGTAGCATCGAGGAGGACTCATGTCCGGACACTCACACTGGGCGACGATCAAGCACAAGAAGGGGGCGGCCGACGCCCGCAAGGGGAAGATGTTCTCCAAGATCTCGAAGCTGCTCATGCAGGCGGCGCGGGACGGGGGGACCGACCCCGGCAGCAACATCAAGCTCCAGCTCGCCATCGACAAGGCGCGGGCGGAGAACATGCCGAAGGACAACATAGAGCGCGCCATCAAGCGCGGCTCCGGTGAGATGGGCGACGTGAAGTTCGAGGAGCTCACGTACGAAGGGTACGGCCCTGGCGGCGTCGCGATCATGGTGAAGGTCCTCACGGACAACAAGAACCGCACCGTGAGCGAGGTCCGCAAGATCTTCGAGAACAAGGGGGGCAACCTCGGCACCGCGAACTCCGTCGCCTACAACTTCCAGCGGAAGGGCACGCTCGCGGTCACGGGCGAGGGCCTGAAGGAGGACGACGTCATGACCGTCGCCCTCGACGCGGGCGCGGAGGACGTCGAGACCACCGACGACGCCTTCATCATCACGACGAGCGCCGAGGACTACACCGCCGTCAAGAAGGTCCTCGAGGCCAAGGGCTGGACGCTCTCGATGAGCGAGATCGGCCTCGTCCCGAAGACCCTGACCGAGGTGGACGGCGCGATCGGGAAGCGAGTCCTCGACCTGATCGACGGGCTCGAGGACCACGACGACGTGCAGGACGTCTATTCCAACGTCAGCATGCCGCAGGAGGACACTCCGAAAGGAGGGGCCCCAGGGGCCGCCGTGGCGAAGTGAAGACGGAGAGCCTGATCCTCCGTGGGGTCGAGGGCCTCGTCGAAGGCGAGGTCTTCCCGCTGAGTTACGGGCAGACCGTCATCCTGGGCCGCAGCCGCAACTGCGACATCTCCCTCAAGAAGAGCCGCAAGTACCAGACCCTGACCGAGGAGCAGAAGAAGAACGACACCGACTTCCTGTCGGTGTCGAGGCGCCACACGAAGATCTCGTTCTACAACTCCCAGAGCATCGAGATCGAGGACATGAGCGCCAACGGGACCTACGTCAACGGCGAGAAGGTCTCGAAAAAGGTGATCGGCGACATCAAGGAGAAGTCGTACGAGCTGAGGCTGGGGACGCGCGAGAAGTTCAAGCTCGAGTGGGGCCAGGTGGAGCTCGAGCTTCCCCACGCCGCCGACCAGGCCGTGCCGGTCGCCCAGCCCCTCGCGCCGCCGGCGCCCGCGCCGCCGCCGGCCGCGGGCTAGGGCCCGCGGGCTGCGGCCCGCGGAAATCCCAGATCCCAAATCCCAGATCCCAACGAAATCCCACATCCCAAATCCCAGCCACTTTGTGTCCGTAGTTGGGATTCGGGATGTGGGATTTCGTTGGGATTTGGGTTTTGGGATGTCGAGATCGGCACTGCGGCCCTACCGTCCCAGCAGGCCCTCGAGGTGCTCCGCCACGCACCTCCCCAGCCCCGCGAGGTGGTAGCCGCCCTCCAGTGCGCTGACCACGCGCCCCATCGCATGCCGCTTCGCGAGCGCCATGACCGCGTCGGTCATCTCCCGGTAGTCGTGCGGTTCGAGGTCCAGCCCCCCGATCGGGTCCTCGCGGTAGGCGTCGAATCCGGCGGAGACCAGCACGAACTGCGGCCGGTACGCCTCTGCCTCGGTCTCCATCACGCGGCGGAATTCCCCGACGACCTCCTCGCGAGGCGTGCCGGACGGGAAGGGGCGGTTCACGGTGGCCCCCAGCCCCGCCCCTCGGCCCTGCTCGCGCGTCGCGCCGGAACCGGGGTAGAAGGGGTACCGGTGCGTGCTGAAGTACATCACGTCCGCGCGATCGTAGAAGGCGTCCTGCGTCCCGTTCCCGTGGTGGACGTCCCAGTCGACGACGAGGACGCGCTCCAGGCGGTGCGCCGCGACCAGGTGCGCCGCCGCGACCGCGACGTTGTTGTACAGGCAGAACCCCATCCCCCGCGTCGGCGTGGCGTGGTGGCCCGGCGGGCGCACGAGGCAGAGGGCCGTGGCGTCCTGTCCCGCCATCACGGCCTCCACCGCCGCGAGGACCCCTCCCGCCGCGAAGCGCGCGGCTTCGAGGGAGCGGGGCGACATCGGGGTGTCGGCGTCGAGGAAGCCTCCCCCCGCCGCCTCCATCCGTTCGAGGGCGTCCAGGTACGCGGGGGTGTGGACGCGCTCCAGCTCCGCCCGCGTCACCCGCCGGGGGGCGATTTCGCGGCAGCGGTCCCAGAGCCCCGCGCGGCGCAGGGCCTCCTCGATTGCCGCGAGCCTCCGCGCGCACTCGGGGTGGTCCCCCGTGTCGTGCTCCAGGTAGATCGGGTGGTGGACGAGGATCGTCACCGACCGCCCTGCTGTCGGGACATGGTTGACGGCCATCAGATATGTCCGGAGAACCGATGGTTATCCAGACCATATCTGATATCAGACCTCAGATGTCAGATATCTGATATCGAAGTCCGGTATCGATGTCCGGTCTTCCGCCTTGCGACCGCCCTTGGCCACCCCTATAATGCGGCTCCGGTCCTGTCCCGGCAAGAGGAGCGCTGCCATGCCAAGCACGGCCAGGTCGGTGCGGTGCCGCAAGTGCCACTCGGGGTACGACCACCACAAGCACGCGAACTGCCCCCGCTGCGGCGCCCCCTCCAAGCCGACCGCGCAGACTCCCGCGGTCGCCCCGGGCGCGCCGCCCGCCACGAGGCCCAAGAAGGAGCGGATGACGCCGCTCATGAAGGTCGCCGCGAAGGGTGAGATGCTCATCCACGGGCAGCCGAGCATCCTCGACCCGACGAAGACGGGCCGCCGCGAGAAACGCCAGTCCAACAACACCCCGATCATCATCGGGAGCGTCGTCGGCCTCGTAGCGATCGTCGGGATCGCCCTCGCGATGGGGGACCACGGGGACGACAAGGGGAAGAAGAAGGGCTCGCCGCCCCCCCTGGCGCAGGGGGAATCCGCCAGCGGGACGAGCGCTCCGGCCGACCCGGGCCCGGCGTACCAGGACCCCGCGAAGATGGGCGCGAAGCCGCCGGAGGCCGCCTCCCAGCCGTCCCCGCAGGGGCCTTCCGAGCCCCTCGACCCGCTCGACGCCGAGGCGCAGGGGCGCAAGCAGCCGCCCGCCGTGCCGGGCGCGGGTCCCGACGGAGCGTCGCCCCCCGACGGCGGCGACCGCCCCGCGCCGCCCCGACGCGATCCGCCGCGCGCCCCGGCCGAGTGGAAGGTCGACCCCGCGATCAAGGCCGAGCTCGGGCCGATGCTCAAGGAGATGAACGACTGGCCCACCGTGAAGATCGACGAGCAGAAGCAGAAGCTGGCCGCTCGGGGCAAGGAGGTGATCCCCGCCCTCATCGATCTCGTGGACAACGACGACGAGATGGCCGCGAAGTGGTCCTGCGAGATCCTCACGTACATCACGGGCCGCCCGATTGCGACCGTCATGGGGACCAGCCGGGACGACCGCCGCGAGCTCTCGAACCAGTGGAAGTCCTGGTACCAGGCGAACGCCGGGTCGTACGACTCCGCGAAGTCGCGCAACGAGGAGCAGATCCTCGACCAGGGGATCATCTGGGCCCGCAAGTACAAGGCGGCGTCCTTTTCCGAGGCCGAGGAGGCTGTCGTGAAGGACCTCTGCGCCACGGGGGACAAGGAGATCGTCACCGGGCTCGTCATGGTCGTCGGCGGAGAGGACAAGGTCCTCGCCTCGCGCGCGCATGACTGCCTGCTCCGCCTCACGGGGGAGTCCATGGGGGACATGCCGGAGGCGGACGACGGACGCAAGGAGCTCGCCGGGAAGTGGGACGCCTGGTGGAAGGCCAAAGAGGCCTCCTGGCAGTTCCCCTCCCGATAATGCGCGTCCTTGTCGCGCCCAACGCCTTCAAGGAGTCGCTGTCCTCGCGCGAGGCCGCGCGTGCCATGGCCTCCGGCGTCCGCCGCGCGTGCCCGTCCGCGCGCATCGACCTCCTCCCCGTGGCCGACGGCGGCGACGGCACGCTGGACGCCTTCGACCTCCCGGTCCGCAGGACGTGGGCGCGCGACCCTCTCGGCCGCTACGTGCGCGCCCGCTACGGTCTCGACCCCCGCCGACGCCTCGCGGTCGTCGAGATGGCCGAGGCGAGCGGGCTCAGGCGCATCGGCCTGGACGAGCGGGACCCGATCGCCGCCTCGACCGAGGGTACCGGGGACCTGCTCCGCGCTGCCCTCGACGACGGGGCCCGGGAGCTCCTGATCGGCGTAGGCGGGAGCGCCACGGTGGACGCCGCGACGGGCGCGCTGAGGGCGCTCGGTGCGAGGTTCCTCGATCGCCGAGGCAAGGACCTCGCGTCCGGTGGCGGCGCGCTGGAGCGGCTCGTCCGGATCGACCCGTCCGGGATCGACCCTCGGGCGCGGCGTGTGCGCCTCCGCGTCGCTTGCGACGTCGTGAATCCGCTGCTCGGCGCCCGAGGCGCGGCGAGGGTCTTCGGCCCGCAGAAGGGGGCGACGCCCGCGGATGTCCGGACGCTCGATCGCGGCCTCACCGCGTTCGCGCGCGCGGTCCGAGCGTGCGGGGGCCCCGACGTCGCGCGCCTCCGACACGGGGGAGCCGCCGGAGGCGCGGCCGCGGGGTTCCATGTCCTCCTCGATGCGGAGCTCGCCGACGGGGCGGAGCTGATCCTCTCCCTCCTGGACTTCGACGCCCATGCACGCCGAGCGGACCTCGTCCTCACCGGCGAGGGGCGCCTGGATGCCACGACCGCGGGCGGAAAGGCCCCGGCGGCCGTCGCGCGCCGCTGCCGTCGGATCGGCGTGCCCGTGGTCGCCCTCTGCGGCGTGCGGGCCTGCACCCCCGCGGCGGCCGCGCGCATGGGGTTCGCGGCGAGCCTCCCGATCCTCCCCGGCCCCGCGGGGACGGACGAGGCGATCGTCCGCGCGGCCGAGTGGCTGGCCCAGGCGGCCGAGGCGGCTGCGGCGCTGTTCCTCGCGGGGAGGCGCTCGTGGAGATCGCGCTGAGTACGTGCTGGTTCCACGGCGCGGAGGGAGGGGTCCTGGAGTCGATTCGCGCCGCGCGGGAGGTCGGCTTCCGCGCCTTCGAGATCGGCGTGACGGACGAGGACGTGCCCGTCGACGAGATCGCCGCGCTGGTGCGGGCGGGGGAGGTCCGCGTGGTCAGCGTGCACAACCTCTGCACGCGCAGCCGTCTGCTCGGGCGGAACGCGCGGGGCGACTTCCTGGGGAACCCGTCGGAGTCGAAGCGTCGCGACGCCGTGCGGAGGACCCTGGAGACGATCGACGTCGCCCGCTCCCTCGGCACGGACACGGTCGTCGTGCACCTCGGGGAGGCGCGGATGCGGTCCGCCGCAAGGCGCCAGGCGCAACTGGGCCGGTACGTCCTGGACATCGGCCGCACGCAGGAGCTCTCCCAGGAGGTCCAGCGGCTCCTCCGCAAGCGCCGCGATCGCGCCCTGAAGACGATGGACGCGGTGAGGCGAAGCCTCCGTGAGGTCTTGGAGCGGGCGCCGGAGGCGGTGCTCGCCGTGGAGAACCGGTACTACTTCCACCAGGTCCCGCTCCCCGACGAGTTGGAGCAGTTGCTCCGCGAGTTCCCCCGGGTCAGCTACTGCCACGACGTGGGGCACGCGCACGCGCTCGACGCGATCGGGTTCGTCCCGCACGCGGAGTGGCTCGACCGCTTCGGCGCGCGGATGGCCGAGGTCCACATCCACGACGTGGTGCAGCTCGTGGACCACCTGCCTCCCGGCGCGGGCCACATGGACTTCGGGATGCTGCGCGGGCGGATCCCGTCGTCGGTCCCGCTGGTGATGGAGGTGCACGACGGCTACCCGCCCGCGCAGTTGGCCGCGGCGCGGCGCTTCCTCGAGCGGCACTTCGACGCTAGTCCCCCCCGATCTGATCCGCCCCGGACAGCAGTCTGAGGAAGAGGTTGACGACGAGCATGTAGAACGCGGCGCCGATCGCCGTCACGAGGAAGATCAGCGACAGCACCTTGCAGCCGATCCGGGCGTAGTGGGAGCCCTCCTCCTCGCACATCTTCGCGACGTCGAAGAGCACCTCGGGGAGCTGGCCGGCCTCCTCGCCGGCGAGCATGATCGCGGAGGCGTTCGCGGGGAGGAACCCCGCAGCGTCGAGCGAGTCGACGATCCGGTCGCCCTGCTGGACGCGGGGGATGATGTCGAGGACGCGGCGGCGCCACGTCGGCACGCCCAGCGTCTCCGCGGCCAGTTCGAGCGCCTTCGGGGCGGAGACTCCGGAGTCGAGCAGATGGCCGAGCGCCGTCGCGAAGCGGGTCACGGCGAATCGCTTCGTCGCCGCGCCGTACCAGGGGACGAGGAAGCGGAGCTGATCCCAGGCGCTGGCGATCCCGGGGACCTTTCGCACCAGGAGCGTGAACCCCCAGCCCACCGCGAAGGCGCCGTAGACGACGATCAGCTCGATGCAGACCGTCTTGATGTACTCGTACCACCCGTCGAGGAAGGCCATCGGAAGGGGGCAGACGAAGATGGCGACGTGGATGAGGAAGATGGGGTAGAGGAGCGCGCTCTGGATCCGCCGGACAAGCTCCTGCCGCCGCCGGTAGTAGTCCGCAAGCGACTTGAGCGTCTCCTCGAGCCGCCCGCTCCCCTCGCCGGCGCGGACCAGGTGGATCTCGAGGGCGCAGAAGTCCCAGGGGATCTGGGCCATCCCCTCGGCCAGGGGCCTCCCGGCCGCGCAGGAGGTCTCGAGCGTCTGGTAGAGGCCCGACAGCTCGCGCGTGCCTCGCTTCTCCCGGAGGGTCCGGAAGGCCTGGGAGAGGACGAACCCCGCATTCACCATGCGGCGGAGCTCCTCGTAGAAGGCAATCCGGTCGGAAAGGGCGAGCGTGCTCACGGGCCCCGTTTCTCCGCCGCCGCAAGGCGCGACGCGCAGTCGACTTCGAATCGGTCGATCATGGGTGGCAGTGTAGGGGGGATCGTCCGCGATCTCAATGTGGAAGATCGCTTGAACACCGGTTGACGGCGGGATCCCGGATCCCTACAATACTCGGGCCTCGCCCTGGCCACGGGCGAGCAGAGGTGGGTCGAAACCCCACCTTTTTTGCTGGCACGATCGACCCTAGACGGGTCCCCGGGGTGACCGTGATGAACGGCGAGCTGCTTCGAATCGTGGATACGATCCACAGGGACAAGGCGATCGACAAGGAAACTATCTTCCAGGACATCGAGGCGGCCTTTCTCTCGGCGGCCCGGAAGCGCTTCGGGGCGAAGGACAGTCTGACGATCCAGATCGACCGCAAGACGGGGAACATCATCGCACTCGACGGCGACCAGGAGATCGACCCGGGCGAGCTGGGTCGAATCGCGGCGCAGACCTTCCGCCAGGTGATGATCCAGAAGATCCGCGAGGCGGAGCGCAATGCGCTTTACACCGATTTCGAGGCGCGGCAGGGGGACATCCTGACCGGGAGCGTCCTCCGCGTCGAGGGGACGAACGTCATCGTCAACCTTGGCAAGGTGGAGGCCGTCCTGCCGCGGAGCGAGCAGGTCCCTGGCGAGTCGTACAAGGTGGGGGAGCGGATCCGGGCGCACGTGCTCGAGGTGAGGAAGAAGGGGCAGAAGGTGCGCGTCGTGCTCTCCCGCGCGAGCAAGGACTTCGTTCGCCGCCTGTTCGAGCTGGAGGTGCCCGAGCTCGCCGACAAGACGATCGAGATCCGCGAGATCGCCCGCGAAGCGGGGTTCCGATCGAAGATCGCCGTAGTGAGCCTGACGCAGCGCGTGGACGCCGTGGGGGCGTGCGTGGGCGTGCGCGGGTCGCGGATCAAGAACATCATCGAGGAGCTGAACGGCGAGAAGGTCGACATCATCCGCTGGG
>CAZYRM010000098.1:19168-24101 GCA_964649705.1 uncultured Planctomycetia bacterium
ATCAAGAACATCATCGAGGAGCTGAACGGCGAGAAGGTCGACATCATCCGCTGGGACGACAACGAGGAGGCGCTGATCAAGAACGCCCTCAAGCCCGCGGAGGTCGACTCGGTGACCCTGGACCCCGAGAGCCGCCGCGCGCAGGTCGTCGTCGCGCGGGACCAGCTCTCGCTGGCGATCGGGAAGGGCGGGCAGAACGTCCGCCTCGCCTCGCGCCTGGCGGACTGGGACATCGACGTGATGAGCAACGCCCCGGACGAGGACACGCCGCGGCCGGAGGAGACCCCGCTCAGGGACCTGCCGGGCGTGGTCGCGGAGAACTCGGGCGTGCTGCGCGAGGAGGGGATCCGGACGGTCGGGGACGTGCTCAAGAAGGGCCTGGAGGCCCTGGAGAACCTGTCGGGGATTACGCCCGAGAAGTCCCAGGGGATCTGGGACGCGGTGAACGCGTACTTCTCGGCGGCTCACCCTCCCGTGCCCGAGCCGGACGTGATCGAGGCGCTCGGGGCGACGACGGAGCCGGGGGCGGGGCCCGCGGCGCAGGAGGCTCCCGCGGAGGGCGTGTCGCAGGAGGCGCCGGCCGCGCAAGAGGCGCCGGCCGAGGGGGCGCCGCAGGATTCGGCGGCCGAGGCGGCCGCGCAAGAAGCGCCGGCCGAGGGTGCGCCGGAGGATTCGGCGGCCGAGGCGGCCGCGTCGGAGGCGCCCGCCGAGGGAGCCGCGGCAGGAGTTCCGTCCGAGCCGTCCTCTGAGGGCGAGGCGGCCCCGAAGGCGACGGAAGGGGACGCCGCGCCAGGGACCTAGCGGCGCCGTGGAAGATTCCGTGGAAGCATCGAGGATCGGGGACCCCATCGAATGAAGTTCCGGCTGTATGAAATCGCCCGCGAGGTCGGCACCTCGGCGAAGGACGTGATCGAACGCGCCCAGATGCGCGGGATCCGGGTGAAGAACAACCTCAGCCTGATCGACGAGCCGCAGGCCGTAGCCATCCGCGGGATCTTCGCGGACCTCAAAGAGACGATGAAGCGCCAGGAGCAGGAGAGCGCGGATCGTCGCGCGAAGGCGGACGCGGAGCGTCGTGCCGCGCAGGACGCCGAGTCGAGGCGCCATGCGGCCGAGCAGGAGAGGCGGGCCCAGGGCGAGGCCGCGGGGCGCAAGGCGCTCGAGGAGGCCCTCGCCCGCGGCAGCCGCGGCGGCCAGAAGACATCGGCTCAGCAGCCTCAGAAGCCGGGGGTCGCCGCGCCGACCTCCTCGGCCGCATCGACCCTCCCGCCGACCCGGGGCCAGGGCCCCTCCGTCATCCGCCCGACGATCATCCGCGCGGGCGGGACCGAGGCCCCCGTCGAGGGGGAGGACATCGCCCCCGTCGTCCGCCCGATCCTCCCGAAGGACGACGCCCAGACGGCGATCCGCGGCCGGGCCCTCCGCCCGATCGAGGTCGATCGGTACGCGACGGACGGGGAGGAGGAGCGCCGCAAGCACCGCCCGAAGCCGGGCGGAGCCGGAGGACCGGGGCGCGGCGGCGACACGAACATCTCCGAGAAGTTCAAGCCGAGGCCCGGCAAGCGGCAGCGGTTCAACCAGCCCGCCGGGCCGAAGTCCCACACGAAGACCCAGTTCGTGCCGAAGGAGAAGACCAAGATCGAGATCCCGTTCCCGATCTCGGTGAAGGACCTCTCCAACGTCCTCGGCGTCCGGGTGAACCAGATCATCTACAAGCTGATGGAAAACGGCCTGATGGCCAAGATGAACGACCCCGTGCCGGAGGATGCGATCGGCATCCTCGCCCTCGAGTTCGGCAAGGAGGTCGAGATCAAGCGGACGCGGCAGGCCGAGGACGTCGTCGCCGAGGCGAAGACGACCGACCGCCCGGAGGACCTGAAGTCCCGCCCGCCCGTCGTCACGATCCTCGGACACGTCGACCACGGAAAGACGAGCCTCCTCGACCGGATCCGCCAGGCCGACGTCGCCTCCGGCGAGTCCGGCGGGATCACGCAGCACATCGGCGCGTACACCGTCACGCTGAACAACCGCACGGTGACCTTCCTCGACACGCCGGGCCACGAGGCGTTCACGGGGATGCGCTCCCGCGGGGCGAACGTGACCGACATCGCCGTCCTCGTCGTCGCGGCGGACGACGGCGTCATGCCCCAGACCGAGGAGGCCTACAGCCACGCGAAGGCCGCGGGCGTCCCCGTCGTCGTCGCGCTGAACAAGATCGACAAGAAGGAGGCCAACGCGAACCGCGTCATGTCCCAGCTCGCCGCCCTCGGACTGAACCCCGAGGAGTGGGGCGGGAAGACCGGCTTCGTGCAGGTCTCCGCGCTTACCGGGAAGGGGATCCCGGAGCTCGTCGAGCGCCTGGGCCTCGAGGCCGAGCTCCTCGACCTGAAGGCGAACCCCGACCGCCCCGCGACGGGGGCGGTGCTCGAGGCGAAGCTCACCGAGGGGCGCGGCCCGCTCGCGACGGTGCTCGTGCAGAACGGGACCCTGCGGAAGGGCGACGTCATGATCTGCGGCGCGGCGTACGGGCGCGTGCGCGCGCTGTACGACGACAAGGGGAGCCCGATCACCGAGGCCGGGCCCGCGATGCCCGCCGAGATCACCGGCCTGTCGACCGTCCCCTCGCCGGGGGACACCTTCCAGGTGATCGCCGACATCGACGCCGCGCGCGAGGTCGCCGACGGCCGCACGCGCAAGGGGCGCGAGACGGCGCTCCTCTCGCGGGCCAAGGTCACGGTGGAGAACCTCTCCTCCCTCATCGCCAGCGGGCAGATGGCCGAGGTCCGCGTCGTGCTCAAGTGCGACGTGAAGGGCTCTCTCGAGGTGCTCAACAAGTCGCTCTCGAACCTCACGCACCTGGAAGTGAAGATCAGGATCATCCACTCCGCGGTCGGGAGCATCTCCGAGTCGGACGTCCTGCTCGCCAGTGCGAGCGATGCGATCGTGCTCGGCTTCCACGTGCCGATCGACGACCGCGCGCGGGTCCTGGCCACCGAGAAGGGGGTCCAGATCCGGACGTACACGGTCATCTACCAGGTGATCGAGGAGATGAAGCTCGCCCTGGAGGGGCTCCTGGTCCCGGACAAGGTCGAGGTGGTCACGGGCCAGATCCAGGTGAAGGAGACGTTCCGCATCTCCCGCGTCGGGACGATCGCGGGGTGCCTCGTCGTCGACGGCAAGGTCGAGCGGTCGAACCAGGTGCGCGTGATCCGCGACAAGGTCGTGATCCACACCGGCAGGCTCGAGAACCTCAAGCGCTTCAAGGACGACGCGCGCGAAGTGGCCGAGGGCTTCGAGTGCGGTCTCAAGATCGCGGGGTTCGACGACATCCGCGTGGGCGACACCATCCAGTCCTTCACGATCCAGGAGAAACCGCGGAAGCTCGAGTCGTAGCCTCTATCGGGCCTCCCGTGTTCCCGCGAACCTCCCGTCGATTCGGACGGTTCCATCCATGATCGTCGGCAGCCTGGAGATCCGGGCGGTCATCTCGGACGCGCAGTCCCTCAAGGACAAGCGGCACGTCCTGAAGAGCCTGAAGGACCTCCTGAAGAACAAGTTCAACGTCGCGGTCGCCGAGGTCGACGACAACGACCTCTGGCAGAAGACGACGATCGGGATCGCCACCGTGGGGAACGACGCGAAGTTCGTGAACAGCGTGCTCGACAACGTCGTGAACTTCGTCCGCGGGTTCCCCGCGGTCCAGCTCATCGACTACGACCTGGACGTGATGTAGACATGCCAGCCTACCGCAACGCCAAAGTCGCCAAGGAGATGATGCGGGAGATCTCCCATCTCGTCCTGTATGAGATGAAGGACCCGGGGGTCGGCTTCGTCACGTTCACGAAGGTCGAGCCGTCGACCGACCTGAAGACGGCGAAGGTGTTCTTCAGCACGATCGGGGACGAGAAGGTCCGCGGCCAGGTGCTGAAGATGCTCCGCCGCGCCCGGGCGTTCATCCAGGGCAACGTGTCGAGGAGGATGAGGCTCAGGCACACCCCGGAGCTGACGTTCCACTTCGACGAGTCGATCGAGGGCGCGGTGCGGATCTGCAAGATCATCGACGACGTGAACCGCCCGAAGGAGGGGGAGCCCCCCGCCGAGGAAGCTGACGGGGGCGAGCCGCCTGTCCCGGACGACGGCCAGGGGGACGTGGCGGCCCCGGGCGACGGGGACGGGCAGCCCCCGCCGGTGGAGGAGGAGAAGTGACTCGTTTCGCGTTCCAGCGTCCCGATGGGCGGCAGGCCGACCAGCTCCGCCCTGTCCGCTTCACGCGCGGCTACGTCAAGTTCGCGCGCGGCTCGACCCTGGTGGAGGTGGGCGACACGCGCGTCCTGTGCACGGTGGTCGTCGAGGAGAGCGTGCCGTCGTTCATCGAGGACACGGGGAAGGGCTGGGTCACGGCCGAGTACGGCATGCTCCCCGCGAGCACGAAGCAGCGGAAGTCGCGCGAGGGCCGACAGGGGCGCGCCGACGGCCGCACGATGGAGATCCAGCGGCTCGTCGGCCGCGCGATGAGGGGCGCCATCGACATGGAGCTCCTCGGGGAGCGCACGCTCTGGATCGACTGCGACGTGATCCAGGCGGACGGCGGCACGCGCTGCGCCGCGATCACCGGCGCCTACGTCGCGGTCACCGACGCTGTCCGGTCGATGCTCAGGGAGCAGCTCCTGATGAAGGATCCCCTCAGGCCTCCCGTCGCCGCCGTGAGCGTCGGCATCGTCAAGGGGACCGCGGTCCTCGACCTGAACTACTTCGAGGACTCCGCCGCCGAGGTCGACATGAACCTCATCATGAACGCGGCGGGGGAGCTGATCGAGGTGCAGGGGACCGCGGAGGGAAAGCCCTACTCGAGGGAGCGCCTGAACGAGATGCTCGACCTGGGGGAGAAGGGGATCCGCGAGCTGATCGCCCTCCAGAAGGCCGCGCTCGAAGG
>CAZYRM010000099.1:0-23887 GCA_964649705.1 uncultured Planctomycetia bacterium
GGCACGGGCACGGGCACGTGGAACGGGCGGCGGGTCTCGGGGCTCGGGCTTCGGGGCTCGGGTCTCGGGCACCGGCTCGGGCAGGCGGGAGAGCGTGTCACCCCGGTAGCGCTGTGCCCGAAACATGCCGAATCTCACGCCAGCGGCGCACCGCATGCAAGCGCACAACCCCGTGATCAAGAGCAGGATGCGCGCTGGCGAGGGCGCAACCGCCGATAGACCCAGGATCTTTCCGGAATGCGTGTAATTCCGGCGATCGAGACTCATAGATCACTATGGAGGGACCCCGTCTGGATAAGGAGCGTGTCATGACCACCTGCCTGCCCATCAGCGAGACCCGCCTCTTCCGAGAGAAAGGGGTCACCCTTCAGGACTCCTTCCAGACTCGATCCCCGCGGATGAGGGCCTTCCTCGACAGGCTCGCCCCGTACGCCGAGACCGAGAAGCCCATCCTCCTCCTCGGCGAGCCCGGGACCGGCAAGACCTTCCTCGCCCTCGCCCTCCATAACGCCTCCCCCCGAGCCGCAGGCCCGTTCGTCGTCGCCAACGGGGCCGACACCGATCGCGACCTCTTCCGCTCAGAGTGGTTCGGTCACGAGAGGGGCGCCTTCACCGGCGCCTCCGAGTCCCACGCCGGCCACCTCGAACGCGCCGACAAGGGCACCCTCTTCATCGACGAGGTCACCGAGCTCCCCCGCTCCGCGCAAGCCCGCCTCCTCCTCGCCCTCGAGTACCGCCAGGCCGTCCGCGTCGGCGGCCTCAAGCCCGTCCCCTTCGACTGCCGCTGCCTCTACGCCACCAACCGCACCATCCAGGAGATCGCCTCCCGCCCCCGCCGCTGGCGCACCGACTTCCTCTCCCGTCTCGGCATGACCCACTTCACCGTCCCGCCCCTCCGCGAGCGCCTCGAGGACCTCCCCGACCTCGTCGAACGGTTCCTCCTCTCCCTCTCGCGCCGCGACGGTCTCTCCGCCCCGCCCCGCGTTCCCGCCCAGACCCTCCGCGCCCTCGCCGAGCGCCCATGGGTCGCCAACCTCCGCGAGCTGCGCGCTACCCTCGACTCGGCCCTCCCCGTCTGCGACGGCGGACCCCTCCTCCCCGAGCACCTCCCTCCCCCGCTCCTGGTCCATCACGCCGAAGGGCCCCTCCTCACGCTCGATCAGGTCGAGGAGACGGCCGTCGAGCGCGCCCTCGCCGTGTGCCTCGGGAACAAGAAGGACGCCGCCAGACGTCTCGGGATCTCCCGTCAGCGTCTCTATCGCATCATGACGCGGATCGAGCGCTCCACGCCCGAGCCCAAGGCCTGACACATCGCGGTGGAGGGCTCCACGAGACGATCGCAGCGCTCACGGAGCCGATCTCTCGACTCCTGGAGGCGATCGACGGGCTCCGATCCAGGATCGACGACCTCCGTGTCCGGGACCGACACCCCCTGGATCCTCCCGCACGTCTCTACTGCGGGTTCTTGGGAGGCTTAGGCCTGGCGGCTCCGGGACGATTGCCGCCGTGGACCAGGTTTGGCGCGAACTTCCGCGTCTTCGACCATGCGGGGTTCATCGCGGAGGTGGTCTCGCAGATCCCGAACTGCCACGAAGAGATCGCCATTCATCATGTCAGGTACTCGAACAAGTCTCGCGGGACGCGCAAGGCGAAGAGTGAGGCCGTCGCGTCCCCGTCGGCGCCCCGGCACAGAGGGCACCCCGGGGCCGGCGCAGACGGAGGAGTCCCCGTCCGAGGGGGGCGCCCGCGCAGCGGGCCGGCGCCCCTGCGGAAGTCCGCCGAAATTGGGCGCGCCTCATGTCTGGGGCCTGCATCGATGCGCCCAACAGCGCCGGGTCGCAGGCTACCGGCGTGCTTGGGGGCGGGACCCAGGCTCATGGGCGCGGTGGATCGGTTGAAGGACCCTCGCTGCGGTGCTAGACTGCGAATACGTCCTTGCACCAGGGAAGAGCGATGGATGACGGGGAGCAGGCCGAGGCCTACGGCGACGAGTCCGACCGCGTGGAGCGCAAGGAGTCGGACCGGGACACGGAGGAGATGCTCCGCGCGACGTGCGCGCTGGCGAACGACCTTGGAAACTCGGGCCGAGCCGGCTTCCTCGTGCTCGGGGTCCGCAAGGACGGCATGGCCGTCGGCGTGGACACGTCGGACAGCGCGCTGCAGAGCGTCGTGAGCCGTCTCCAGTCGACGCGCATCCTCCCCTCGCCGTCCATCGTCGTGCAGGCTAACCGCAAGGACGGACTTGGCGTGATCGTCGTTCGGGTGGAGCCGTACCCTGTTCCTCCGGTCGTGAAGGTCGACGGCGTCGCCTGGGTGCGTGTCGGGCCGACGAGCCGGCGTGCGACCGATGCGGACCTCGCGCGTCTGCAGGAACGCCGTCCGGAGGGACGGCTCCCATTCGATCAGCGCGCCCTCCCATACGTGGCCTTCGATGCCCTGAATCTCGCCCCCTTGAAGGCTTCCTACGCCGAGCTGTCGACGGCCGACGGGGGAGGCCCGTTCCCGAGTTTCGAGCAGTGGCTGGGGCAGAGGGAGATCGCAAGGCGGTCGGGGCCGGCGTGGGTGCCCACCGTTGCGGGCCTGCTGATGTTCGGTGCCAGCCCGCAGGCGGTTCTTCCGGGGGCGTTCGTCGAGTTCGTCCGCTACGGCGGGACGGATTTCGACGCGCATGTGGTTGCGCGCAAGACGATCACGGGGGCGCTCCCCGATCAGCTCGAGCTGGTCTGGGCGCAGCTCCAGGCGCACGTCGTGGACCTGCCGACCGGCACCCCGGGGATCCGGACCACCTACGGACCCGACTATCCGATCGAGGCGCTCAAGGAGTTGGCGCGGAACCTCGTGCAGCATCGGCTCTACGAGGGGACGAACGCGCCGGGGCGGATCTCGTGGATGTCGGACCGGATTGTGTTCAACAATCCAGGGGCGCGGTTCGGGCGCGCGAGCGAGGGGGAGTTCGGGGAGCACTCGGACTACCGCAACCCGACGGTGACCCGATTCCTGGTGGAGTCGGGCTACGTGGAGAGGCTGGGTCGTGGCATTCGCCGGGTGCAAGCTAGCTTGACGGCGAACGGGAGTCCTCCGCTGGAGGTCGAGACGGACGGATACACGACGGTGACGATTCGGAGGCGCCCGTGAAGTCGTGCGTCCTGTTCAACAACAAGGGCGGCGTGGGGAAGACCACCCTGACATACAACATCGCGCACATGATGGCGCGGAAGGGCCTGCGCACGGTGCTGCTCGACTACGACCCGCAGTGCAACCTGTCGGCGATCGCCCTCAGCGAAGACAGGCTGTTCGGCCTCTGGGAGGAGACGGGACGAAGGGGAACGACGGTCGCCCGCTGTGTCGACCTGGTGCGTCGCGGGAAGGGGGACATCGAAGTCCCCGATCTGGTACCGATTGAAGACGACCTGTGGTTGCTGCCGGGGGACCTGGCGCTGGGGCGTTTCGAGCAGTCCCTCGCGGAGTGCTGGGGGCAGGTGCACCGGTCGGACAACGAACGCCCGCTCCACGTGACGACGTCGCTTCGGAGGTTGGCTCGGACCTCGGCGGAGCACGTGAAGGCCGATGTGGTCCTGCTGGACGTGGGACCGAACCTGGGGGCGTTGAACCGAGCGGCGCTACTTGCGGCGGACGCCGTGCTGATGCCGGTGGCACCCGATCTCTTCAGTCTCCAGGGACTGCGCAACATCGGGCCGACGCTCAGAGAGTGGCGGGCGGACTGGCGCCGCGCGCAGGAGAAGGTCACGGAGCCGCTGGAGGGAGGCCAATTCGAGCCGCGGGGGTACATCGTGCAGCAGCACCTCGCGCGGGCGGATCGGCCGGTCACGGCCTACGAGAAGTGGGCGAGCCAGATTCCCGTCGTGTTCCACGAGCACGTTCTGGACGAGGCGAAGGAGCGGTGGCCGTCGAGTCTGCAGGAGGACCCCTACTGCATTGCGATGCTGAAGCACTTCGCGAGCCTGGTCCCGCTGGCGCAGCTCGTGCGAAAGCCGATCTTCGACCTCAAGCAGGCGGACGGGATCGGGGGCGGGCAGGTACAGGCGGTCGCGAAGGCGCGCGCGGAGTTCGAGGAGCTCGTCATAGCGCTGCGCCGGCTGATGCAGCTATGACCCCGCATCCAAGAAGGCCTGCCATGCCTCTCGCAGCATCGATGGGTTGAGAATCTCGGCAGTCGGTCGAGGAAGCGGATCGAGCGCTCCACGCCCGAGCCCAAGGCCTGACACATCGCGGTGGAGGGCTCCACGAGACGATCGCAGCGCTCACGGAGCCGATCTCTCGACTCCCGGAGGCGATCGACGGGCTCCGATCCAGGATCGACGACCTCCGTGTCCGGATCCGACACGCCCCGGAGGCTCCCGCACGCCTCCCGGCGCCGATCGAAGACGTGAGGGACCCTCCCGAAGGCCTCCGATCGACGAACGATGAACTCCCGGAGCTTACAGGAGACCTCCTGGCGGCTCGGGGAGGCGTGAGATCGCCTCCGGGAGCCCTCCGATCGTCGATCGACGCACTCCCGGAGGCGATCGCTCCTCTCCCGGAGCCGATCGGAGGCGACCTCGTGTCCGCCGGCGGACACGATTCCGCGCCGCGTGCCTCATTGCGCGACACGGGAGGACATCACCGCGCTCGGGGTGGCGCGACTCCCACCGACGCATCCGGCCCCTCGTGCGCGAGTTGCATCCAGCCACCCTGGATTCCTCAGGACCTGGCACGCGCATCGCATCATCCATCCGCCGTGCGATGGACGCGCGTCGTCGCGCAGGGGACCACGAGGCAACGTCGCCCCGCTCTCCACGCAGTGCGCGCGAGAAAGGAGGAACCACGATGGCCACCAACGCACCGAAGCGTATCGCGGAGCTGTTCATCCTGCTGGCGCGGATGAGGGACGGCGCCGTGAAGCACGTGAACGACCGGCCGCTCACGCCGGAGCTCCAGGCGAGGTTGGAGAAGGCCCTCGCGGCGCTGGAGTCGTCGCTCGCCCTGATGCAGGCAGCGAAGGCCCGGTACCTCGAGACCTCCCAGTCCCACAAGGAGACTCTCCGTGAAGGCTCGCAAGTCGCGACGGCCGTCCGGCAGGAGGTGTTCTCGAAGTACACCGACAAGGACCGGATGGTCGAGGACTACGGCCTCAAGACCCGCGTCCCAAGGCAGCGGAAGCCGAAGGACAAGGGAACGAAGGTCTCGTAGCCCACCGAGGGCGCCCGCTCGCATCGCGCGACGGGCGCCCTCCCCCTTCCCCTCTTGCACACCCTCGCCGCGCGCCGCCGTCCTGCTGGATCCTGCGCCACTCCACGCTTGCCCTCGGCGACGATCACGGGGTAGGCTCGCCGGCCACAGCGGCGGCCAACCGCATGGAGGTGTTCGATGGGGTTCCTGCGCGACCTGTTCGGACCGAGCCGAGGCGAGATCTGGAGACAGCTCGCCGCGGAGATCGGCGGCCAGTACGTCGAGGGCGGCTTCTGGAAGGGCGACAAGGTCCAGGCACGCGTGGGGCAGTGGGTCGTGACGCTGGACACCTTCACGGAGTCGAGCGGGGAGACGCACAACACGTACACGAGGCTTCGCGCGCCCTACGTCAACAAGGACGGCTTCCGATTCTGCGTCTACCGAGAGGGGTTCTTCAGCCGGATCGGGCGAATGCTCGGAATGCAGGACATCGAGATCGGGGACGGGAGGTTCGACGCCGACTTCGTGGTCCAGGGAAACAACGAATCGCAGCTACGTCGCCTGTTCGCCGACGTCGAGGTTCGGGGGTTCCTCCACGCGCAGCCGAGCGTCCACTTCGAGGTCCGCGACGACGAGGGTTGGTTCGGGGCGGACTTCCCCGAGGGGGTGGACGAGCTGTACTTTCGCGCCAGCGGGACGATCCGCGACATCGAGCGGCTGAAGGACCTCTACGCGCTCTTCACGGCCGTCCTCGACCGGCTCTGCGTGATCGGCTCCGCCTACCAGACCCCTCCCGGCGTTGAACTGTGACTGAGGGCCGGCGGTCACTCCCGCGTCATCCCCGCGGTCCAGGCCACGCGGACTTCCCCGCGTCCGCGAGCACGGGCCTGGGGTCCATCAGGCCCCGGGCGGGACCGTCGAGACGGTGTGTCCACTATGCTGTCCAGCGCCACTCCTCAAGGCGGCGATGGAAGCGGCACCCGTGCGCCTCGAAGAGACGCATCATCGGGCGGTTCGTCTCGACGGTCCCGCCGTGGTAGAGCGCGCCGCCTTGCGCGCGGAGCATCGCGAACCCGCGACGGTGCACCCACCGACCGAGCCCGCGACCGCGGTGCTCGGGCAGGAGCCCCATATAGGTGATGCGCGCCCAGGCGGTGCGCGGGTTGACCTGCGCGATGACGATGCCGGCCTCCGACACCTGGATGCACTCGGGAGCATGCGTGAGCACGGGATCGGCCATGTACGACTCGAGGCACGCGCGCGCGTCCTCGTCGGGATCAAAGTCGGGATCGCCGGCGGGTGCGCGCTTCGATGTCGTCGGGCCGGATGAGACGAAGGAACGACGGAACGAGGGAAACGGTGAGCTTCATCAGAGCCTTCGTCAGTTGGGGGTGAGAACGAATGAGCGCACGAGCCCCCGCTTCCAGCGGCGATTGCGCCCCTCGGCCTCCTTGATCCACGCCTCATCGACGTCCGTGAGGCCCCGGCCTCAAACACGTTTCAGCAGAGTGACTGCGAGACGCTCCCGCTCCGCCGGGCAGAGCTTCGCGGCCTGCCGCCTCCCCCGCGAAGAAGAGGCGCTCACCCACAGGGCGGGCGAGTTCGTCGTGGTCGTCTGGGCTTCCCCGATGCGGCCATCGGCTCGGACGAGGACGCGGCGATCGCCTCCTACGGGCGGAACAGGATGTCGCGGATCTCGAAGGGAAACTCGACCGACTCGAAGGTGCGCGGGAGACTCACGACGAGCCTGGAGGGGGCGGCCTCGCTCGGGAAGACGAAGCGCGCCTCGCACTCGACCGTGTGATAGTACCCCGTCCAGGCGTGATGATCGGGCCACCAGGGCACGTTGGGTACGGCGCTCCCGTCCGTGGCGAGCAAGGAGACCCGTCCGGCGACTTGCGCCCCTCCGATCCGATCCTGCCCGAACGCCTCGCCCGTGATCCGGACATAGGCGGCGATGCACTCGGCCTCCCTGTCCTTGTAACGCTCGACCGCGAGGATCGTCGCCTGGCCGCGGTCCCCCTTCACTTCCGCGCCCTTCACGACCTCGTCAAACGTCCAGGTGTCGTAGGTGGTCGGCGCGTCGAGGACCAGCCTGCCGCGCAGCGATCGGACCGCCTTCGCCCCCGCGGGGGGCTCCGGCAGCCGCACCTCCGCGCCCCCGTCACGCCCGCGCCACGGATGGCGTTCGGCCCTGCGGAGGGCGCCGACGTCGAGGAGGTCGCCCGTGTCGTACTCCGCGACGTCCACCTCGATGGCGCTCGGCGGCACCTCCAGCAGGCACGCCTCGTGGACGGCGTCGAGCGTGATCGTGACCAAGCTCCACGAGCGGCCCTGCGTGGCGTCGGAACCCGATTGGAAGCCCGCCCCGCGTACGCGGACTCGGAAGGGGCCGGGGTAGTCTCGTGGCGGCGGCGAGGCAGCCTTCCCCTCGAACACCTCGACCCGCCCCGGCGCGAGGGCGTAGGGGACGCCGACGTCGCCGCAGATGCGGTCCAGCGCCTGCAGGAGCTTGAGGTCGTGGAAGGCCCCCGACCACGGGAGGTCCGACACCTTTTGCGGGACCTCGACCTGCACGCCGAACCGCGGGCCGAGCTCGCGGAGGACCTCGCCGAGCGGTTTCGGATGGTCCTGCGGCACCTCGATCGAGAACCGCCCGAGGACACCCAGGAGCCTGCGAGCGGCGGCCGTGTAGTCCAGCCACGCGAGGACCTCCTGTGCGCGGGCCGCGACTTCGGGGTCCCCCGCGTCGAGGAGCCTTCGCGCGATGGGGGCCGCGTCGTCGCCGAGCGACTCGAGGTCGGCGACCGCCTTCTCGCGCTCCGCCGCGTCGTCGCTCGCCAGCCGCCGCGCCCAGTCGGCGTCGTCCGCGAAGGCCAGCAGTCCGATCAGGCTAACGAGGACGATCCGCATCGTCCCTCCTGTACACATGGAGCCCGTCGCTGAGGGAGATGAACAGGTACGGGTCGACGAGGGCCACGTCCGTGTATCCCTGCCCGCTCCCGTGCGTCACCCAGAAGATGGGCGCATCGAGCTGGACCGACCAGAGCTGCGCCCCGCTCGGCACGTCGAAAAGGCCGATCCAGAGGGTCTCCTGCATCTTCATGTCGAGGGAGACCAGGCAGCGGTCGCCCTCCACCGCCGATTGAGAGACGAACCCGTTGGGGAGCCCCTCCTTCCAGGCGGCCGATCCGCCGCGCAGGTCCCAGGCCTCGAGGGATGCCGGCCCGTGATTGGAATCGGCGGGCACGAGGAGGCGCTGGCCGGCGAAGCGGAGATTCTCGGCGCGCTCCGTCACGACGGGCAACGAGGACACCTCTCCCGTGGCGAGCTCCACCCAGCTCGTCCCGTCCTTCGTCGCGATGGCAACGCACCCGTCGGGGGAGGGACCCGAATAGAGCCGCGCGCCGGGGAGGTGGATCCGGCGCTCGACCGCGAGCGTCTCCGGGTCGAGGATCGAGAGGTCCTCGGCCGCGAGGTCGAACCAGAACAGCCGGTCCGCGATGACGGCCGCCGGCCCGCCCGCGAGCGGGTCGAATGGGATGAGCTCGGGCAGGACCATTCGGTGGGATCCGCCGTGACGTCGGCCGCCGGCCCGCTCCGACCACAGGCGATCGCCGGAGGCGAGATCGAACAGCCAGTAGGTGACGCAGTTGGGTCCCTCGCACAGCGACATGCCGCCGTCCATGTTCCATTGGCAGCACTCCGGGTCCCACGCGGCCAGGAGCAGGCGGTTCCCATGGACCGGGGAGATCGAGAGGCGCTCCAGGGCCTGGAACCGCGACCGCGCCGACCACACGCAGCTCCATCGCGCCCTGCCGTCCGAGGCGTCGAGGGCCTCGATGCGCGTGCCACCAGCGTCCGACCTGGCCGCCAGGACCGTGTCGTTCGCCCAGACCGTCTCGATCACCCTGGCATCGGGACCCGCGGGCGAGGTCCACCGCACGGCGCCGGTCCCCAGGTCCACGCAGAGCACGTCCGCCGTCTCGGAGGTGAGGGCGACCCGGCCGCCGGCCTCTCCACGGAACTCCCCGCGGAGGGCCCAGACGAGACGGCCGTCGTCGAGCGCGATGCACTCGACCCAATCACCGCGCTTGACGAGCAGCAGCCCGCCCGTGATGGCCGCGAGCTCCGGGGACTCCCCGTAAGGTCCTGGGGCGCGTTCGGCGACCAGGGTGAGGCTGCGCGTGCCCCCCGTAGTCTGCAGGACGAGCTCATGAGAATCGCCGGCCCTCGACGGCGGGAGATCGTAGTCGACCTCCTCGCCATCCACCGCGACGACCTCGTCGCCGGGGCGCACGCCCGCTCGGGCCGCGGGCCCGTTCGGAAGGACGGCCGCGACGCTGGTCCCCTCGAGGAGCCAGCCGAAGGAGCCGGACTCGGACGGACGGCTCCACGTGGGCTTGCGCGTCTCGAGGTCCCACGCCTCGATCGCGCCCCCGCGCGCCACGAGGACCCGCCCGTCGCGGATGGGGTGATCGAGGTCGAGCAGGACCGGTACGGGGGGGTCTTCCACCCCCGATGCGAGCGCCTCCGGTGGGGGCTGCCACCCGGCACCCTGGACGGGGACGGGGACGTCGCTCTTGATGTGGAGCCACTCCGACCAGGTCTCGGCGTAGGCGCGCCCGAGAAGGGCCGAGGAGGCCACGACGCACAGGACGAGGGAGATGCGCATGGCGGGGATCCTACCTCCCGGCCCGCGTCGACGGAAGCCCCTCTCAGTGCGTGGCGGGCGCAACCACTGCGGAGAATCGCGCGATGAGCTGTCGGACGCGCGCCTCGTCCTGCGCCAACGCTTGCGATACCAGGACCAGCAGCGACAGGCACGCGAGAGGTCTCACTCGATCTCCGCAGGCACCAGTCCGCCGACATTCTCCGCCTTCCAGTCCGCCTCGTCAGCCGGCACTGGCGCCGCCAGGAACAGTCCCACCCACAGGACGCGCATCTTCATCCACTCCCTCCCGCTGAGATGTCCTCGCATCCTATCCGTCGGAGTGAACAGCGACCACTCGAGACCCCGCCGACGAAAACCGGAACTCCCAACACGTTCGGGCGGCGCAGGGGCGATGGTCCGATGATAGCCTTCAAGGCCTTTCATGCGCCCTCGGCCGCGCGCAGCCGTTCGAGGGTGATGCGACACTCCGGGTAACCCTGCCGCGCGGCTTCAGCGAGGACGGTGGACGCCTCGGAGGCACGGAGCATGACGACTCGTATCAAGGGGCCGCGCAGGCCGCGGGATACGTACTTCGAGCTCGTGAAGCGGTTCCCGCTCCGTCCTATCCGCTCCGAACGAGAGCTGGGGCGCGCGATCGAGGTCATCGACTCGCTCATCGACCGGGACGACCTCGACCTCGACGAACAGGATTACCTCGATGTCCTCGGAAACCTCACGGAGCGCTACGAGGAGGAGAAGCACCCGCTCAGGCCCGTGACGGATGCCCAGATGCTCGCCTTCCTGATCGAACAGAAGCGAGTCTCGCAATCCGCCGTCGCTCGCGCCACCGGCATCGCCGTGTCCACCATCAGCGAGGTGCTCTCGGGGAAGCGGCTCCTCCGACGCGAACACATCGCGAAGCTCGCCCTCTTCTTCCATGTCGACCAGGGCGTCTTCTTGTTCGCCGAGTAGACGCGCCGCCACGATCGGCCGGCCGACCTCCTGCGTCGCCGATCCGGCCGCGAAGGCCCGGTACCTCAAGACCTCCCAGTCCCACGAGGAGACTCTTCGTGAAGGCTCGCATCGCGCGACGGGCGCACTCCCCCCCCCGTGCGCGCCCCCACCGCACGCCGAATCGCCTCGTCGGCTGGGCGTCGCCCACAAGTCCCTGGCGCAGCGGGTGTTCTGGGAGCGGCCTCCGGGAAAAGGCCGCGCACTCCGACGGTCTCAGACTGTCGACTTGTTCGGGGTTTTCTGAAGGATGGAGGTCAGCCATGTTCACTCTCACCCTCGTCGCCGCTCTAACCGTTCTTTGCGCCGCCGCCGCCCCTTTCGCCCTTTCGATGCGCGCGGCCGACGATGTCTCCGACGCCTTCGCCCTGGCCTGCAAGGACCTCGGCCGCGAGATGGAGGGCCTCCCCTGCGCCGCGTAGCAGGGGCGGACGCCGTCGACTCCTATTCTCCGCGGAGGTGTCGCCATGCACGACGTGACGTCGAGGGCCGTGCCCGATGCCCAGATCCACCGGGGACCCGCCGCGGGCCGCACGAGGCGGATCCTCGGAGGCACCCGCGCGACCCGGCGCGAGGTCCGCGAGGTCGGACCCCTCGGCGTCGCCTGCGCAGGCGGCCTCGCGAGGTGCTTCGCCATCCTCGGGGCGCTCATCCGCCTGGAGGAGAACGGCGTCGTCCCCGACGTGCTCTCCGGGACGAGCTCGGGGTGCCTCGCCGCCGTCCTCGTCGCGCGCTTCGGCGCGGAGGGGACGCGTGAGGCGATCGGCGCCCTCTGCCGAGCCGGGAACCGCGCGTGGACCAGGCTCGTCGGGCCCGGCGAGCCCTCCAGGCTCGGCTGGGGGCGGGATCGAGGGTGGATCTCGTTCCGCCCCCTCGGAGACTGGGTCGAGGCCGTGACCGGGGTCCGAAGGATCGAGGACCTCCCGAAGCGGGTCTCCATCTGCGCGACGGACGTGGAGACGGGCCGGCCGCGCTTCTTCACGAGAGGCCCGCTCGGCACGGCCTGCGCCGCCTCGTGCTCGCTGCGCCCCGCGCAGCCGGTGCGATGGGAGGACGGACGCCTCTACATCGATGGAGGGTACAGCGCCAATGTCCCCGTGCGGACCTGCTACGAGGAGGGGTGCGCGCGCGTGATCGCGCTCGACGGACTGAGCCGATCTCAGGGCGACGTCGTGACGCGGGTCCGGACCGCGAAGAGGATCGAGACGGCCGAGCCCGGGCAGGCCACCCGATGCCCGGACGCGCCGGCAGACTACTGGCTGCCGATGGGGGAAAGAGGCCAGGCGCGGTTCGACCTGACCGCGTGGGAAGACCTCGTCCGACATGGGTACCGCCTGGCCGAGCCGCTTGCTCGAAGGGTGCGGGCCGACGCCGCCGGCGCCTGGAAGGCGTAGCGGGGACGGGCCGAAGATCGAGAACGAGTACGAGTCCGAGCACGAGAACGATTTCGAGCCCGATGACGAGCACGCCACCGCCACCGATGTTGCGTCCACAGGGGGACGCGCCGGGTTGTACAACTAGAAACGCTTCAGGTACAATCCGGCCGACGAGTCGGGGGAATCCGCCATGGCCAGGCGGGGCCTGCGGCTGACGGGGGGGGCGCTTCACGGGGCGAAGCTCTATGGCGTCCACGGCAAGGACGTGCGCCCCGCGCTGGGCATCGTCCGCAAGTCCCTCTTCTCCATCCTCGGCGACCGGGTCCAGGACGCCCGCGTCCTTGACCTCTTCGCCGGGACCGGCTCCGTCGGGTTCGAGGCCCTCGCCCGCGGCGCCCGCGAGGCCCTCTTCGTCGACAACGACGATCGCTGCGTGCAGGCGCTCAAGAGAAACGTCGAGCACCTGCACCTCGACGGTCGGGTCAAGGTCGCCAGGATGAACGCGTTCGGGGCGGTCGCCTTGTGCCGCCGCTCCCCCGAGCCGTACGACTTGGTCTTCGTCGACCCGCCCTACAAGCTCTGGGACGGACAACGGACCCGTGAACGACTCTTCCAGGTCATGGAGCAGATCGCCCAGGACCACCTCGCGCCCGACGGCTGCGTCGTGGTCGAGCATGCCACGGGGCAGTTCGCCGGCGTCGAAATGATGGCGCTCGAGCTCCTCGTCCGACGACAGTACGGTGGGACGGAACTATCCATCTGGGTCCGGAGAGGGACCAAACCCGAAGAGAGGAACGATGGACGAGACCCTGGATAGCGAAGACAGCCGCATCATCTCGCGGTTCTCCACGGAAAACGAGCGCCTGCAGAAGCGCGTCAAGGAGCTCGAGGCCCTCCTCACGCGCCGCGAGGAGCAGATGGCCACCCGCCCGTCCCCTCCCTCCCCCGCGGCCAGGCCCGCGGAAGGCGGGAATACCGAGGTGACGAAGGTCATGCAGCTCCTCAAGATGAAGGACAAGACCCTCGCCGCCTACGCCAAGGACCTCGAGGAGAAGACCGAGAAGCTCGAGGAAGTCGTCAGCGAGCTCAAGGAGAAGAACGAGGAGCTCACCAACTGGCTGGCCGCCGTCCAGCTCTACCGCGAGATCTTCGAGCACGACCCCAGCGCCATGATCGGCCTCGACGGCGAGGGGCGCATCGTCAACTTCAACAAGGCCGCCGTCGCCATCTTCGGCGAGCGGATGCACATCCTCATGCTCGAGGAGTACGGCAAGCTCGAGCTCGACAAGGTCGACGCCACCCTCCCGACACGCATCCAGCACGCGTTCAAGGAAGCCAAGATGTCCGACGAGCTGGTCACCTACGGCGGCGTCAACTACCGCTCCGTCGTCTACTCCCTCCTCGCCGAGGAGTCCGTCCGCGCGGTGATGCTCCGCTTCGCGCGGGCGTGATTTCCGGAATTCACGGGAACCCCGGGGTCCCCCTCGTCGTGGACAAGGCAGACAGGTCGGGGGGAGTTCACCAGCCCAGGGGGTCACGTCATGCACAGGATCGCCGTCCTGCTCTGCCTTGCCGCCTCCATCCTCTCCGCGGGCGATGACCCGCTTCGCGACGAGATCGTCAGCAAGCTCAACAACACCAAGGTCTCGCTGGACTTCCGTGAGACCCAGCTCTCGGACGTGATTGACTTCATCCGCGAGATGACGGGGATCAACATCGTGATCGACCCGCAGGTCAACGAGCTCGACCCGGAGAAGCTGAAGATCACGGTCCGTGTCGACGACCTGCAGCTCGGGGCGACGCTGCGCCTCGTCCTCGGCCTGCGAGACCTGACCGCGGTGTATCGCGACGGGGTGCTCCTCGTCGTCACCAAGGCCTCGCTCGGCGAGGAGGTCTACACGCAGATCTACGACGTGCACGACCTGCTGCAGCCGATCACGGACTTCGTGGGGCCGGTGATCGAGCTGAACACGGGCGGGGAGTCCGAGGGAGGGGCGGACCCCGGCTCGTTCATCATCGAGCCGGCCAACCCGCCGCCCTCGCCGAGCCGCCTGGTGGAGATGGTCCAGGACGCCTGCGGCGCGGAGAACTGGGGGTCGGACAAGGTGTCGATCCAGGTGACGAACGGAGTGATGATCGTGTCGCAGTCCAGGGCGGTCCACCGCGAGATCGGGGCGTTCCTGAACCGGCTGCGGGAGACGCGCTGACCACGGAGCGGCGCCCGCGGGCGAGGATTCCTGTTGATCCGGGCCGGGGCGCGGCCTAGGCTGGTGCACGACCTGTCGGAAAGGGATTCCATTCGGGGAGGACCGTCGATGGTTCGGAGATGGGGCATCCTGGCAGTGCTGGCCCTCTCGATTGCGGGCCCGGCCTGGGCCCAGATGGACGACTCGCCGGCCGACGCGGAAAAGCGCGCGGAGATCGTCTCGAAGCTCCGCACGATGAAGGTCTCGCTCGATTTCCGGGAGACCCCGCTCCAGGACGTCATCGACTTCATCCGCGAGATGACGGGGATCAACTTCGTCATCGACCAGAAGATCTACGAGGAGGTCGAGCCGGACAAGCTGACGATCACGATCAAGGTGGACGACCTCGAGCTGCGCTCGGCGCTCAAGCTCATGCTCCAGATGCGCGGGCTGACCGCGGTCTACCGGGAAGGCGTGCTCCTCATCGTGACGAAGCAGTCGCAGGAGGAGAACGTGTTCATGAAGATCTACGACGTCCGGGACCTCCTCCAGCCCGTGCGGGACTTCCCGGGCCCCGAGATCGCGCTGAAGTCCGGCGACGAGGAAGACGGGGCCGTCGGGGCCGACGTCTTCGAGGTGGGCGAGACGAACTCCCCCATCACGACGGACTTCATCGTGGACATGATCAAGAAGAGCACCGGCGGGAGCACCTGGGACAGCGACAAGTGCTCGATCCAGGTGTCGAACGGGCTCCTCATCGTGGTGCAGTCCCGCGAGGTCCAGTCCGAGGTGGACCGCTTGATCAACCTGCTGCGCCAATATAAATAGAAGGCCCGGAGAATCCCCTGCGGGCCGGCGTCCACCCGGGCGCCGGCCCGCGTTCGTTTCGCGCGCTTGCGCCCGCGCTCCGGCCTCGGCTAGAATCGGCATGCCGGTTCGGAGCCTGCCCATGCGGCGTCGCCTCGTCGCCGTCCTCGCACTCGCCGCCGCCCTGCCCCTCGCCCTCGCCGACGAAGGAGAGGAGGAGGGCGGACGCCCGCAGATCTTCGTCGACTCCGACGTCGTCGCCATGCACCTCTCGCGCGCCCAGCGCCTCGAGAAGGACCAGGAGTGGCGCACGCTGTTCAACCTCTTCCAGGACCTCCTCGCTAAGCACCCCGATCGCGTCTGGGAGGTCCAGCCCGGGCGGTACGTCGGCATCCGCCAGGAGATCCTCCGCCGCCTCCGCGGGTACCCGCCCGAGGCGCTGCGGATGTACCGCGAGATGCAGACCCCCGACGCCGCCGTCCTCTGGGACCGGTTCCGCGAGAAGGGGGACGAATCCTGCCTCCAGCAGCTCACCGATCGGTACTCCTTCACACGATACGGCGAGGAGGCCGCCCGGCTCCTCGCCTCTCGCGCACTGGAGCGCGGCGACGGCGGACGGGCCCTCTCCCTCCTCGTCCAGGTCGTCGGGGAGAAGTCCGGCGAGCCCGAGGAGCTGGCCCGCCTCATCCTCCGCACGGCGCTCCTCGCCCAGCGCGCGGGCCTCGCCGAGCGGCTGGAGTGGGCCGCCGCCCAGGCGACCCCCGACGTCGCCGGCGTGAACGTCTCCGTCGGCGGGCGCGAGATGACCCTCGCCGCCGCGCTCGGCGCCATCCGCGCCGCCTCCCCGCCCGCGGCGGCGTCGGCGCTCGCGGACTGGCCCAGCATGGGAGGCTCCCCCGCAAACGACCGCGTCGGGAGCGGCGACGCCGTGGCCGAGGTGGTCGCCTGGTCGTGGCCGAAGTCCTTCGAGCAGGTCCCCGACGCGAGCCAGCCCCCGCCCAACGTCTCGTTCGCCCCCGCCATCGTGGACGGGTGCCTGTACTACTGCGACGGCCAGTCCGTCGTCTCCCTCGACATGCAGAACGGCAAGCGGTTCTGGATGTCCGCGACGGGGACCCTCAGGAAACCGGAGGACTTCCTCACCCACCTGTCCCGCTTCAACGGCGCGTCCGTGGAGGCGATCCTCGGCTGCACCGTGGAGAACGGAATCGTCTACGCCAACCTGGTGACACCGGGCGACATGAACGGCAGCACGAAGGGTTCGAGCTCGATCGCCGCCTACGACATCGCGAAGAGCGGGAGCACGCACTTCACCCCCGCGAAGGAGGGGATCCCCTCCGACGGCATCATCACCTGCCCGCCGCTCGTCCGCGACGGGCGCCTCTACGCCCCCATCGTCCGCCCCGGCGCGGAGCCCTCCGTCTACCTCGGCTGCTGGTCCGCGAAGACGGGCAAGCCCATCTGGCCGAAGCCGACGTTCCTCTGCGGGTCGGTCCGCTACGCCGTGGATCGCTACCAGGAGCAGACCCCCTGCCCCGCCGCGACGATCGCCGCGGGGGCGGGAAAGATCTTCGTCCAGACGAACCTCGGCGGCATCGCGGCCGTGAACGAGTCGAACGGCGAGGTTGCCTGGATCACCGACACTTTCCGCCTCATGTCCCACGCCCCTCGGCCGCGCGGGGCTCGCCCGTCCGAGGTCATGAGCCTCCCCATCCTCCTCGGGGACACGCTGTGGTGCATCCCGCGCGAGAGCGAGCTCGTCCTCGCCCTGGACGCCGCGACCGGCGCGCCCCGCCACCCGCCCCGCACGATCGAGGGCGCGCACACGCTCATGGGGGTCCTCGGGCAGCGGCTCGTCGCGCTCGCGGAGAGGCGGAACCAGCAGTATCTCCTCTCCATCCCGCTCGACCCGACGAGGCACGAGGAGCGGAGCATCCCGATGGCGCCGCCGCTCGCCGGACGGGGCTTCCTGACGCAGGGAATCGCCTACGTCCCGGGAGGCGCCGATCTCCACCGCTTCGACACGAGGACCTGGAGGCTGACCTACAAGCTGCCTTGGGCCCCGAAGGAGGCCGCGGGGCACACCATCGTCTCGGGCGACACGATCATCACGATCGGCAGGCGGATCCATGCCCTATGCTCCAAGGAGGCCTACCGCGCCCGCTTCCACGATCAGTTCGAGAGCGGATTGCCCGACGTCTGGATCGAACGCGGAAACAGATGCCGATCGAACGGGCAGTACGAGGACGCGATGACCGACCTCGAGCACGCCCTGACGTTGTGCCGCCTTCCGGGGACGACGATCGAGGACCCGCAGGCGGCGGAGGTCCGCGCCGACCTCGCCTCCCTCTACCTTCAGTGGGGACGGAAGGCCGAGGCGGACGGCGACATCGCCCTCGCCGCGGGGGCCTACGCGTGGTCCGTCCTGAGGCAGGACGACCCGAGGCTGCGCATCGAGCCCCTCCTCGCGCAGGCGGCGATCCACGAGAAGCAGGAGCGTTGGGGCAACCGCGCCGCCTGCCTCGCGCGGGTCCTCGTCGAGTGTCCGGACGGCGTGTGGACGCCCGAGCCGCGCTTCCGCGTGCGCACGCACGACCTGGTCGCCCGCCGGCTCGCCGCGCTCAAGGACCGTCACGGAGACCTGCCGTTCGCCGGACTCGCTCCCGAGGCGGCCCAGGCCGTCCGCCGGGCCATCGAGGGCGAGGCCCACGCGGGCCCCGACGACGCGGCGCCGCTCCCCGAGGCGAACGAGCCCCCCGTCCCCTCCCCCCCTGTCCAGACGGCCCTGATCCAGCTCCCCGAGGGGACGCTCGACGACGAGTCGGAGGCCTCCGCGCTCCCCGCGGTCACGCCGGTCCGCGTGCGAGGCGGCCTCGCGAAGCCGCTCGATCTGAGGAACTACGGCGGACACGTCGAGGCGCGACGGCCGGGCTCCGACGAGGTCGTCTGGACCGTGCCCGACAACCGCGGGTGGCTCGGGATCGTGATGTCGGACGCCAACTCGGAGAACGCCGTCATCCTCACCAAGATCCTGCCCGACGAGCCGGCCGCGAAGGCCGGCTTCCAGACCGACGACCAGGTCCAGGCCGTCGACGGGGTCCGGGTGGAGGACTCCGACCACCTGATCCAGCTCATCGCCTCGCGACCGGAGGAGAAGGCGGTCTTCACCGTCCTGCGGAGCGGCGAGGAGGTCACGATCCCGATGACGACGGGCTGCCGCGGGCTGAAGCGGGGAGAGCGCGTCGAGGAGGCGGTCGCGACGCCCGCGGGACGCCTGCTCCTGCGCCGCGCGAGGCGGGTCCAGGTCGTCGACGCCGCGGACGGGCGGATCCTGTGGGGCTACCCGCTGCCCCGGCACGACGATGGCGCCCAGGGGCGGGTCTCGAACATCGTGGACGTCTGCTGCGCCAGGGGCCGCGTCGTCGTCCTGGGGATCACCGGCTCGAACGAGTCGTGGGCGCGCGTGGCGTGCCTGGAGGAGGCGACGGGCGAGTTCCGATGGTCGCGCGATCTGCCTGGCAGTTCGAGCGCGGTCTTCCCGATCGGCTCGACCCTCGTCGGCGTGACGAGCTCGTCGGGCGAGGTCACGGTCCTCGACGCGCGCTCGGGGTCGAGGGTCGGAGAGCCCGTCGCGGCGATGGTCCTCGCCCAGGGGGGCGTCGCGGCGGCCGCGGCGGGGCGGTTCCTGTACATCGTGACGGCCTCCGGGACGCTCAAGGCCCTCGACCCCGTGAGGGCGGCGGAGCCGTGGGCGGTGAAGCTGGACGCCCTCGGCGAGGGGACGCTCTGCGACCTCGCGGTGGCCGAGGGCGTTGTCGCCGTCGTGCGCTCGGGAAGGGGGATCCAGGCGTTCGACGCGCTGACGGGAGACGTCCTCGGGAGCGGAAAGCCTTCGGCCGAAGGGGGGCTCGCCTCGGTGACGGTGTGGCCCGGGCCGCTGATCCTCTCCACGTGCCCGGCCGGCGACGGGTGGCGCCTCTCAGCGCTCGACCTGGCGAAGGGCCCCGACGCGGCGTGGGAGCTCCACTTCCCGAAGGCTGAGAGCCTGGCCGTGGCGCACGGACAGGAGGACAGGGTGTTCGTGCGATTCGCGCTCGCGGCTGAGGCGGTCAAGGAAGGAACCCCAGCGGTCTTCGTCGCCTCCGTGGACCGCGCGACGGGGGAGCGCCACTGGGAGCACGGCCTCCCCGAATGCAAGACGACGCCCCGCGTCTCCGCGCAGGGCGGCAAGCTCTGCGTCAGCTTCGAAGACAAGATGTACCTCTTCGGCAAGTAGCTCACCTCATGCTCCTCCGCTCCCTTCTCCTCCTCGTCGCTTCGCCCCTCCTCGCCTCCACCCCGACCGTCGAGGTCCTCGACAACGGCCTGACGGTGATCGTCGAGGAGCGGCGCGCGGCGCCGATCGTGGTGGTGAACATCTGGGTCCGACAGGGCTCGAAGCACGAGGACCCGAAAGACCTGGGCGCCTCCCACTACCTCGAGCACATGTTCTACCGCGGGACGGACAAACGGGTCTCGCTGCAGAACCGAGAGGAGATCCTCGCCCTCGGCGGGAAGACCTCCGCGGCAACGTGGTACGACTGGACGAACTACTACAACATCGTCCCCTCCGAGCACTTCGTCCTGGCGCTTGACGGCCTCGCGGACGCCTGCAGGAACCTCACGCTCGAGGAAAAGCAGATCGAGAACGAGCGGAGCGTCGTCGGCGAGGAGATCCGCCAGCGGATCGACGACCCAAACACCTTCGTCTACGAGGAGATGATGGGCCTGGCCTTCGGGAGCCACCCCTACGCGCTGCGCGTCGTCGGGACGCACGAGACCGTGGGAGGCATGACGCACGACTCGCTCTCGAAGTACTACGCGCGGTACGGACCGGGCAACCTCGTCGTCGCCATCGTGGGGGATGTCGACACCGACTCGGCGCTTGAGGAGGTCCGTTCGCGGCTGGGAGAGGAGACGGCCACGACGCGCATGAAGTCGCCCCGGGTCGCCGACCGCTTCCACGCGGGCGGACGGAAGGTGATCGAGCGCGCGGACCTCGGGCAGAGCTACCTCGCCGGGGGGTTCCGCGTCCCCGGCTACCGCCACCCCGACCGCGCGTCGATCGAGGTGGCCGCGAGGCTCCTGTACGGGCGCCTGCAGACGCGACTCGTGGAGAACGACCGGACGGCGAGCGAGGTCAACGCGCACGCCTTCGTCCTGGACGACCAGGGGCTCTTCGCGTTCACCGGGCGGCCGATCGACGTGGAGGACATCCGCCTCGTGGAGCGCTGCTGCCTGGAGGAGGTCGCGCGTTTCCGCGACGGGCCGCCCGGCGACGACGAGACGGCGTCCATGGTCCGCTACTTCCGCCTGCAGGAGGTCTTCGGCAACGAGACGGCCTTCGCGCGGGCCCAGGCCCTCGGGCTCGCGGCGCTGAACGGCGACGTGCGCTACGCGACGGAGTACGAGGCGCGCCTGGCCGAGGTCACGGCGGACGACGTGGCGCGCGTGGCGAGGCTGTACCTCGTCGCGGAGAACTACTCGTCGGTGACGCTCATCCCACGGGGCACTCGGCTCCCCGAGGAGGAGGAGGCGCGGATCGTGGAGGTCCTCGAGGGGATGGCGGCGGGGACGGACGACCCTGACGGGCTCGACTTCTCGCGGGAGGCATACGCCGGCGGCCTCTCGGCGGCGGCGGGCACGCGCGGCGGCGAGAGCGGGGGCCTTCCCGAGCCCGAGGAGACCCAATTCGCGAGCGGCCTGCGCGTCCTGGCGGCGCGGAGGCCGGACAGCGGGGTGATCGAGTTCGGGTTCTACGTCCAGGCGGGGACGATCTGCGACCCGGAAGGCAAGTCGGGCTGCGCGGCCCTCGCGACGAGGCTGATGCAGGAGGGCGGGGCGAAGCTGGACCGGACGGGGATCCTCGTGGAGCTGAACCGAATCGGCGGACAGTGGAGCCTGGAGGTGGACCGCGACGCGATGTCGCTCCGCCTGACGGTGGCGCCGGACGACGTCGACGCGGGCCTTGCGGTGATCCGGGACGTCCTGGCGAAGCCGAAGCTCCCCCGGGAGGCCTTTCCGAAGGTGCGGGACGCGCTGCTGGCGTCGATCCGCGAGGAGAACGACACGCTCTCCACGGTGGCGTGGAGGCGCCTGTTCGAGAAGGTCTTCACGGCGCACCCCTACGCGCGGCCCCGGAGCGGGGTGGAGGCGCAGATCCGCACGATGACGACGGACCACGTCCGCGAGTGGGTCCACGCCTTCGTTCGGCCCGAGCGGACCGTGGCGATCGTCGTGGGCGACCGGGAGCCTTCGGAGATGGCGGAGTGGATCGGCCGGGCGCTGGACAAGTGGGAGGCCCAGGGGTCGTCGGGGCAGCCGCAGACGGGCGAGGCGCGGACGGACCCGGCGGAGGTCTCTGCGCGGATGCAGAAGGAGCAGGCCTACGGGACGATCGGGGTGCTCCTGCCGAGGGCGGGTTCGGAGGACTCGGCGGCGCTCGCGGTGCTGGGGGAGACGATCCGGATGCGGATGTTCCGTGACCTGATCTACGAGAAGGCGCTCGCATACACGGCGTCGGGGTGGGTGGACCAGATGAAGGAGGCGGGGTACCTGTCGGTGTTCTTCAGCACGCGGCCCGAGCGGTTCGAGGAGACGCTCTCGGAGGCGCGCGGGCACCTGGACCGCGCATGCGAGGAGGGGATTCCCGAGGACGAGGTGGCTTCGATCCGACAGCGCCTGCTGGGGGGGAGGGTGCTCGGCAGCGAGACGGGAGGGGACCTCGTGGAGGCCTGGGGGCCGCTGGAGGCCGTGGGCCTGGGGTGGGCGGAGGAGGCGCGCTCGCGCGAGGCGATCGGCGCGGTGACGCCGGCCGAGGTCGCCGCTGCGGCGAAGGAGTACCTGGCGCCCGAGCGTCGGGTCACGGTGCGGGTGACTCCGGGGAAATAGCGCGCACGGTCCGAGAATTCGGTGCTCCGCATGGGCCATTCCTGGCGGCAAGGCGTGTTTCCGTACCCGAGATCCAGATCCAAAATCCCAGATTCCAGCGAGATCCCAGATCCCAACAGGTGAGGGCGGCACCCATCTGTTGGGATCTTGGATCTCGTTGGAATCTGGGATTCGGGATCTGGGATCTCGGGCGCGGGCACCCGTCCCACCCACAGGATAGCGTCTGACGCGCCGCTAGTGGCCGCCGTCGGACGGCTCGGCCGCGTTCACCGTCGGCGCCTTCGGGGCGGTCGGACTCGAGAAGACCAGGAACGCCGCGAGGACCATCAGCGCGAATCCGGCCAGGTGGTTCCACCGGATCCCCTGCTTCAGGTAGAACACGCTGAACACGACGAACACCGTAAGCGTGATCACCTCCTGGATCGTCTTGAGCTGCGCTCCCGAGTACTTGTAGACCTCCTGCCCGACCCGGTTGGCCGGGACCATCATGCAGTACTCGAGGAATGCGATCCCCCAGCTCACGAGGACGACCTTCCACAGGTCGGTCTTCGGGAACCGAAGGTGCCCGTACCAGGCGAACGTCATGAACACGTTCGAGACCGTGAGCAGGATGACCGTCCACATGCGAGTCGAAGGCCTCCTCGGCCGGCAGGCTAGCGTCGCGTCAGGCGCCATACTGGCGGTAGGATGGATGCCCGCGATCGAGATCCAGATCCCAAATCCCAGATCCCAACGAGATCCCAGATCCCAACACCATGTCTGCACACTTGTTAGGATCTGGGATCTTGTTGGGATCTGGGATTTGGGATCTGGATCTCGAACGCGGGCACGCATCCAACTCACAGAATAGCATTTGACGCGACACTAGCGCAGCGAGTCCAGCAATTCGCGCGCGGGTCCCATGTCCTTGAGGTGCTTCCCCAACTCCAGCGCGCGCTCCAGGTCCGAGCGCGCCTCCTCCTTCTCCCCCACCCCGGCGTGCAGCTTCCCGCGCTCCGCCCAGGCGTGCGCGTCATAGGGCCTCAGCTCGATCCACCGGTTCATGTCCACCAGCGCCATCGGCCTCTGCCCCAGCGCCACATACACAGCCGCGCGTTCGCGGAACACGTCCGGGTCGGACGGAGCCCTCGCCGCGGCCGCGCTGAGCGCCGCCAGCGCCTCCGCCTGCCTCCCCTTCCGCAGGTGCGCAGCCGCGCGCGCCCTCGGCGGTCCCGCGGACTTCGGCGCCCCCTTCTCCGCCTCCGCGATGTCCGCCTCCGCGCCCGCGTCGTCCGCGCGAGCCTCCCGGACCCTCGCACGCAGCAGCAGCGGCCCCTCGGCCTTGGGCGAGGCCGACACCGCCCGCGACGCCGCCGCGAGGGCCTCCTCCAGGTCCTGAGCCCTCAGCTTCACGTCCCTGCGCCTCGATGCCCGGTGCAGGAGCGCCTCCGCGCGCAGCCCCTGGAACGTCGCATCGCCCGGCGCGGAGACGAGGACCTCGTCGAGCGCGAGGAGCGCCTCCTCCTCCCGGTCGAGCGCCATGAGCGCGCGGACGAACGTCACGCGCGGCGCCCTCCAGGAGGGCTCGCGCTCAAGGACCCGGTGGCAGGCGCCGATCGCCGCCTCCGGTTCCCCCACCTCGAGGTGGAGCACGGCCGACAGGTAGTGCCCCTCCGAGAGGTCGGGCGCGACCCCGAGCAGGTCCCCCACGGCGCGGACGGCCGAGGCCTCGTCCCCGCGGCGCCAGAGATGCCACGCGCGGGCGTACAGGAGGT
>CAZYRM010000100.1:0-23349 GCA_964649705.1 uncultured Planctomycetia bacterium
CATCGAGAGCGAGGAGTCGACGTCGAGCTGCTTCGCGAGGCCGAAGTCGAGCACGTAGAGGCGCTGTTCGCCCCCCTGCGTCTCCACCATGAGGTTTGAGGGCTTCACGTCGCGGTGGACGACGCCCTGCTCGTGGGCGTGGTGAAGCGCGAGCGCGGCGTCGCGGACGAGGCGGACGATGGCGCGGCGGTCCTCCCGAGGCCAGCCCGCGAGCGTCTTCCCCTCGACGAACTGCATCGCGATGAAGGGGCGTCCCTTGTCCTCGCCGACCTCGTAGATCGCCGCGATGTTCGGGTGGGAGAGCCTCGCCACGGTGCGGGCCTCCCGGTCGAACCGCGCGACCTGGGCCGGGCCGGTGGAGTGGACCACCTTGACGGCGACGCGCCGCGAGAGGGCCGGGTCGAGGGCCTCGTAGACGACCCCCATGCCCCCGCGGCCGACCTCGCGGACGATCTTGTACCTGCCGATCGTCTCCTCGGTCTCGGCGAGCGGCGCGGCGACCGTCATGAGGTTCCTAAGCATCGTGTCGGACAGGTCCCGCGTCACGCCTTCGCCCCCCCGAAGAGCCAGGCGAGCTCGGCGCGGAGGTCCTCCTCGCCGTGGACGGTCTCCGCGACGAGGCGGCGGAGGGCCTCGCGGTAGCGCGCCTTCGCGGCCTGGAGGCGGTTGCCCACGTCGGTCGTGGACAGGCCGTGCCGCGCGGCCACGGCGGCGTAGTCGAGGTCGCCGGAGTCGCTCAGGAAGTAGTCGCTGAACACGGCGAACGTCGTCTCCTTCCCCTCGCGCGCGAGGGAGTCCTCGAGCATCTCCAGGGCGCGCGCCAGCACCTGGCGGCGCCAGGCGTCGTCGAGGAGGGCCTCGGCGGAGCGCCCCTGGGGGTCGGGGAGGTCGACTCGCGGCAGGTCCTCGCGCGTCGCGTCGAGCGACAGCAGGGCGCGGCCTCCTCCGCGCCTTGCGGCCGTGTCGGCGCGATGGAGGTCGACGACGTAGTTGGCGAGGGCCGTCTTGAGGACGGCGCGGAACTTCCCGCGCTCGCGGTCGACGCGCGAGAGGAAGTCCCCCTCGAGCATCCAGAGGAAGAACTCCTGGGTCACGTCGCGGGCCTCCTCGGGGGGCTTTCCCCATTTGGCGCGGACGTAGGCGTAGACCGGGCGCCAGTAAACGGCCGCGAGGTCGTCGAGTGCGGCGGCGCGGTCGTTCCCCTCCCCCTGGCCGAGGACGGCGATCCTCGACCAGCATGTGGTCGGAAAGCCCGTGGGCCCCTGGAGCTGCGAATCGGATGGCATGCGTGCCGGATTGCTCTACGAACTCGTTGCTGGATTCCGTATCGATGGGAGCCGTAGCATGGGGCGCGGCGACAGTCAAGGAGGAGGTAGGAATGCGTCGGACGATTTGCGTGTGGGCGGTCCTGGCGTTGGCGGGGGCGGCGTGGGCGCAAGAGGCGCCGCCGGGCGAGAATGCGGGGATGGAGCTGTGGGTCAAGCTGGGGCAGCCTGGGGAGAACCACAAGGTCCTGGAGCGGATGGCGGGGTCCTGGGACACGGTCACGACGATGTGCGGGATGCCGGGGCAGCCGGCGAAGGAGACGAAGGGCGAGCTGACCTCGCAGATGATCCTGGGCGGTCGATTCCTCAAGGTGGAGTCGAAGGGGCAGTGGGCGGAGCAGCCCTTCGAGACCTTTGGCGTGTTCGGCTACGACAACACCAGGGAGAAGTTCCAGGTCGTCTCGATGGACAGCACGGGGACGATGTTCATCGAGGCCTCGGGGACGTACGACGAGGGGACGAGGAAGCTGACGATGCAGGGGGAGTACGACGACCCGTTCAGCAAGGGGAAGATCAAGATGCGCTTCCGCTGGGTGTGGACGCTCGTCGACGCCGACCACATGACGATGGAGATGTGGGAGATCCCGCCGCCGGAGCTTGGACAGGAGTACCAAGCGATGACGATGGCCTACTCGCGCAAGAAGTAGGCTGCTGGATCGAGCCCCGCGGCGGTGCTACGATGGCGGGGAGTCGATTCGGGGGATTCCCCGCCATGGGCGTCGTGCGGCTGGTGAGCGAAGACAAGAAGATCGTCCATCCGCTGGACGACGCGATGATGGTCATCGGCCGGTCGAAGACCGCCGACCTCAGGATCGATCACTCCTCGGTATCGAGCCGCCACTGCCAGATCTCGCGCGTGAACCAGTACTACGCGCTCCACGACCTGGGCAGCAAGAACGGCACGCGGGTGAACGGGACGAAGGTCTCCCAGGCGTACCTCTCGCCCGGGGACCACATCCAGGTGGGCGAGGTGGTCCTCCTCTTCGAGACGGAGGGGGACGTCAAGACCAGCCCGCTGACGCTCCAGGAGGCCTCCGGGGGGAAGGTGGAGGACGGCCTCATCGTGGCGATGGAGCGGGTCTCGGTGCAGGCGGAGGCGTCCCACTACTACCGCCACACGGACCTGGTGGTGACGCTGGCGCTCGACCTGGCGAAGGAGCTGGCGTTGGACGCGGCGGACGTGTCGTCGCTCCGGCTCGCGGCTGTGATGATGGATCAGGGGATGCTGCGGATCTCGACGGACGTCCTGAAGAAGAAGGGGGCGTTGACGCCGGAGGAGAAGGCGGAGATCGAGAAGCACCCGGTCTACTCGGTGGAGTCGGTGGCGGACCTGGGGTTCCCGAAGGAGGCGCTCGGGGCGATTCGGGGTCACCACGAGCGGTGGGACGGGAAGGGATACCCCGACAAGCTGGGGAAGGAGAAGATCCCGTTCCTGGCGCGGGTCCTGGCGTTGGCCCAGGCGGCGGCGGCGATGCTCTCGAACCGCCCGCACAAGGCGAAGTCGCCCGCGGCGGACGTGGCGAAGGAGCTGGAGCGGAGCGCGGGCTCGCAGTTCGACCCGAAGATCGTGCCCGCGATGGTCAAAGTGCTCTCGCGGACGGCAAAGGCCTGACGACGAGCGGGGGCTCGGCAAGGGGGGACTCGGCGGCCCAACGGAGCATGCGATGGAGCCACGGGAGCCGATCGAGCCGGCGGTCCGCCGGGCCACCGACCCGCGCACCAATCCGACGCTCTCCGCCAACATGGAATCGGCGCCGCCCGCCCTGATCCGCGGCGACAGCATGGCCCAGGCGGGGCCCGCCCCGCGCCCGCGCGCGCGCGGCGTAGCGCTCCTTCTGGTCTTCGCGGCCTGCGTCCCGCTCCCGATCCGGGCCGAGGAGGTCGATGAGGAGCAACGGCAGCTCATCGAGACGCTTCGCGCGGTCGAGGCGGCGGAGAAGCAACGTGATGCGGAGCGCCGCCAGGCGAGGTTTGAGGCAAGCGACGAGGGGGCGATCGAGCGGGTTCTCGACTCCACGAGGATCGACCTCGACTTCACGGACGCGAGCCTCGAGGACATCATCGGGTTCATCCGCGAGTACGCGAAGGTCAACATCGAAATCGACCAGAAGGTCAGAGAGGAGGGGCTGGCGGAAAAGAAGGTCTCGGTCGTTCGGCGCGATGCCGTGCTGGCCACCGTCCTCGACGACCTGCTCCGCGAGTACGATCTCGAGTACATCTTCGACCACAAGGTGCTTCTGATCATCCGCCCGCCCGGGCCCCCGAGCGAGGCCAACCTCCTCTCCCCTCTGGATGCCGCCTGGACTCCGAGCGACCCTCCCGCGGTGGACCCGTCCGATCCGGATGGACGGCTGCGCGAATGGGTGCGGACCGAGCCTGTGACCATCTGTTGCAGCGGCAAGTTCCCGCTGACTGACATGCTTGGCGAGTTCTCCCGCCGCACGGGAATCCCGATCGTCGTCGATACGGCGGCGGCTGCCGCCCTGGCGGGCAAGGTCGTGTGCTACCGCGCGGACGGGCTCCCGCTAGCGGCGTCGTTGGACCTCTTGTCCAAGATGATCGACGTGCGCTTGACCTGGTGCGTCAAGGGAGGGTCAGTCGTCCTCGTCTCGCCCGAGGTGGCGGCCACGCGGATGAAGTCAACTGCGTGGGACGGTATCCCTCCTCGGGACGGCCTGACGGCGCTCGGGAAGAACGCGCAGGGGTACGAGGAGTTCCGCCAGGAGCGGACCGGCATCGTGCTCGTGAAGCTCCCGGCCGGCGAGTACAGGACCGGAGGCGCGCGCGAGGACATCCTCGGCGAGGAGCCGGCCATTGGCCACGTCACGATCGAACGTCCGTTCCTCCTGGGCAAGACCGAAGTGACGAACGCGCAGTTCCGTCGGTTCGCGGACCGGAGGTGGTACCTCGAGGGGCACCACTCCGGGAAGGTGGGCGAGGCCGATCTGGACGGAAACGACCAGCCCGCCGTGATGCTCGGCTTCGAGGAGATGGCGGCGTTCTGCGACTGGGCGGGGCTCCGATTCCCGTCGGAGCCCGAGTGGGAGTACGCCGCGCGCGCAGGCGACGACCGGATGTTCCCGTGGGGCGACTCGTGGCCACCTCCGGCTGACGCCGGGACCTACGCGGCGTCGAAGGGGACCACGACCGTGATGAGCCATGCGGCGAACCCGTTCGGGCTGTTCGATCTCGGCGGAAGCGCCTGGGAGGTCTGCGCGGGGCGGCCGCAGGGGACTCCGTGGGGATACTGCTGCGAGCCGTTCGATCGCTGGGGCAAGGCGAATCCGGCGCTCCGCGGCGGCTCATGGCTCGACGCCCGTCCCAGCCGCCTCCAGTGCTCGAGGCAGGTCCCCTTCTCGGTCGCCCCCTCGGTCGGCTTCCGCGTCGCGCTGGACTGGAAAGAGTGAGGGAGAGCCGCGTAGAGTGACTCCATCTACATTCTCGCACGAGCGACCCTCGGTCCCGCCGGGCCACCCACCCCTTGACGCATACGTCCGCTGGGTGTGGAGAGGGCACCACGACGAGATCGAGTTCGTGATCCTGTTCGGGTCCCGCGCCCGGGGCGACGCCCTCGAGGACAGCGACTACGACGTTCTCGTCGGGCTCCGCGCCGAGGACGGGCGGCGCATCGCGGCTGGACCGTTTCACGCGTGGCGCCGATGAGCGACGTCGACTGGATCCCCGGCCCCTGGGCGCGCCGCGTGGGGCAGCTCGTGCGTCGGGGCGCATCGGGACCCGAGTCGTAACGGAGGTGATCCATGGGGCCGGTCCTGCGCGCTCTTGCCCTCGTTCCGGCGGCGATCTGCCTCCTGGCGATCGCCGCGTCCCCGCAGGAGGGGCCCACAGGGGACGCCACCACGATTGCCGCCGTGGACGATGCGGGGACCCCCCTTCCCGCGGGCGCCACCGTGAGCCTCGTGGCAAACGGGCCCACGGCGTCGTGCGACTGGTCCCAGGCTCACGTCGGCCAGGACGGGACCATCGTGCTGCGTGGGCTCCCCGCGGGCAGGTACTCCATCGGACTCCGCACGCCCGAGCACGACGTGGAGCGACTCGACCTGGTCATGCCCTCGCCGGGACCGCACAAGATCGTCTTCAAGAAACGCGGCTGGATCGAGGGACGGCTCGTCACGATCGATGGAAAGCCGTGTGCGGACACGCCGGTGGACTGCGTGCTCGACAGGAAGGAGGCGAAGCACCCCGACCTGGTCTTCCTGGAGTACCCGGAGGAGGGCCGTCGCTCGTTTCGCACCGACGCGGAGGGCCGCTTCCGCCTTGAGGGGCCGATCAGCGGCGTGTACTCCCTCTGCTTCCAGGGGGAGTCGTTCGCGGCCCTCGTCGCGCAGACGCAGGTCGCCGCCGCGACAGGCACGAGCCTGGGCGATGTCGTGGCCGCGAAGACGGGGGCTATCGATGTATCGTTCCGAAAGGGCGCGGACCCGCTCGCTGAGGCCGAGGTCGACCTCTGGGGGGAGCTCGAGGTCAGCGGTCGGGCCGCCGATCCTGCAAACCTCCGGCAGGACTGGAAGGTGAAGACGGACGCGGACGGCCACGCCCTCGTGAAGGGGGTGATCGCCGGCCGCTGGAACTTCACGGCGCAAATCGAGTGCCTCGAGTGCTTCAACCAGTCGCTCCCCGCCGTCACAGTGCGCGAGGGAGAGACGAGCCGGACGGAGCTTGCCCTCGGCGGCGGCAGCATCGCGGGGATCGTCGTGGACGGGACGGGGCGGCCGGTGGAGGGCGCCCAGGTGGGCATCCCCTGCGAAGGGCACGAGGAGCGGCCGGAGCGCCAGCCGGCGTGGCAGCGCTCGACCCGGAGCGGGGACGACGGCACCTGGGTCATCGACGGCCTGGACGAGGGGACTTACGTGGTTGGTGCGTGGACGGAGGGCGCCGACGGTGAGTATCGGAAGGGGGTTGTCGTCCCCCTCAACGCCCGGGCGCGCGAGATCCGACTGGTCCTCGAGCCGGGCTCCTCCACGCGGCTCACGGTCCGCGTGCTGAATCCCGACGGGACGCCGATGGGCGGGGCCGTCGTGACGATAGGTGTCGAGACGGCGCGAGGCGGCTCGGGATACGCGCCGATGGCCGCCGACGCGGACGGCCTGGTGACGCAGGATCAGCTCTCCCCTGGGGAGTGCGAGGTCACCGTCCGGGTCCCGAAGCGGGCCCCCTGCACACGGACGGTCGACCTGAAGGCGGGCGCAAACGGCCCGGTCGATTTCGTGATGGAGCCTGGTGCGGCCGTGACGGGGCGTGTGGTCGACGGCACCGGGGCGCCGGTGGCGGACGCGCTCGTCCGGGTGGTCGACGGCGATCGGATCCGCCACGACCAGGAGCGGGCGGAGCGGATGGGGGAGGACGGACACGGGACGGACGACTCGTTCGAAGAGTGGCTGGAGGCGATGCCCGGCCGCGGCGATGCGGAGCCGGAGCCGATGACGACGAGGAGCGCGGCGGACGGCGCGTTCCGCGTCGAGGCAGTCCCCGAGGGCGAGTACGGCGCGGCCGCGCGGAAGAAGGGGTTCCGCACGCAATGGAGCGCCGTCGTGCGCGTTCCGAAGGACGGCAGCATCTCCGTGGGGGACCTCGTGCTCCAGGAGAGGCCCCGCACCTCCTGGCCCCTCGTGTTGAGGCTCGTGGATGCCTCCACAGGGCGCCCCGCGCCGAGCGGGCAATACGCCGTGCGGATGACAGGGTCGTCGCTGAATGCGCAGACATTCGTGATGACGGACGGGGAGGGAGTGGGGACGGTCTCGGGGGAATTCCCCCTTGGGCCGGCGACGCTGTCGGTTGCCGGGAACGACCTGGCCTGCGAGCCGATGCAGATCGCCGTGGAGCCGGAGGGGGCTGCCCCCGTGGAGGTCAAGCTGTCCAAGGCCGCCTCCATCGCGGGATGCGTGCTCGATCCGACGGGCCGTCCCGTGGTGGGGGTCGTGGTGGGAGGCTGCGAGACCGACACGGAGGGCAAGTTCCTGCTCAGGGGTCTGCTTCCTGGCGACCACACGCTGATTGCGCTGGCGGAGGGGCTGGCGCCCGCATCCATCACGGTTCGGGGCCTCTCGCTCGGCGAATCCCGCGCGGACGTGACGCTGCGCCTCCCACCTCCCGCGAGCCTTGCTGGGCGGGTCGTCGACCCGAAGGGCGTCCCTGTCGTGGGCGCGCGCATCGACGTCATGTGCGTCGAGGCTGACGGGAGCGAGTCCTTCCCGTGGTGGGGCGCGGGCGGCATGGGGGCCGTCAGGACGGACGCGGAGGGCCGCTTCCGCTTCGGCGACTTCCCCCCGGGGAGGTACCGCGTCGAGGCGTGGGGCCGTCCCGGAGGACATGGCGAGTTGGAGGCTACTCTCGAGGAGGGACAGTCTCTCGAGCTGCCCGACCTGAAGCTGGCGAAATGACGGCTGCCGGCGGGGAGCGACAAGCCGTCCGACGGAATGGACTCGGGGAGCGGTACGGTCCGAGTGCGCCGTCGCGCGCCCGGGTGGCCCTACTCGCGGGACCCGCCTTCCCGCTTGAGTCGATCGAGCTCGGCGCGCAAGCGGTCACGCTCCGCCTCGGCGCGCTGCCGGCCCTCGGCCTCCTCCCAGGGGAACGGGAGGGGGCGCCCGGTCTTCGGCTCGACGAAGCGTAGCCACGAGTCCTCGGCGCGAAGGACGAGCCCCAATTCGTGGCTCGCGAGGCCTCTCCCGGAGCCGGTCAGCGTCCGCCACGCTCTTCCGGTCCGCCGATATCCGACGAGCTGCCCTGGGATCCAGTCCCCGGTCGGGTCGAACAGGAAGTACTCCTTGACCCGGAGCACGTCGCGATACAGCTCGGTCTTGGTGTGCTGGTCCTCCGATCGAGTCCAGCGCGAGGTGACCTCGATGACGACCGTCGGCGGCTTCTCCTCCCAGACCTTGTAGACGCGGCGGAGCCCCTTCTTGACCCCCTTGACCACGAAGCAGTCCGGGGAGACGCTCAAGTTGGTCTCTCCCTCCACCCGGTAGAGGAGGATGTTGCCAGAGACGTAGAAGTCGGGGTCCGAGGAGAAGAACGAGGAGAGGGCGTGCCAGATCGCGAGCATGACCTGACGATGGAGGTCGGTCTCACCGATCGGCTTGCCGTCCCTCTCCGGGTAACGGACCTCGCGTGACTTCGCGCGCAGCATCGAAATCGTCCTCATCGTGCGACGGTCGCATCGTACCGCGGCGGTGAAGGGCCGTCCATTCCCTCCCCTCGGCCGGCGGTCTCCCGCCGTGGTAGACTGTCGCCATTCCGCGGAGCACGACATGGAGCCACGGGAGCCGATCGAGCCGACGGTGCGCAGGACGCCCGACGCGCGCACCGATGCGACGCTCTCCGCGCAGGCCGATTCGGCCCCCCCCACCCTGATCCGCGGCGACAGCGTGGCCCCTGCAGGGCCCGCCCCGCTCCCCCCGGGCGGGAGGCCGTTCGGACGCTACCGCCTGGAGCGCGAGCTCGGCCGCGGGGGCATGGGGATCGTCTGGAAGGCCTGGGACCCGGAGCTCTCCCGCCACGTCGCGCTCAAGCAGATCCTCTCCCAGGGGAACGTCGACTCCGAGACGGTCGGGCGGTTCGTCCGCGAGGCGCGGGTCGCCGCGAAGCTCCGCCACCCGCACATCCTCTCCGTCCACGACGTCGGCGTACAGGACGGGCAGCACTACTTCACCACCGACTACATCGACGGGATGTCGCTCGACCAGGTGACGCCGGCTCAGATCCCGCCCCGCCGGGCCGTGGAGTGGGCGAGGGCGATCGCCGAGGCGCTCGCGTACGCCCACGAAAACGGCGTCGTCCATCGCGACGTGAAGCCCTCCAACGTCCTCCTCGACGCCGAGCTGAAGCCCTACGTCATGGACTTCGGCCTGGCCAAGGAAGTCGGCGCAGCCCGATCCGGAGCCGCGCCGCTGACGCTAAGCGGGGCCATCCTCGGGACCCCCCGGTACATGAGCCCCGAACAGGCGGACGGCGTGACGGAGCGGATCGGCCCCGCCTCCGACCAGTTCTCCCTGGGCGTCGTCCTGCACGAGATGCTCACTGGCCGCGCGCTGTTCGACGGCGAGGGGGTCATGGAGATCCTCCGCAGCGTGACGGCGCAGGAGGTGTCCCCTCCGAGCCGCCAGGCAAGGGGGGTCCACCGTGACATCGACACCATCTGCTTGAAGCTCCTGGAGAAGGACCCCGGCCGCCGCTACCCATCGATGCGGGAGGCCGCCGTGGACCTGGGCCGCTTCCTCGACGGCGCGCCGATCGAGGCCAGGGCCCCCGGCACGATCGAGCTCCTCGTGCGGTTCGCCGCGCGCCGCCGCGTCGCCGTCGCGATCGCGGTGATCGCCCTCGTCGCGTCGGCCGCGGCCTGGATCTGGAGCGAGTCGTCGCGGAGGGCCCAGCAGGCCTCCACCGCGCGGGCGCTCTCCGCGGAGGAGGCGCTCCGGAAGTCGAAACTCGTCGCCGACGCCATGGTACGCTGGACCGTTCTCGCGCCGCGGCTCGCAGAGCTGGATTCGATCGCCCACGACGATCGGAGGCCGGACGCGGCCCGACGGACCGCCGCTCAACCGATCCTGGCGGAGTTCGAGCGCTACCTCGACGAGACGCCTGACGACCCGACCTCTCGGGCCGTGGCGACCGCGTACGTTGGGTGGGCGAGACTCCTCGCCGGGGACCGCAAGGGCGGCCTGACAGCCCTCCGCGACGCCGCGCGCCTCGACCGCGACGTGCCTCATGCGTATGCGCTCGAGGCCGCGGCGATCCTGTGCGACTTCCAGTCGGCCCTGCCGCCGCTTCGCCTCCGTCACCGATCCCAGGGGCTCGCGTTCGACCCGCCGAGGGCGCTGCCCCCCGAAATCACCGCACGCGCCGCGGAGATCGAGGCGATCCTCGAACGGAGCAAGGACGCGCGCGTCTGGGGCAAGTCCGTCGCCGAGGAGTGCGAGGGCGCGATCTCAGGCTTCCTCGCCGGACTGCGCGGCGACTACCCCTTCGCGGAGGAACGGCTCTCACGCGCGATCGGGTCGCCCGACCTCGGACCGATCCGGTCCGAGCTGCGCCTCGCACGCGGACTCGTTCGGTACCAGCAGGTGCGCCTGGAAGACGCGCTCGCCGACTTCGAGGCGGTCCGCGAGCGTTGGCCGAATGAGCGGCGAATCCAGGTGATCGACGGGCTGGTCCGGGCCGCGATGGCGGAGATTCTCGCGGAGAGCGGCGTCGATCCGGGCCCGCGGTCCCGTGAGGCCCTGGAACTGTACCGGCGGGCCCTGGAACTCCGCCCCGACCTCCACGACACGCGCGGTCATCGGGCGAGGGCCCTTTCCGCGATCGCCCGGTGGCAGGGGGAGCGCGGCGAGGACGCGCGCCCCTCCTACGAGCTCGCGGAGGAGGACCTCGACGAGGTCATCCGACTCAACATCGACCGGTTTTCGAATCTGGCGACCCGAGCGGACCTCCTCACTCAGCGAGGCGCCTGGGAGAACGATCGCGGGGGGAACGGGCGCCCCTGGCTCGATCGGGCAATCGCTGATTATGATCGTATGATCCATCTCGATCCGGACGATGCCGACGGTTGGCGCGGCCGAGCCACTGCGAGGGCCGCGCTTGCACACTGCCCACAGACAGGCGTGTCCGAGGCGGCGGCCGCGGTCGATGGCGCGCTCGCGGACCTGGAGGCCGCCCAGGCGCGGACGAGCGACCCCGCTATGGTCCTGGCGGAACGAGGGCGAACCTGGAGCGAAAGGGGCGACATCGAGGCACGGGCGGCCGGGGACCCCCGTGCAAGCTGCGCCAAGGCGGTCGAGCTCCTGGACCAGGCGATCGAGGCCGCCCCGTCGTTCGCCGTGGCCTGGATCGAGCGCGGTCTCGCCCGTGTCCACCTGGCGCAGTGGGAGGCCCAGCGGGGCATCGATCCCTCGGGGTCCCTCGACCGCGCCCTGCCGGACCTCGAGGAGGCGCTCCGACTCGACCCGACGGCGAGCGACGCCCGGGCGGGGCTCGGAAACCTCTGGCTCAGGCGGGGGGAGCGGGAGCTTGCGAGCAGGATCGACGCCCGCGCCTCTCTCGACAAGGCGATCGAGTCGCACGAGGAGAATGCGCGGCGATATCCGCTCAATCCGCGGTTCCTGAGCAACCTCGCAGGGGTGCGGATGGTGCGGGGAGGCGCCGAGGCCGCCGCGGGGGGGAACCCGCTCCCCTGGTACGAGAAGGCGACGGCCTCGTTCGACGACCTCCTGAAGGCCTGGCCCGGAATGCGGGAGGCGAGGTTCAACCGCGCAACCACGATGGAGAGGATCGGCGATTGGCGCCATCAGAGGGGGCTCGACGCGACCGAGTCGTACCAGCGGGCCATCGCCGACTACGACGAGCTGCTCCGGGCCGCCCAGGAGGACATCGAGACGAGGTTCGGCCGAGCCAACGCCAATGTCGGGCTCGCGCGGCACATGGCCTCCCGGGGGAAGGACGAGAAGGACGTCGTGCGGAGCGCGATCGAGGACCTCTCCGCGGTGATCGACAAGGACCCCGCGCACGGCGCGGCGTGGGGGATGCGCGCCTGGATGAAGGAGATCCTGGGGCAGCAGGAGCAGGCCCTGGTCGACTACACGCGCGCGGTCGAGCTCATGCCCGGCGACGCGATGTTCCGCGCCGGCCTCGATCGCGTGAAGAAGCGTCTGGGGCGGTGACGGCGGACCCAATCACCGAATCCTGCGCGCGACCAATCGGAAGCCGACGTGGCTGGGCACGATACCAGGCCCACCGCTGGACCGGCCCGCGGAGCGACAAGGTACCGAACTGCCGCTCCAGGCGCCCCCCTTGGTTATAATCCACTGATTCTCGCTACCGAATCTCGTCGCGGTCCACTCTCGCATCCCTCCCCCCATGTCGCGCAGGCCAAATGGGCTCTCATCTACGGGGAACATGCCCACCGGCTCGGGGTGCTGTCCCTTCATTTCATGGGCACGAGAGTCTCGCACGTGGCAGAACATGAAGTCGAACGAGTCACCCCAAGGCATGTAACGTCCATCCGGGCCGCGGGCGGCACGTTCCCATTCGTCTTCGGTCGGCAATTCGAAGGTCCAAGCTCCGCCACCCAGTCGTTTCGTCAACCAATCGCAGTAGTCCTTCAAATCGTCCCACGAGATCGAGCCGAATGACACCTCGTCCGTCCACCATGTAGCCTCTCTCTTCGGTCTCCACCCAGTCTTCGCGTCGTTCTCCCAGAAGTTCGTCTCCTCGGTGGCGTTCATCGACTGCCGGGGGGAGCGCTTGAATGCGCCATGCGGCCCATGCCATGTCGCGTCATTCAGATACACCCGATACATCCCGGAGGTCACCTCGAACCGAGCGAAGAACGCGCCCGGCCCGGGAATGCGGAGAGTACCCGCGGCCGAGTCTGGCGCAGCCGTCTCTGGGACATGGATCCAGGCTGCCCTCCGCGGCGGGGCCTTCTGGGCCTCCCGGTCGCCGCTGGACTGGTAGGGGCCAGCGGGGATGTAGACCCAGTAAGCAGAAGGAGTAGCGCCGGCGACTGACTCCATCCCCGACGGTAGCGGCGGGGCCTCCTCGCTGACCAAATCGCACGTCTCGTCCCAGTCCCGCCCGCGCATGACCTCGAACGGATAGCGGGTCTCGTAGACGCCCTGTCCCCTGCCCACATGCAGGAGGTAGGAGCCGCGCGGTAGATTGGACCGGAAGAGGACGGACGCACGCACGCCGGGATCGACAGGGATCTGCACGCGGTTCCGATCCATCGACCTCAGGTCGAACGCCGACCCCCAGCGACTCTCCGTGAGCCTGGTAGACGGAGTCCCATCCGCCGACTCCGAGAGCGGCAGCGGCTTCCAGGCCCCCAAACGGGGCGCGTCGCAGGCTGCTCCCCTCAGGGGATCAAACGGGACCGGCACAAGGACAGGCGGATCGTCCATGGAGGCGTACTGGTACAGGTGGCCGACCAGGTCATGAGGCTGCAGTCCCGTCGGGAGGCGTAACCGGACGCGGACCTCCTTGGTTCCGCGAACACGCGCCTCATACTCGCTGCCCCCGAACTGGACCACGAGGTCCATGTACCTCGCCTCTTCGGCCCGGTCCCGCAGCGTCTCCGCACGGGCGTACTCGTCCCAGTACAATTCCGCGAGCGCGCGTCGCGCGTCCTCGTCCTCAGACACCTGGGTCAGCGCTTCCAGGAACGGGCGCAGGGCCTCGGACCACGTGCGCCCCCGCTCGCGTCGCGCGGTCTTCAAGTCTCTTTCCTGCTTCCAACGTGCGCTCCGCAGAGCGTCGGCCTGCTCCTCCGTCGCCTCCGCTGGGAGCTCCGACGACGCATCCTCCTCCTCCTCCAGGTTCTCGACGAGCGCTCTCGCCCGGGCATAGTCGTCCAGCGCCCTGCGGCCGCGGGCAACGTGGATGCTCGCGACGAGCTGCTTCACGCCAGGATCGTCCGGGGCGAGCACCTGCGCCTCCCCGACCCGCTTGAGCGCGTCCTCCAGCTTGCCTCTAGCGAGCAGGTCCCGTGTCTCCAGGACGGACCCGCGATACCGCAGGTGATTCTGGATCGTGACGCCGCCCCACGTGAGGAGTCCCACGAGCAGGAGCGACGACAGGAGTGCCACCGGCACGGCCACGGCACGGTTCCGCTTCGACTTCCTCCAGACGCGCCCAAGGAGGCCGATGGGGCTCGCGGAGACCGCCTCCCCGGCGAGCCACCGACCGAGGTCCTGCGCCAGCTCGCCTGCGCTCCGGTAGCGGTCGTTCGGGTCCTTCTGCAGGCACTTCACGCAAACGGTGTCGAGGTCGGCATCGACCTCCGCGTTCGACTCGCTCGGCGGCGAGGGGTCCCTCCCGTGGACCGCCTCCAGCAGCTCCGCGAGCGTCGGCGCCTTGAAGGGCGGCTCTCCCACGAGGGCGTGATAGAGCGAGGCTCCCAACGAGTAGATGTCCGCCCTCGCGTCGACGTCCTTCGCTCCCCGCGTCTGCTCGGGGGACATGTATGCGGGGGTGCCGAAGATCTCCCCGCTCCTCGTGAGCGATTGGACGCTCCGCTGCGCGTGGGAGCCCTCCGCGTGCGAGGCAAGGTCGCGCTCGGCGAGCTTCGCGAGGCCGAAGTCGAGGAGGAGGGCGTCGACGCGGCCCGACGGGACGGGCGTCCCGGAGAGGAGGGTCGGAGAGTCGACCTTCACGGCGGTCGCCGGGTCCCGCCGGAGAAAGATGTTCTGAGGCTTGATGTCGCGGTGGAGGACGCCGTGCTCGTGGGCGTACTGGAGCCCGTCGGCGACCTGGCGGATCGCCTCGACGGCGTCCCGCGTGGAGAGTCGCCCGTCGGCGATCGCGCGCGCGAGGTCCTGGCCCGAGAGGAGCTCCATGGTGTAGTAGGGGGAGCCGTCGGGGAGGGTGTCCACGTCGTGCACGCGGATGATGCGGGGGTGATCGAGCGCGGCGGCCGCGCGCGCCTCGCGCTTGAACCGCTCGACGAGCTCGCCGTCGGCCGAGCCGGAGATCTTCAGGACCTTGAGCGCGACGTCGCGGCCCAGCCGCGTGTCATGCGCACGGTAGACGACCCCCATCCCCCCGCGGCCCAGCTCCTCGAGGAGGCGATGGCGGCCCAGCTCCCGCCCCGGCTCGGGGGGCGGGGGGAGCGCCGTCGAATCGGACAGGAGCTCCCGCGCCACCGCCTGCGCCGCCTCGGGCTGGAGCGAACCCAGCACCGAGGGCGGGATCTCCGTCGCGGCCGTGTCGGCATCGGGGACCGCCGACGTGGACCGGCAGACCGTGGGGTCGCTCGGCGGCGAGGCACCCCCGGAGGGGTCAGGCGTGGGCAGGTTTCCCTGCGAACCCATCCTCGGCTCCACCGTGACTCAGGGGATTCGGCAGGCCGATTCTCCACGCCCGGCACGCTCGCGTCAATGCCGCACGGTCGAGCCTGCGCTACCTCATGGGCAACGTCTCGCCGTTCTCCAGCCGATACGCCGCGTCGCCCGAACGAAGCCAGCCCATCAGGGCGTACCCCGCGGTCAGGTCGTCCAGGACGCCCACGGCGCCTCCGTCGGAGTAGGGCCCGATGCCGACGAGCAGCTCCGCGCGCCCGTCGCCGTCCACGTCCCGCGCCGAGGGACGCGTCGCGCCCGAGGCCGAGTTGTATGCGGTCCACGGTAGCCTCAGCCATCCCACGGCCGCCCAGCCGCCCGTCCCGTCGCGGCGCACGTGCATCCGCCCTCCGCTCGCGGGGTACGGCCCCAGTCCGACCACGATCTCGGGACGACCGTTCCCGTCGAGGTCGCCGATGCAGGGCCGCGTCGAGCCCTCGATCGCGTTGTAGGCGGCCCACGGGACACGGAGCCACCGTTCCAGGGGGGGAGTCCTGAGCGGGTCCAGCACTGCGCAGTACCCTCCGGCCAGGGGATACCGGTCGAGCCCCGCGACGACCTCCGCGAGACCGTCGCCGTCCACGTCCCCCACCGCGGGGAACGCCGCGCCACTCGCCGCGTTGTAGGGCGACCAGGGGATCCTTGTCCACCGGCGGAGTCCATACGCCTCGTTCGCCGATCCGAAGATGGCGATCAAGCCGTTCCCGCCGGCCCCCAGACCCACCGCCAGCTCGGCCTGGCCGTCTCCGTCCATGTCGCCCATCGACGGCCAGGTCTCCCCGTTCGCCGCGTTGTACGCCGCGTACGGGACCCTCACCCACCTCAGCAGCGCGAACCCCGCCTGTTCGTCGTCGAGGATGGCCACCATCCCGCCCCGCGTCGGATAGCGCCCGATCCCGATCGCGTACTCCTCCCTGCCGTCGCCGTCCACGTCCCCCGCCGCGGGACGACACTCCCCGACCGCATCGTTGTAGGCCGTCCACGGGAGCACCACCGTCGCCCCTGGCACGAAGGCCGTTCCGTCCCACGCGAACGAGGAGACTCGGCCCTGCGCGGATGGATGCGCACCCAGGCCCAATCGGACCGGAGCTCCCGTCGTCGGCGGACTCGGCGGCGTCGGGGCGTTCCCCTGCGCCATCACCCACAGGTACGGAATCCCCTCCCGAGTCTGCCTCGACCAGATCTTCTCGTCGCTGTTCGGGAACTGGGAGCTGGCCCAGCCCCACGGGTCGAATCGGTCCCGATCCCGCGTCGGCCGGTCCGGCCACGCCGAGGAGTACTCGGGGTAGAACACGCCGTCCGCCCACAGGCGGTGCGCCCGGGCCAGGTACGGGGCGTTCCCGTCCACCCACCCGACGTAGGCGTACACGCTCGCCGCGAAGCCGTTGAAGATCGTGTCGTAGTTCTCCGGATTCGCCGGGAAATCCCAGTCGTCCGCGATCGCCGCCGGGCGGTACGCGGTCCCGCTCCCCTGCGCGTCAACGACGTCGGCCTCGTACGACGCCAGGATGATCCCGCGGAGCATCGCCATCACCTGCGCCTTCAACGGCTCGTTCGACGAGGCCTGGTGGAAGCGGATCAGCGGCTCGCAGCCGTAGTGGCTCATCAGCGATCCTCCGACCGTGCGAGGCGTCCCTCCCTCGATGTGCCCCCACTGCTGGAACTTGTACAGGAGGCACCGCACGAGGTCCTCGCACCCCTGCATCCAGCGGGGATCCCCCGTCATGGCGTAGACCTCCTGCCAGTTTTCCAGCGTCCACGTCATGAACCGCGTCTCCTGGAGCGGAGACCACTCGTCCAGGCTGAACGAGGCGGGCTGCGTGATGTCGAAGGCGTTGTGGAAGTACCTCCAGAGGGACTCGGCGTTGAACAACGCCGCGTCGCGCGCCGCCGCGTCCCCCGTCAGCCAGTGGTAGAGGATCAGGCGGCGGATCCAGTTGTGGCTCGCAGCCGGGCGGTTCCAATCGGGGAAGAGTCCGTGGTTCGTCTTTTCATAGAACGAGATCGACGCCACGAAGGTGTTCGGATCGATCCCCCAGTTCTGGCCGAACTCGGTCGCCTGACGGATGTGCGCCTCCGCGACGTCCCACAGGGCACGGTCGCCGAGCCTGAGGAAGTGCGTCAGGAGGAAGCCCGGCATGTCGTAGTGGTTCGAGCTGTACCCGTCTCCCCAGTTGTCGTCGCCGAAGTTCGCCCAGCCGTACCAGTCGGCGAAGGCGCCCGGGCCGACGAAGCGGCGCTCCTTCGCGTCGACGATCGTGTTCACGAAGCCGGCCCGCTCCGCGTCCGCGGCCGCGGCCCCGACGCGCTTCCGCATCAGGTCGTTGTATCGACGGTACGCCGCATTCATCCGGGCGTCGTCTCCGGTCCCGGCGAACGTCTGGTCGCCCGGGTCGGTCATCCCGAGCGCCTGCGTGTCGAAGACCCACCTCGACGGCGTACGCGGGACGAGCGGGGAGGCCAGCCGGGCCGCGTTCCCCGCCGCATCCGCGGAGGCCGCCGCGGCGAACGAGAGGAGCATCTCGTGAGACTTGTGGCGGCCCCCCTCGAAGAGGTACGTCGTCCCGCCCGGCGGCCAGGAGCCCTCCGCGGGCCACAGCTCGACCGAGAGGCGCCCGCGATCCGCGCGGAGGGCCTTCTCGTAGTTCTGCCAGAACCAGCGGACCGCCGCCGAGACGCTGGCCCCGGCGTCGGAGACCTCGATCCAGCCGCCGTGGCGACCGCCGGTCGCCGCGGTCGCGCCGTTCCGCGTGACACCGAAGAGGAAGTTCTGCGCCTCGTCGTCGACGACGTTCACCTGGTGCCCCTGGTACGCGCGCCAGACGTCCGCGCCGGTGCCGGCGGCCTGGTATCCGTCCGTTCGGAGCGTCCTCGCGTCGGCGAGGGAGAGCGGCAGGTCGAGGCGCAGCGCGTCGAAGCGAAGCGCCGCCTGCTCGTCCAGGCTCCCGTCGAAGTCGCCATACCGGCCGTTGTTCTGGAGCTCGGCGCGGACTCGGACGTCGGACTTGCCGGCGTAGAAGGTCAGCCTCGTCACCACGCGGACCTCTCCCGGGTGGAGACGGACGCCGGCGGCCGTGGCGAGGTCGCACTCGACGCGGACGACCAGGCGGAGCGGCCCGGACTCCTCCAGGACGAGCGTGCAGGGCGCGTTCGCCGTGCGATAGACCGTCCCGTCGCCGTCGACAAGCGTGGCCCCCGAGCTCGCGCGGGTCGCCGTCGCGTCCTCCAGGACCACGCGGCCGCCCACGACGACCCGATCGAGGATGGCACCGCGGTTCAGCGGGATGCGCGCCTCGAGCGCGCCGGTGCGGACGACCCAGGCCGACGGGTCCGAGGAGTCCAGCGTCAGCCCCTGGGGGCCCGCGTTGCCCGAGCCGTTGTCGCGGAGCGTGTAGACGCGCGAGCCACCCGCGGGCAGCGTGGCCTGGAAGTCGACCAGGACCCAGCGGATCGGGCGGGTCGCGTCGGTGACGGGACCGTCCCATCGGGAGAGGACGCGGAACTGGGCTGGGACGGCGGCCGTGCCGTCGAAGAGGCCCAGGCCGTCAACGGAGAGGACCCCAGGCTCGCGCGGGAGGGGAACGCCGACCGTGACGGGCTCCGCGGACCGCACGACGCCCGAGGGGTCGGGGACGGTGAGCGGAACGGAGAGGGCCTGGGCGAGGGTGAGTGTCGCCATGGCCAGGCCGGCCAACGGAATGTGGAGACCGCGCATGAGAGACCTCTCTAGGTGAATGTGGCAGCCACCTGACTGAGACCGGAGCCAGGAGAGGGCTTTCTGGGAAAAACGCGCGGCGGGGTGATAGGATCTGGGGCGTCGAGCGCGAGTACGATTGCGAGCACGAGCACGAGCACGAGCACGCCAGGGGGGCGAGGGCGAGGGAGCAGGGAGTGTGGTCCTTGAGACAAAGGCGGGGCTGACATGGACGAAAGTGACACCAAGATGCTCCGTGGGGGAGGCGCCTTCCCCCAGACGAGCTGGAGCCTGATCCGCCTTGCGCGCAACCCCGACGCGCCGGCGTACCACGCGAGCATCGACGCGCTCATGCGAAAATACTGGGGCCCCGTGTTCGTCTTCGTCCGCCGCCAGTGGGCCCGCGAGACCGAGGAGGCCAAGGACCTCACACAGGCGTTCTTCCTCGCCTTCCTCGAGAAGGGCTTCCTCGGCTCCGTCGAGGCGGAGAAGGGGCGCTTCCGCAGCTTCGTCCGCGCCGCCCTCACGCACTTCCTGACCAAGCAGAAGCGGGACGCGCGCGCCCTGAAGCGCAGGCCGCCCGGCGGGCTCCTCTCGCTCGAGGCGGAGTGGGAGCGCGGGAAGGTCATCGACCCGCCCGACCGACCCGGCGTCGACCCCGACGAGGAGTTCCGCGACGCCTGGCGCCGCGCCATCCTCGAGGCCGCCCTCGTGCGGCTCCGCGCCCGCGCGGGGGAGTCCGGGAAGGAGGTCTGCGTCGAGCTGATGGTCGCGTATGATCTGGACTACGCCGAAGCGAAGCGGCCGTCGTACGAGGAGCTGGCGCAGCGCTTCTCTCTCACGGTCCACCAGGTCACGAACGGCCTGCACTGGGCTCGGAAGGAGTTCAAGGGGCTCGTCGTAAGGGAGATCGAGGACCAGGTCGCGACCCGCGCCGACCTCCGCGAGGAGGCGCGGGAGCTGTTCGGGATGCAGATCGAGTGAGCGAGGCCCCTTCCGACCACCTCGGCGCCCTCCAACTCGCCGCGCGGCTCGGCGCGATCGGCGACGATGCGGCCACAGCGGCGCGCGCCGACCTCGAGGAGGGGCGCCTCCCCGCCCGCGCGAATGCGGTCGCCGAAAGGCTGGGGCTGCCGGCCGAGACCTACGAGGCCTTCCTGACGCTCGCGCGCACGCTTCCGCCTGTCAGGGCGGAGGAGAGCGAAGACGGACTCCTCGGGCAGCTCCGGGACCTGCGCGGGCGCGGCCCCGCCGTTCCTGCCATGCAGGCCTCCACCCAGACCGCCGGGAGCACGTCCCAACCGACCCTCGGCGTCCCCGAGGAGGTCCAGCTCGCGCTCTCGGCGCCGCAGAAGCGCGTCGGGCGCTACATCGTCCTCTCCCCGATCGGCCACGGAGGGATGGGGGTCGTCTACCGCGCGTGGGACCCGTCGCTCGCGCGGATCGTGGCGCTCAAGATGCTCCGCGGCGAGCCGGACGACATGCTGCGCGAGCGGTTCCTCCGCGAGGGGCGCGCCGCGGCGCGGCTCCGCCACCCCGGGATCGTCGCCGTGCACGACGTCGGCGAGGAGGGAGGCCGCCCGTACCTTGCGATGGACCTCCTCTCGGGACGGACGCTCTCCGACGCGGTCACAGCCCTGCCGCAGGGCTCCATGCGCGAGGCCATCACCCTCCTGCGGGACGTCGCAGAGGCCGTCGGGCACGCGCACGCCCACGGGATCGTCCACCGCGACCTGAAGCCCGAAAACGTCCTCCTCGACGCGGGCGGGAGGCCCGTCGTGACCGACTTCGGCCTGGCCAAGGAGCTCACGCGCGACGAGGCAACCCTGACGCAGACCGGGGCCGTCCTCGGCACGCCGAAGTACATGTCGCCCGAGCAGGCGGGCGGGACGGGCGAGGTCGGACCCGAGGCGGACGTCTTCTCGCTTGGCGTGATGCTCTACGAGACGCTCACCCGGGTCAACCCGTTCGAGGCCAGCACGATCCTGGGGATCCTCGCGAGGGTGATCGAGGCGAACCCGCTGCCGCCGCGGAGGATCGCCTCCCGCGTCCCGCTGGACCTGGAGAGCGTCTGCCTGAAGGCGCTCGAGAAGTCCCCCGGGCGGCGCTACCGCGACGCGCAGGCGTTCGCGGCCGACCTGTCGCGCTGGATCTCGGGCGACCCGGTGGAGGCTCGGCCGGTGGGCTGGCCCCGTCGCGTCGCGCGGAGCCTGTCAAGGCACCGTCGCGCGACGGTTCTCTCGGGCCTGGCGGTCGCGGCGGCCGTGTCCATGGTGTCCTTCTGGTCCTGGAAGCAGGCGCGGGCGGAGACGGGCCTCGCGGAGGCGCTCATGCGCGCCCGCCAGGCGGTGTACGAGGCCCGGCAGGCCCGTCGCGTGGCGAACCACGCGAGGCTGAGGTCCTCCGCCGCCACGGCGGAGCGGGAGGCCGGCGTCGCCATCGCCCTCGCCCCGGGCTCGGCCGCGGCCTACCTCGAGCGGGGCCGCATGAAGGCGTTCCTCGGGGCGCTCGACGAAGCCCGCGCGGACCTCGACCGCGCGGTGGCGCTGGACCGGTCGGACGCGGCGGCGCGCATCGAGCGTGGGCGGGTCCTGGCGACGCTCTACCGCCGCGGCGTCGAGCGTGCGAGCAGTGCCTTCGTCGTGGATCGTCGGATCGCCCCTTCCGCGGAGTCGATCGAGGCGGCCGATCCGACCCTCCGGCCGCTCCGCGAGGCGGCGGAGGCCGACCTCTCGTCGGCGGAGGGGGCCCCCGTGTCGGAGGCCGAGCGCGAATTGACGCGCGCGTACCTCGCCTTCGTGCGCAGGAATTGGGACGAGACGATCGCCGCGACGGAGCGGGTGCTCTCGCTGGACCTCTCCGAGGAGGCGTGCTGGCTCCAGGGGCTGTCGTTCCTGGGGAAGGACATGCCGGCGGAGGCGCTCGTACCGCTCGACCGGGGGGTCCAGGTGGGGGCCGGGTTCGGCGAGGCCTGGCTCGCACGGGCGGAGGCGCACTTCCGTCACGGGGAGGCGAGGAGCGAGGAGCTGAAGGTCGACATCCGCGACTCCCTGGCGCGGTCGATCGCCGATGCCGAGCGGGCGCAGGAGGAGGGCGCCGACCCCGCGCTCGTCAAGCTCCGCATCGCGCAGGCCCTATGGAAGTGGGGCGAGGTGAATCGCCTGAAAGGTGAGCCGTCGCAGGACCAGTACCGTCGCGGGATCGACCTCCTGGAGGCCGAGGCGGAGCGCTTCGGCGACGCCTCCTGCCTGTACCTGCGCAGCGCATTGTGGGACGGGCTCGCGTGCGCGCTCACCAAGGAGCCGTTGAAGGGGGTGGAGGCGGCGCGGAAGGCCGTCGCCCTCATCGAGCAGGTCTGGCGGAAGGACCCGTCGTACCGGGGGGTGCGACTTCGCCTGGGGCACGCGCGGATCGACCTCGCGGGCCTCCTCGAGGAGGCCGGCGAGGACCCGGGCCACGCGTACGAGGGGGCGATCGAGGCGTACACGTCGTCCATCGAGGCCGGGGACGACGCCTGGTCGCGCCTCTACCGCGGGGACGCGCGATGGAACCTCGCCTGGAGGGCTCAGCGGAGGGGCGAGGACGCGCGCCCCGGGCTCCTCGCCGCCATCGCCGACTACGAGGCGGTCCACGCGATGCAGCCGGAAATCGCCACGCAGGAGGCGTGGGGTTGCTGGGCGCTCCTCGGGCTGATCGATGCGGGAAGGGGAGGAGACGCGCTCCCGTCGATGGCGCGCGCCGAGGAGGAAGCGCGAAAGACGATGCGGTCCGACCCGTCGTTCCACCCGTTCCAGGGGCTCCAGGGCGAGAGCCTGCTCCTCCTGGCCAGGGCGGAGGAGTCGGCGGGGCGCCCGAGCGCCGCCACCTGGGAGCAGGCGGCGGAGCGTCACCGCGCGGCTCTGGAGAGCGGTGTCGCGCTGGCGGACTCGATCCTCTCCGCCGCGCACGTCGAGTGCGGGCTTGCGCGGATCGACCGTGCCTCGGGACGGGCGTGGCGCGAGAGGGCGACGCGCGCGTTCCAGGCGCTCGCGAAGTGGCGCCCTTGCGACGGAGAAGGGCTCTGGTGGCAGGGGGAGCCGTTCCTCGCGGTGCCCCTTGCCGAGACGCTCCTCCTGGCCGAGGCCGCCCCTCCTGAGGGCTGGCTGGACCTTGCGCGGTTCCTCGCGTGCGCTCATGCGCAGCACTCCTGGGCTCCGGGCGCAGAGAGGCTGGCCGAGCTCGCCTTCACGGCGCTGGGCCGCGCGCGCGACGCGGGCCACTTCGACGCGGCAGCCCTGGGCGAGGACAAGCTCCTGGCGCCGCTTCGGAGCGACCCGCGCTGGGCGGAACTGGCGAAACCGCCGAAGTAGCCCGCGCGGTGGGCGCGGTCCGGACGATCCACGAATGAACACAAATCAACACGAATCGTCATGCGATTGGATGGGCTGAGACGGAAGCCCGAGGAGAGGGCGCCGCCCGAAGGGCGGCGGAGCGGCGGGGC
>CAZYRM010000101.1:0-23094 GCA_964649705.1 uncultured Planctomycetia bacterium
CCCACGTCTTGGGCTGGCGCACGTGCGGCGCCTGGCGCTCGGCGGCGGAGAAGGCTGCGTAGACGGCCATGCCGACCGTGGCGGTCCCGAAGAGTGCCCGTTCCAATTTGGCACCCTTCAGGAGCGTGAAGTAGCTCCTCCGCTCGTGACGGTCGAACCGGTAGGCCTTGGTCCAGGCATTCAGGAGCCCCTTCGGATCCCGCAGGCGGATGCCCCTTCCGTCGGCAACCTCGACGTACCCCTCATCACGTAGATGGTGAAGGACCTTGTTGATCAGGCCAATGCTGACGGGATGATCGCTCGGAATCTGGGGCCAGTGCGTCTGCTGCAGGAGATCCCGATGGCTCCAGGTGCGGCCGGCGTGCGCTGGCGTGAGCAAGGCGCGGAGGACCCGCGCGGCCGCCGGCGTGCCGAGGTTGGCCACCGCCCGCGGCGGCCGGTAGGCGGGCGGATTCCCTCGGCGTTCGATGTGGAGCAACCCCGGGACTTCGATTCGGCAGTTGCCCGCGAGGTCGTACCAGCTCCAGCCCGCGCGGCGGCAGAGATCCGCGAGCCTCTCTGAGATGGAGGGAACGGCGAGCACGGGAATGGCTACCCCGCTCGAAGCCTTGGGACGACGGGACTGCGCCCAGCTCCCGAACGCGCCGGGACGGAGATCTCTCTTCGCCTCGACCCACAACTCCAAGCGGAGCCCTGTCCGGGTCCGGAGGAGGGCGATCGCGTCCGGGCGCCACCCGCCGTCCCCTTCCCTCGGCGCCAGGAGTCGCACCTTCGCCGGCCAACGGGTGTCGGCCAGAATCGCCTGGAGCTTCTCCAGGAGGGCACGCTCCAGGGCGGGGCGGGGGGTACTCTCCATGTTCACGGTATCAGCATCTTTCACGACGACGTGAACATACCATATTCCGTGAACACCGCAAGTCCCATCTGCGCCGATTCACCCTGGGGCCAATCACCTCCCGCGTCCCAGCGCCCTCCCCTGTTCCGGGGTCGCAGCCTTCCTCGCCGGCCGCAGGTAGCTCGTCTTGTCGTCCCCCGCGAAGTCGGCGACCAACTCGGTCACCACCTTGGCGTACTCGTGCGGGGTCGCCGTCTGCGAGAGGCAGCCGTAGTACGCGGGCAGGACGACGTCCCAGTCCACGTCCACCTGCCAGGAGCCGGCCTCGTCGGCGAAGAAGATGATGTCCTCGCCCTTGTCGATGCGTCGCAGAAGGTCGAAGAGGGTCTCGAACGCCTCCCTCACGACCTCTGCCGGGCCGGCGGGCGCCTGCGCCACGCACGATTCCAGCAGTCGTTTGCAGTTGTTAATCCAGTCCTCGGTGCCCTCCGATTTCTCCGTCCAGTTCTTCGAGTTCACGTCGATGGAGTCGAAGTAGGCGCCGTGGAGGGTGTCCCGCGCGAACCCCCTCGCCGCCTTGAGGAGCGCCTTGGCGCCGAGCGGCCCCGCCCGCACCTCCTTGATTGGGACGGACGTGCCCAGGACCTCAGGGAGCCGATCCGCGGGGACGTGCGCCATCGCGCGGTCGAGGACGCCGAGGAGGGTCTCCTTCGGCAGGCAACGGAGCGCCGCGCGGACTTTCGTGGAATCGAGTTCGGGCCTCTTCATTGACCTACTCCCCTGGCTCGTGGGTGTCCGTAGTCGTGGTTGCCGCCCCGGCGGCGGCGCCCGCCTCCTGGGCCTCCACGATTCGGACCGCCTGGATCTCCCAGCGATCCACAGGCACTTCGCTCACGCCGTCGTGGACGACGACCTCGTGCATCCCCGTGCTGACGATCCTCACCCGCCACGCCCGGGACCAGGGGTCGGCCCACCCCGGCGCCGAGCGCAGCACCAAGTCCACCGGCTTCCCCTCGTCCCTGGCCTTGTTCAGTGTCGCGATCAGCGACGACTCGCCGGGCAGCGCCCACTCGACGCCGAGGATGTCGTCGAGGAAGCCCCAGTGAAGGCGGACGCAGTTCTGGATTCGGCCGTACTGGTAGAAGGCGAACAACGCCTTGACGTCGAACTGGAGGCGGCGGTCCACCTTGCCCTCGTCGCCCCTCGCCAGATACTCGCGGATCTTCCTTGGATCCACCAGTGGCCGGCTGATTCCCACCGTCGCCAAGATCAACATCTCGGGCGTGATCCGGAGCTGGCGCCCCCGCTTGTTGATCGTCATCGACTTCTGAGGCGGCTTGAGGTCGATCACGGTCCAGCGGGAGGGGTCGAGGCCCAGGCCATGCAGATCGTCGCGGATGTGGAGGCCGACGAGCACATCGTACTCCGCGAGGGCCCCCGCGGCCTCCCGGGCCTTGTCGCCGATGTAGGTGCGGATCTCGTGCCGCTCCACGTCGAGGACGGCGACTGCGCGGGGTTCATCCGACGCGGGCAGCACGCGGAGCACCGCACGTCGGAGAGAATTCGCCTTCGCCTCACGGGCCGCCGCCGCGGGTCCCTCGCGGAGTTCAGCGAGCGATGCATGCCCCCTGAGAATCTTAGCGAGCCCGGCCTTCGGTGTTCGCGCGACGACGCCCTGGAGGACCTTGATGACCTTCTCGCGGGGCATGGCCTGGAGGAGGGCTCGCACCTTGGCGCGGTCGAGGGGGAGGGGCATCAGCGGCCTCCTCGCCGGATGCGGCCGTCCATCAGTGCCCTCTTCTGCTCCGGCGTCGCCGCCCTGCTCGCCACTCGCAGGAAGTTCGCACTGTCGCGCCCGACGAACTCCTTGATGGCCGTCCGGACCACCTTGGCGAACTCCTTCGGCGCGGCCGTCGCGGAGATACACCGGAAGTAGGCGGGCAAGACCTCGTCCCACTGCACGGGCACCTGCCATGACCACGAGTCGTCGGCAAAGAAGACGATCGCCTCCCCGTCGTTGAGCCGTCGCAGCAGGTCGAGGAGCAGCTCGAATGCCTCGCGGACGGCTTCGGGCGGGCCGACGGGTGCTTGCGCAAGGCAGGAGTCGAGCAGGCGCCGGAACTCCGCGATCCAGTCCTCCGTCCCCTCCGACATCTCGGAGGAGTTCCTCGAGTTCACCTGGAAGTAGTCGTAGTTCTCGCCGGCGACTGTCTCGGCGTGGAACCGCTTCACCGCCTGGAGGAGAGCCTTGGCGGCGGCTGGTCCCTCCTCGACCTCCTTGAGCGGCACGACACGGCCGAGCACTTCGGGGAGCCGCTCCACGGGGACGTGCAACATCGCCCTTTCCAGGATGTCGAACAGCGCCTCCTTCGGCAAGGAGCGAATCGCCGCATCGACCTTCACCATGTCCAGCGGACGAGGCTTCACTGTTGCACCTTCCCGTTCGTGCCGTGGCTCCCGCCGCGGTCGACGAGCATCACCGAGGAGCCGACGATCTTCGCAGCCTCCTTCTCCGCGAATCCTGGGGTCTGCATGTACGTCATGCGCTGGAACGGATCGCGACGGCCCTCGCTACGATCCTCGCTGCACCTCCTCTCCGCCTCCGCCAGTTCCTTTTCCAGCGCGGCGACCGACGGGTGCTTCAGGAGCCTGCGGAAGAAATCGCGGGAGCCCCTGCCCTGCGTGGCGAGGAACGCCTTCAGCTCCTGGACCATGTCGACGCCCGTGTTGTGGTCCTCCGCCTCCTCCGCCGCGCGGGGCTCGGAGGTCCGCTCGCCCAGAAGGATGCGGGCCGCGCGCGGGTAGTTCAGGAGCCCATGCAGGAATGAGGCCGCCGCCTCCGCGTGCTTGCCCAGCTCGAACTGCGCGAGGGCGCCCACGAGGCTCTCCGACGGGTACACCTCGCGCAGGCGAAGCGCCTCGCTCGCCGCCGCATCCCAGCGCCCCTCGTTCAGGTGGATCCAGGCGCGCTGCGAGGTGGCGGCGACCCCGTCCCCACACTCGGCTTCCAGCCGCTCGCTGACGGCCAACGCCTCCTGGTGTCTGCCTGCCTGGTTGAGGGCCGAGGCGAGGTTCTGAAGCCCGCGCATGTACGGGCGGGTCGAGATATCGCTCCAGTAGGACTTCCTGGCGATGCGCTTCGGAAAGAGCCTCCTACCCACCTCGATGGTCTTCTCGAAGCGCCCGATGGCCTCGTCCAGCTTCCGCCTCTCCAGGGCGATGAGACCCAAGTAGTTGTAGCCCTCTGCGTAGTCCTGGAAGGAGTCGATCAGGAGACGGAAGGCCGCCTCGGCGCGGTCGTACTTGCCGTGCTCGTACAGCTCCTCCGCCATCTCCTCGGCGTCCATCGGCACGTCGCTCCCGGCCAGGGCAAAGCGCCAGCAGAACTCGTCGTCCTCGTTCCACCCGCTCTCCTTCGCGTCGCAGCACTTGAGCCGGAACTTGATGAGGTCGACGATGAACTCAAGTTCGTAGCGGTGCTGACGGATCGCCTTTGCGGCCGAGGCCAGCGACTGGGGGTCGGCGTGGCCGATCTGCCGCGTAAAGGAGCACAGATCCTCCCGGAACGTCCCCTGGATCCGCGCCATCGGGTAGTCGTACGTGTCGGGCAGGGCATCGAGGCTCTCCTGGATTGCCCTGGAGATGCGCTTCCAGGGAAACGAGATCCCCGGGTAGTGCTCCTCGATGAGGCTGCGGAATCGGAGATCCGCGCCTTCGGGGCCCCGGCCGAGGATCGCGAGGGCCTCGGGCTTGGAGCAGATCCTGAACAGGACCTGCTGCTGCACCTTCCCCGTGCCCTCCTCCCGCCCGCCGTGGACGATGGCGAGCTGGTTCCCGTGTTTCCGGACGTACGGCATGACGATCCTCCGGCGTGACGGGCGCGGATGCTACCCAGGCGGCGCAGGTTGTGCAAGAGGCTTCTTCATTTCACAACACCGAATCCCCCAGCGCGCTGCCCACACGAATTCCCGGGATGCGACGGGAGGCCGCTTCCTCGTCGTCCCGCCCACGTGGGACTTCCTCCGATCGGGCCGCCACATGGCACCCGCGGGCCCTTTGGTCGACCGGGGAATCAGACGGTGGCAATTTCTAAAGACATTCGTTAGAATTCGCCACCAACATGAAATGGCGCCGCGTGATCTCCGCCGGGTCCCTCGCCGAGGAACTCCTCAGCCACGGCCGGTACACGTTGACCCGGGCAGAAGCCGAGTCTCGCCTGGGCTCGGCCCCTGCGGCGACATACATGGCCCTCCGTCGCCTTGCCCAACAGGGCTGGCTCTGCATGCCCCACGCGGGATTCTACGTCATCGTGGATCCGCAGCACCGGCCGGCGGGCACGCTTCCCCCCGAGTGGTTCATCCGCGAGCTCATGCAGTACCTCAAGCGCCCGTACTACGTCGGCCTTCTGTCCGCCGCGCAGATGCACGGCGCGGCGCACCACCAGCCGCAGGAGTTCCAGGTCGTGATCCCCGCACGGCGCCTGCGCCCAATCGTCTCCGGGAACGTGCGGATCCACTTCTTCGGGAAGGGACCGTTCGAAAAGGCGCGCCTGATCGAGGTAAGAACACCCACCGGGATGATGCGGGTTTCCAGCCCCGAGACCACGGCATGGGACCTGGTGCGCTACCGGAAGGCGGGCGGCGGCCTCGAGAACGTGTCCACGGTCCTCTCGGAGCTTGCGGAGAAGCTCGACCCGATCCGGCTTCGCGACACGGTCAGCAGCCACGGAGACGTGCTCGTCGCGCAGCGCCTGGGCTACATCCTCGACCACGTCGCACATCGCGGACTGACGCAGGGAATCGCGAAGTGGGTCGGGGGCAAAGGACCGCATCTTCGCCGCCTCAATCCGTCGGTCCCCGCCGAGGGGGCCCCCGTGAGCAGGAAGTGGAGCTTGCTCGTGAACAAGCAGATCGAGGCCGAGGCATGACTCCGCAGGCCGCCATCACCGAGTGGCGCAACTTCGCCCCGTGGCCGCAGGAAGCCCAGGTCGAGCAGGATCTCGTCCTCTCGCGGGCCCTGGTGGAGATCTTCCAGGAGCCGGCGCTCGCCGGCACGCTGCTCCTTCGCGGCGGCACGGCCCTGCACAAGCTGTGCATGGCCCCCGCCGCGCGCTACTCGTAGGACATCGACCTCGTGCAGGCCAAGGAGGGGCCGATCGGCGACGTCATCGACGCGCTGCGGTCCCGCCTCGATCCGTTTCTCGGCAAGCCGCACCGCGAAAGGAAGAGCAAGAACGTGATCCTGCAATACCGGTTCGAGTCGGAGATCCCGCCGATCGCGCCGCTGCGCCTCAAGGTGGAGATCAACTCGCGCGAGCACTTCACCGTGTTCGGGGCCGTCACGCTTCCATTCAGTGTGGCGTCGCCGTGGTTCGACGGGAAGGCGGAGGTCGGCACCTACACGCTCGACGAGCTTCTCGCCACGAAGTTGCGCGCCCTGTACCAGAGGAAGAAGGGGCGGGATTTGTTCGACCTCCATCTCGGCCTCCGAACTGGTGGCGTCAGTCCGGGCAAGGTCGTGGAGGCGTTCCACGTCTACATGGATCGCGAGGGCAGCAGGGTGAGCTCGCTGGAGTTCGAGGGAAACCTCGACGAAAAGCTCTCCTCCGGGGTCTTCGGGGACGACATCAGACCCCTCCTCCGGCAGGACGTGAAGTACGATCCCAAGGCAGCCGCCGCGGAGGTCAGGGAGGCCCTCATCCGCCGCATCTGAGGCGGGGAGCACGCCGGGCGAGACCGGCAGCCGGCGCACCTCGTGCGGGCGATCATCGTCCGGCGCCGGCGGCGGGCGGCGCCTCGCCGATCCCCGGTCTCGCGGCAGTCGGACGGGCTCCCCCGAGGAGGAGTTCCGCCTGGGGAAAGCGGCGCCGGATCCGTCAACATCGGCGTCCGTGAATACTCATGGGAGTACTCATGGCGTCCGGAAAGGCGTGTTCGTTCCAGAGAAGACGCTGTATACTGGCACGCAATAAGACTTTGGGCCCATAGCTCAATGGTCAGAGCAGCGGACTCATAATCCGCAGGATGCAGGTTCGACCCCTGCTGGGCCCACGAGCCGAGACGAAGAATTCTACCCGACTCGCCACCCTCCGGAAACAGAATGTCCGACCCCTCCCCCCTGCCCGACGTCTTCCGCCTCTCCTGCCCAATCTGCAAGCTCGACGTCCTCGTCGAGTCGCTCGACCGGTGGGGCTGCTCCCGATGCCGGGGGCCGGTGCGGGTCGAACCGATCGCACACCCCGACGTCCTGCGCGCGTTCGCGGCGATCCGGAGGCACTTCGGCCCGGTCGAGGTGACCGACACCGACTTCGCACTCGCATTCCTCTACCGGGAGACCCCGACGCCGTTCGAGCGGCTGAAGGACGAGTTCGAGGCGATCGGGTTCCTGCCGTTCCTCAGGCCGTTCGGGACGGCGCGCCTGTGCCAGGTCGTCCCGCGCCCGCGAAGGAAGCCGATGCTCCTCCCGCGGCACGTGCTCCTCTTCTCGCTGACGCTCGCCACGACGCTCTGGGTCGGGTACGACAGCGGGCTGCGCATGGTCAGCGCCGGGCAGGCCTCCAGCGCCGTCGGCGTGGCGGCCGCCTACGCCGCCGCCCTCTTCCTCATCCTCGGCGGGCACGAGATGGGGCACTTCGTCGTGGCGAGGAAGACCGGGACCGAGGCGAGCCTGCCCTACTTCCTCCCGGGCCCCCCGCCGGTGGGGACCTTCGGTGCGATGATCTCGCTCCGGACCCCCGCGCCGAACCGCGACGCGGCGATCCTCCTCGCGGCCGCCGGGCCGTTCGCCGGGTTCCTCCTCTCGATCCCCGTGCTCTGGTACGGGCTGTCGCTCTCCCCGGTCCTCGGCGTCGCCGCCGCTCCGGGGTCGCGCGTATTCGCCCTGGGCGAGCCCCTCCTCTACCGACTCCTGGGCGCGCCGTCCGGGCTGACGACCGCGACGATCCACCCGGTGGGGTTCGCCGGGTTCATCGGGCTCTTCACGACGATGCTCAATCTCATGCCGGTCGGCCAGCTCGACGGAGGCCAGATCGCGCGGGCCCTCCTGGGCGGACCGGGACACCGCGCCTGCTCATACGTCGTACTGGGCGTGCTCTTCATCCTGGGGTGCGCCTTCTGGCCGGGGTGGACCATGTTGTCCTTCATCGGCCTGATCTTGACGCTCCGCGGGCACCCCGGGTCGCTCGACGAGGTGAGGCCGTTGAAGTGGCAGAGCCTGGGGGTGGCGGTCCTCGCCCTCGCGGTGTTCGCGCTGAGCTTCGCCCTGGCCCCGTTCGCCGAGGTCAGGTAGGCGGGCTACTCGCCGAACTCGGACTTGGTCTCCTTGACCGTCCGGAAGAGCTGGCCTGCGAGCGTGGACTCCTGGCGCATGGGCCCCAGCTCGGGGACCTCCTTCGCGGAGAGGCCGTCGTTCACCAGCTCGGCGCGGACGTAGTCGTCGAGCGCGGAGAGCTTCTCCATCACCTCGGAGATGGTCTTCGAGATGACGTTCAGGCGCTCGCGGGTCGCCTTCTTCTGCTCGGGGTCGGCCAGCAGGTCGGTCTTCTTCGCGAGGATCCCCTCGAACTCCTCCTTGGCCTTCTGCCAGCGGGAGATCGCCTGGTTCATCGGGATGAAGAACCCGGCGTCGACGCCGTCCTTGCCCTCGGAGTCGACCAGGTCCCAGGCGTCCAGCACCCAGAGCTTGATCTGGTAGAGGTGCTGGACCATGTCCCTCACCTCCTTGTTGTCCTCCCCGTGCTTCTCACGGACGAGCTCGATGAGGGCGGTGATCTTCTCCGAGGCGTCGGCCAAGGTGTCCTGATGGTCCCGGACGGCCTTGTAGTCGGATGCGGCGAGCGTCTCGCCCGCGATCCAGACCTTCTCCTCGATCTTGCCGATCTTCTGGCGGGCCTCCTTGGCCGAGTCGAAGGCGGCCTGCCACTCGGCGGCGACGTCGATCTTCGCTCCGCCCTTCCCCCTGAGGCTCGGCAGGATGAAGAAGACGAAGACGTTCGCCAAGCCGAGGACGCCGATCGCGACGATGATCCCGATGAGGAGCTTCTTCCGGAAGCGGCGCTGCTCGTCCTCCGAGGGACCCTTCGCAATCCCCCCGGTCGTGGAGAGCCGTTTCGAGCCGGGGCGCTTCGTCGCGGGCGCCTGGGCCTCTTCCTTCGCGTCAGGAGTGGTCTCGTCGCTCACTACTTCGGCTCCCCGTCGGTGGCGCCGCCGGCCGGCTTGAGGGCGTCGTACTCCTTCTCGGCCACGGCCGCCCACTCGGTGCCCTGGAACTGGCGCATCACCTCGACGTAGTACCCCGTCGCCTTGGTTCTCGCCGCGTCCTCCTTCCCCCCGTCCTTCCCGGCGAGCGTGTAGCACCTCGCGATGTTGAGGAGGGCGCTCGCGTAGTCGTCGGGCGCGGAGTCCTTCGGGGGCGGGCCGATCGAGATCGCCTGGGCGTAGGAGAGGATCGCGCCGTGGATCGCCTCCTTGTCGCCGCCCTTCGCCTTCTCCAGGAGGGCGTCTCCGAGCCCGGAGCAGGCGGCCTGGAGGAGCGCCGCGGGGGCGCCCTTCTGCCCGAGGATCCCCTTGCAGAGCGGATCGAGGCTTGCCGTGTCCTTCTTCCCGCGCAACGCGCGGATGAGCCAGACCTTGGCGTCCGTGGCGTACGGCTGGTTGTTGTTGTTCGCGATCGCGCTCAAGGTCGACTGCGCGCCGCCGAAGTCCTTGCTCGCCATCTGCAGCCTCGCGGCCTCGATCGCCCCGAACCCCTTCATCGGGTCGGCCGCGGCCCGCATCGCGTTGATGATCTCCTTGGCCTTCGCGTCGCTCGACTTCTGCATCGCGAGGTCGATCCCCTCGCGCGCGGTCTCGACGTAGTTCCACGCCTTGGGGCAGTCCTTCAGGAACTTCATGACGCTATCGATCGCGGCGTCGGGCTCGTTCTTCGCCTTCAACGCGCGGACGAGGCCCTGGTAGACGAACTGCCTGTGCAGGTCCACCCCTCGGCCCGGCTTGAGCTCCCCAAGCGCCGTCGTGTACGACTTGACGGCCTCCTCGAAGTTGCGGCCGTTCATCGCGGTCTCCGCCTCGCGCTGCTTCGGGGGGATGTCGCCCAGCGTGAAGCCCGCGACCTCCTCGGCGCGGAGCGTCTTCGTCGCCCCGCCCGCCTCGACGGTCAGGCCGTCGATCTCAAGCCGCGTGATCTTCCCCTTGAGCTCGGGTCCGCTCTTCGGGCGGACGATGTCGTCCGCCGCGAAGGAGAGCCCTGCCGCCAGGGCCAGCGCCAATGCAATCCGTCCGATCATCGCTGTCGCCTTTCCGTGGTCCCCCTACTTGCCACCCATGCCCTTCCAGGCCCCCTCGAGCTCCGAGAAGCCCTCGAGCCCCTGGGTCTTGTCCATGGCCTGCTTGAGCTTCGCCAAGGCCTCTTCCGTCTGGCCCCGGTCGTTCATGTCCTTGGCGTCCCTGAGGGTTTCCTCGATAAATCCGTGCAGCTTCCGGGCGAGACTTTCGCGGATCGCATCGAGCGAGCGCTTCACCGCACCCTCCGCGGACTCCTGCGGGTATTTCGTCACAAAGTCGTCGATCAGCTTGTAGGCCCGAATGAAGTCCCCATCGTTGGCCGCCCGGTCCGCGTTCGCCTTCAGGAGCTGGACGTCCGCCGCGGCGCCGCCGGTCGCGGCCGAGTGCGTCTCGAGCCACTCCAGGAGGAACTTCCGGGACTCATCGAGCTTCGGGCCGTGCGTCGTGGGGCTGTAGTCCTGGAACAGCGAGCTGGCCTCTTCCAGGAGCGACTGCGCCTTAGACTGGTCGAGGCTGCCCTTCGCCGCTTCATACTTCTGGAGGAACGGCGGAACCTTATCGTCGGCCTCCTGCTGACGCTTGGCGAGCGGGCGGGCGTCCTCCTCGGCCTTCTCCAGCAGCTTGAAGACGGAGATGCAGTCCCCCTCCTTGTAGCTCGGCTCCTGCAGGAGCTTCTTGAGCTCCTCGTGCTTCTTGATGATCTGGTCCATTCCGAGCTTGTCGATCTCTGCGAGCTTGTCCCGGAGCTCCTTCTTCACCGCCTCGGGGTTCCTCTGGCTCGACTTGACGGCGTACAGGGCCCCGATTATCACGACGAGGCCGACGGCGGCGCCGACGGCGATCAGCTTGACCTTGGGGTTCTTCCCGGGACTGTGCGAGGGAGGGGCGGAGCGGCGGAGCGGTCCCGCGGAGCCGCCGTGCTTCATCACCGGCTTGGAGGTCTTCCCCGCGGGCGCGGGGGGAGGCGTGCCGGTCTTCGCGACCGGCTTGGAGACGGGCTTCCCGGAGGGCGCCGGCGCCTTGCTCGGCGGACGCGGCGGGCCGCCCGGCCCAGAGGGCGCCCCCGGACCGGCCGGTCCCTTGGACCCGGGCCGCTTCGAGGGGTCCTTCCTCGGAGGCATCATTGTGGCGTTTCCCCGATCTCGTGCCGAACGCGACTTTTACACCGATGCGAGCCCGGAGGCCAGATTATTCCCGGCTGGTTCAGGGCTGCGGCCTCGGGCGACCCCGCGGGTCGCCCCTACACGTTGACCGTGCCTCACTCCCGGACGACCTCAATGCCGTATTCCGAGCATTTCCGATAGAGCGTTTTGCGGTCGATCCCGAGCAGCTCGGCCGCGGCCTTCATGTTCCCCTTTGTGGTCGTGAGGACCTGCTCGATGTGCTTCCTCTCCATGTCCGCGAGCGACATCACGCCCTCGCGCGCCTGGGGGGAGCGGATCGACTCAGGCAGGTCTTCCATCTCGATCGTCGACTTCGTGTTCAGGATCACCGCGCGCTCCACGACGTTCTCCAGCTCCCGGACGTTTCCCATCCACGGGAACTTCTGGAAGCAGGCGAGCACGGCGGCCGAGGCCGACGCGACGTTCTTGTGGAAGATCGCGTTGTACTTCGCCAGGAAGTGCCCCACGAGCGCGGGGATGTCCTCCCTGCGGTCGCGGAGCGGCGGGAGGACGATCGTGACGACATTCAGGCGGTAGTAGAGGTCGCCGCGGAACTTCCCGTCCCGCGCCATCGACGAGATGTCCTTGTTCGTCGAGGCGAGCACGCGCACGTCGGTCCGGATCGTCCGCATGTCCCCCAGCCGCCTCGTCTCGCTCTCCTCGATCGCGCGCAAGAGCTTCGCCTGGAGCGACAGGCTCGTGTCCCCCACCTCGTCGAGGAAGAGCGTCCCCCCGCTCGCCGCCTCGAACAGCCCCGGCTTGTCCGCCATCGCCGTGCTGTGCGCGCCCTTCGCGTAGCCGAACAGCTCGCTCTCGAGGAGCGTGTCCGGCAGCGCCGCGCAGTTGATCGCGACGAACGGGCGCTCGGAGCGGTCGCTGTGACGGTGGATCGCCCGGGCGACGAGCTCCTTCCCCGTGCCGCTCTCGCCCTGGATGAGGACCGTGCTCCGCCCTTTCGCGACCTGCGCGATCGTCTTGTAGATCTCCGCCATCGCCCTGGAGTGGCCGAGGAGCGTCACGAGCCCCTCGTCCTTCTCCGGGGACTCCGCCACGGCCCCCTTCGACTCCCGCTGCTCCAACGCACGCTCGAGCGTCAGGCGGATCTCGTCGAACTTGAACGGCTTCGAGATGTAGTCGAACGCCCCCGCGTTCATCGCGGAGACGGCCGTGTCGATCGATCCAAACCCCGTCATGACGATCACCGGCGCATCGGGCTGCAGCCTCCGGAAGGCCCTGAGGACCGCCAGGCCGTCCACGCGCCCCATGCGGATGTCCGTGAGGACGACGTCGAACGGCTCCTTCTCCGCGCGCGCGACCGCGTCCTCCCCGCTGCAGACGTCCGTCACGGAGTGGTTCCACTTCGTGAGGACCTCCTTCAGCATGAGGCAGTTCTCGCGGTCGTCCTCGACGAGCAGGACCCTGCCGGTTCGCTTCATTCGCTAGCCCACCATCACCCGGTCGCGCTCGACCGGGAGGAACAGGGAGAACGTCGTGCCCTTCCCGGCCTCGGTCCGGATCGACACCTCGCCGTGGTGGCCCTTGACGATCTGGCGGCAGATCGCCAGGCCGAGCCCCAGGCGCCCCTCGCCGGCCTTCGTCGAGAAGAACGGCTCGAATGCGTTCCTCGCCGTCTCCTCGTCCATGCCGATCCCCGTGTCCGAGACGTCGACCCTGAGGTAGCTGCCCTCCGGGAGCGGCGAGTCGGACTCCCGCGAGAGCCTCGCGGCCTCGGCGGACGGGACGAACGCGGTCGCGACGGAGAGGGTGCCTCCGCTCGCCATCGCGTCCATCGAGTTCGTGAGGAGGTTCATGAGGACCTGCTCGATCTGGTCCGAATCGCCGGGGATCCGTGGGAGGTCGGCGGCCAGGCGCAGGCTGACCCGGATGCCCCGCTTCTCGACGACGGGCGCGACGAGGGCCAGGACCTCCTCGATCACGCCGTTCAGGTCGGTCGGCTCCAGGCGCGGCTCCGGGACGCGCATGCTCTTGAGGACGTCGCGCACGATGCCGATGAGGCGGTCGACCTGGGCGTCGATCACCTTGAGGCGCTCCCGCGCCCTCGCGCCGACCTCCTCCTCGCCGAGGAGCTGGAGGTGGCCGGAGATCGCGTTCAGCGGCGTCCCGAGCTCGTGGGCGATCGTCGTGGCGAGCTGCCCGAGCGTCGCGAGCTTCTCGAGGGTCGTCATCTGGCGCTGGACGAGGAAGAGCTTCTCGTTCACCTCGGCCAGCTCCGTGTTCCGCTGCTCCAGCTCATGGGTCGCGGAGGCCACCTTGCGTTTCAGCTCCTCGTTGAACCCCTGGATCTGCGTCAGGAGCCGCCCGTTCTCGTCCATGCTGTGCTTCAGGCGGCGCATCATCTGGTTGTACGCCCCGGCGAGCCACCCCATCTCGCCGGTCCTCGGCTCGACGAGCGCGGAGAGGTTCCCCTCCGAGGCCCGCTGCATCGCGTCGACCAGCTCCAACGCGGGCCTCCGGACAGCCGTGTGGACGAAGACGGCGACGCCGAGCCCGAGGAGGAGCATCGTGCCGAGCGCTCCGAGCAGGAGCCCCCTCTGCCAGTCGGGGAAGCGCAGGCCGATGTTCGCGGGGGAGACGTCGAGGTGGATGGCGCCGATCGAGTCCTCCCGCTTCTCGGCGGCGTTCCAGCGCGTGACGGGGATCGAGACGGCGAGGATCCTCTCGCCGCCGCGCATCGTGTCGTTCCTGAGCGTCCGTCCCTGGACGTACACGGCCTCGACGTCCTCGAAGGAGGGCCGTTCCTGCCCGGCTCCAGCTCGCGCGATCCCGGTCAGCCCGCGGTCCCCCTCGGCGGCGAAGACGGCCGCCCCCTCGAGACCCATCGTCTCGGTGACGACCCGCTTGAGCTCCCCCTCCAGCCTCTCGCGGTCCGCCTTCTTCCTCGCGACCTCCTCGGGCGGGACGAAGATGTTCTCCTTCACGAGCCAGGCGAGGTCGAACCCGCCGAGGAGGCCTTCCACCTGAAAGGCGGCCTTGTGGATCGTGTCGTCGACCTCCCGCTCCTGGAGAGTCTCCATGACCCGCTTGTTGTAGAAGTAGTAGGCGGCCAGCGTCGGGAGGAAGATCGCGACCAGGAGGAGATAGAGTCGGGGAACGAGGCGTCCGCCGCGGTCCTGGGGTCCAACTCTAGCATCCATCGCGGGTTACCGTCGGTGAGGCAATGCCACCCCCCCGATGCTACCCTGCGTGGCAAGGCCGTTCAAGGGCACGGTTTCCTTCCCCTTCCCGTTCCCCTTCCCATTCCCAGCGTGTTCGAGAACGCTGGGAATGGGAAGGGGAAGGGGAAGGGGTGCGGCTCGACCTATTTGGGGAGCTTCCGGTCGAGCTCCTTGAACTTGGCCTTCATGCCGTACTTGTCCTCGTCGTATTCGGGGTAGTTCCGCTGCAGGTTGTCGACGCCGATCCGCGCGTTCTGCGCGTCGGTCGCGCCGCCGCGGCGGTACAGCGCGTAGAGGGCCATGTACTTCGCGATCCACCAGGGCTCCGACCCGGCCTGCGTGACCTTGAGGACGTTGTTGTAGGCGGTGATGGCGTTGTCGTACTGGAACTTCTGCCCGGAGATGCCGAGCTCGAGGTAGACGGCGCCCAGCTCCAGGTAGACGCCGAGGAGCGCGGGCTTCTCCTTGAGGACGTTGTAGTCGAGGTTCGACTGGGCGTCGACCAGCTTGTACGACTTCACGATCTCGTTGTAGGCGTTCTTCGCCTTCTCCCAGGCCTGGGGCGAGTCGGCGACGAAGCTGTGGCACCGCGCCAGCCGGATCACGAGGTCGAGGCGGTCCTTGGCGGACACGGTCCCGGCGCGGCCCGAGACGAGCATCTCGTGCACCATCGCCGCGTCCTCCCAGTACGACCGCTCCTTGATCGTCTTGTCCTGGAGGTCGAGGAAGCTGGAGACCTTCTCGTCGAGGCCGTTCGCGCGCTTCGCGACCATGTACAGCATCTGCGCGACGGCGACCACGTCCTGGAGCGTGATCCGGAGGCCGACGGAGAGGCCCTCCGAGAGCCACTTCATGTAGTACTTCGAGACCTTCTTCAGGTTGGAGACGATCTGCTTCTCGTCCCCGTTCTCCTTCATCATCTTGATGGTCAGCTCGTCGAGGCGGATGGCGACCGATTTCGACGCCGTGGCGATCGGGGCGCCGTCGGGGTAGCTCGAGAACATCTCCTCGAGGACCGAGACGGCGTCGTCGAGCTTGTCGAGCGCGAGGTAGGCGCCGACCTTGAGCTGAAAGAGCTTCGCGAGGCGGTCGTCGCCGGCGGGGATCTCCTTGGCGATCTCGTCGACGAGGTCGAGGCACTCCTGCGCCTTCCCGACCGTGTCATGGCTGTAGATGCGCGCGAGCTGCTCCTGCGCACCGAACTTCAGGTTCTCGCGAAGCGCCCGGTCGTTCTCCTCCTCGGGCGGTTCGACGGTGGGGTCGGTCAGCCGCGCGAGGAAACTCTTGAGGCAGTCCTCGGCCGTCTTCATCTCGGCGGCCGCGGCGCTCTTGTCCGAGGCCTCCTTTTTCGACTTCCCCCACTTCCGCGCGGCGTCGGTGTAGTAGCAGACGCCGGCCTGCACGAGCGCGAACTCGAAGGCCTCCGCGTCCTTCGGCACGTCGAGGTAGACCTTCGCGGCCCCCTCCAGGTCGCCGGCGTTGCGCAGCTTGTCCGCCTGGATGATCTTGAGGTTCTTCCCCTCCTTCGCGTCCCCCCAGGTCGACAGGAGGCGGTTCATGAACTCGTCCTTGCGCTTCTCGTCGGACGGGTTCCCCCACGCGTCGAACTCCTGGGCGTAGCAGGCGAGCGCCTTGAAGCAGGCCTTCGGGCCGAGCGAGCTCTTCGGATTGGAGGCCTCCAGGTCGACGACCGTCTCATAGGCGAAGGCGGCCTCGTAGTTCCGCTTCTGCTCCTGGAGGCACTGGCCCTTCTTGAACCAGGCGCTGACGAGGAGCTTCTCCCGCTCCTCGGGCGTGCCGCATGCCTCGATGCAGGCGCGCGCGGCCTGGAGGGCCTCGAAGTACTTCCCGCGCTCCATGTAGGAGTCGAGCGTCGTCATCAGGTCGGCCGCGGAGATCTTCACGCCCAGCGCGGCGGGCGCGGAGAACCAGCTGGCGATCTTGTCCTTGGCCCTCCCGCCCCACGCGGAATTTTCGCCCGCCTCGCTGATGATCGACTTGGCGACGGCGATGGCCTTGTCGCGCTCGTTCCCCTGGAAGAGGGCGTCGCCCTTCAGGAGCTTCATGTAGTAGTAGGGGTCGGTCCCCTTGAGCTTCGTGTCCTTCGCGAGGTACTCGTCGATCCGGGCCGCGGCCTCGCGCGTCCGGGCGATCTTCATGTACATCTTCGCGAGCGAGATGTACCCGCCGCGGATGATGCCCCAGTGGTACTCGCTCGGCTCGATCCCCGCATCGACCAGCCTCTGGTGCAACTCGATGGCCCCCAGCAGCAACTGCTCGGCTTTCTCGTTGTCCCCCAGCTCGAAGTTGCACTCCCCCTGGATCCGGTACCCCTCGTAGGCCATCGGGCGGTCGCCGTAGTCGAAGTTGAACTCGTCCAGCATCCCGATCGCTTCCTGGAGCAGCCTCTTCTTCGCGTCGTCCTCCATGCCGCCGTAGCGGGCGTGGTCGAGGAGGGTCCGCGGCAGCTCGAGCCGCGCGTCCATGTAGGCATTCGCCTCCTCGTCGGTCAGGTCGGACTTCGACGCGAGCTGCTTCACGCGGCTGCGGTACTCGTTCTCCACGTCCTGGTACAGCTTCCCGATCTCGGACTGGAGCGCCGACTTCTTCACCGGGTCGGGCTCGTTCTGCATCTCCGTGTTCAGCATCTGCGCGAGGCGGATCTTCATGCTGCCCATCAGGACGCGGGCGTCGTTCGCGTGCTCCCCCTTGCCGCCGGCCCCGGAGAGGAAGCCGTCGAGGAGGGTGACCCCCTCGTCGATGAGCTTCTTCGCGTCCTCGGCCTTTCCCGACTGCTCGGCCTGGTTGAGCTTGATCTGCGCCATGATGAAGGGAATGGCGGCCTTCTCCCCCGCCGAGGCGCTGGGGTCGGCCTTGATCTTGTCGCAGACCTCGAGCGCGAGGTCGAAGTACGACCTCTGCGCGAGGGCGTTGGCGAAGTCGACGTCATCGCCCGCGAAGGCGAGGGGGCCGGAGAGGATGCAGAGGGAGAGGAGGAGTCGGCGCACCATGGATCGATCTCCGATGAGTTGGGGGTGCGACCTGTGGGACCGAGCCGAGCGGGAGGCGTGGGGCGGGAAGCACGCGCGCCCCGGGGCGGGTGCCCCGGGGCGCGGTCTCGTCGTCTATTCGTCGCCCTTTTCTTTTTCCTTCTCTTTGTCCTTTTCCTTCGCGCCGGCCGGCGGCTGCTTCTTGCCGCCGACGCCGAAGGCGTTCGCGTACCGGTAGTACACCTCCATCGTCAGGGCGTTGATGGCGACCGCATACACGCGTCCGCCCTCGAAGCCCCAGCGGTCGTCGGCGTCCCACGACCCGTCCGCGCACCCCGTGTCCTTGGTCTTCTGGTTCTTCACGAGCGCGTTGATGACCGCCTGGTTCCAGCTCTTCCAGTACTTCTGCGACCCGCCGCTGTCGGGGCCGTCGAACTGGAACAGGGCCAGCGTCCCGTAGTACCAATAGTAGTAGTCGTTCGTCTTCTTCGCCTGGTCCCACACCGGCAGGTCGTTCGCCAGGAGCTTCGCGCTCATGTCGAGGATCGGGTCCTTGCGGTCGTGGTCCACGAAGATCCGGATGACCATCCCGACCGACGCCAGGGCCTCGTGCGCCGTGTAGTCCTCGTTCTTCCCCGGAACGACGACCTTCACGCCCGCGTCCTCCAGGCTCTGATAGCCGACCTTCCCGTAGTTCTTGTCCGTGACCTCGTCGGTCCACTGCTTCGCCTCGACCATCGCCGAGTGCCCCACGTTCAGGCCCGACAGCTCGGCCGACTTTAGCGCCATCACGCACCACCCCGTGACGGACGAGTCGTTCTCGCCGCACTTCGAGGTGTAGCGCCAGGCCTTGTAGGGGTTCTTCGCCTGCTGCAGGTAGTCGATCGCCTTCTGCGCAGGCTCCTTCAGGATCTGCGACTCGGTCATCCCGTACGCCTCGGAGAGCGCGAGGGCGCAGATCGACTGGTTGTACATCATCTTGGAGACCTTGGCGCCGATGCAGCCGTCGGCGTCCTGGTTGTTCACGAGCCAGCGGATCGCCTTCTTCACGACCTCGCCGAGCTTGATCGTCTTGCCGGTGACCTTGTCCGTCACCTCCTCGCGCGACAGGTGGGTGTATCCCGCGCCGAGGAAGGCGAGCAGCGACAGGCCCGTGACGCCCGTGTCGTAGTCGTTGTACCCGGGGTGGGCGCACTTGGAACCGGTGCACTGGTCGGGGAACGCGAGCGCCTTCCAGCTCCCGTCCGGGCACTGGTGGCGCGCGAGCCACTTGAGGGCGCAGAGGACCGCGCTCTCGCTGGCCTTCGTTCCGCCGCCGCGGGCCACGAGGTTCTCCTTGCCGCCGAACCGGCCGCCGTACCGCCCGCCGCCGCCGCCGCCGCCGCCGACGCCCATGCTGTCGTAGACGCCGGGGCCCTTGCCGCCGCGGCCGCGGATCCCACCGCCGTCTCCCCAGGTGGAGCCGAGGAACTCGGTGGACTGCCCCTTCATCTGGTGGGTGTCCTCGCCGTCGGCCGACTCGTTGTGGTCGGACTCCTTGGCCTCGGGGAAGAAGATGGCCGGCTCCTCGGTCGGCTGCGAGACGTCGTCCTTCGGGATCCCCGCCCGCTCGACGACGTCGCGGGGCTTGTCCAGCTCCACGATCGCCGGGGGCGGCGTCGGGTGCACCGTGATGATCACCTCCCCCTCGTCGATCTGATGGAACTTCTCGATGTAGACGAGGGTGGTGACCAGCAGGAGCACGACGTGCAGGCCCGCTGAGATGAGCCACCAGGGCGCGTTGGCGAGGATGTCGTTGCCGTCGTTTCCGACGTGGACCGACTGGCTCATCCCGCCATCGTCTTCGGGCTCGGGGTCAGGGTGTACCCGCGCCATGTGCTTACCTCCGAAAACCGTGGTCCCGTAGTATCTACGAAAGTTTCGTCACCGGCAAGCTCGATGCGCTCTTCCGGCGCGCCTGCCGGTAGACCCGGATCGAGAACAGGACGAACAGGACGGCGGCGGCCGACCCGATCCCGACGATCCACGGCTCCATGTCGGCGCCCGAGGTCGCGGTCCGGTGCGTGACCAGCGTCATCCTCCGTCCCAGGAAGAACGGCACCGTCTTCACTTCGTCCTTCGTCTCGTAGGTCGCGTTCTTCACGAAGATCCCCTCGACCTGCACGAGCGCCTTGCGCTCGATTTCAGGCGGCGCGTCGAGAAGGTCGATCGTGTACCCCTCATTCCCGAAGGGGTTGGCGAGGATCACTCGGTAGACCCACTCGCGGCCCCCGACGGACGGGTCGAGCCTGAGCGCGTACTTGTCCACCAGGAGCGCCTGGACCTGGAGCGTCTCCCCGCGGAGGTCGTTCGGCTGATTGCCGAAGTGGACGTAGGACACCTCGCGGGCGGCCTTGGCGAGGGACTCGGGGTCGGTCGACTCCAGGTGGCGGACGAGGTACTGGTAGGCCCGCTCGCCCATGTCGATCGGCGTCCCGTCCTTCACCGTGTTCAGGACGCCGTCGAAGCGGATGGCGTGGACCCGGGGGTCGAGGGGGGTGGGAGGCGGCGTCGTCCGCTTCAGCTTCCCCTGCATCTTCGGAACGATATCGAACACCAGCACCACCACGAGGCCCAGGAACATCACGGCGAAGATGATGAGCCACCGAAAGCTCGGGGTGGCCCAGAACGGTACCTGCAGATCGAACGGTTGCCTGCGCAACCGGTTCGATGCGTCGTGCAGATTTTCCGGATTCTCCGCCATGTGTAACCCAGCTTCCCGCAACTAGTTCGGCGCAGGCGCCCCCGGACCCTGTGGCACGTCGAACGGCGCGGTGAACTCGATCCGCTCGATGTTCTCCTGCTTGCAGAGGTCCATCACGTGGATGACGTCCCTCCACGGCACGTCGTCGTCGGAGTCGAGGAGGACGGGGAAGTCGGTTTTCCCCGCCTTCTTGTAGTCCGCGGTCATCTGGAGGATGACGGCCATGAGGTCGCCGTCGGTGGCGACGGGGGCGCGGTTTCCGACCTTGCGGATGGTGGAGCTGGAGTTCGCGTCCCACCGCAGGATGACGCGGATTTCCTCCAGAACGACCTTTTCCGGGGCGCTGCTCCCCTGACCGCGGTCCTTCGGCATCCAGGTCTCGATCTTCCCCTCGAGCTGCTTGAACTTGAACGAGCACATGAAGAAGATGCAGAGGCAGAAGATCACGTCGACCATCGCGACGACGTTGATTTCGACGGGGTTGTCGCCGCCGTCTTCCCCGATGTTGGTTTGCCCGGACATGTCGGAGTCCTCATCAGGTGGCCTGGGTCGTGCGTCCCGCGCCCCCTGGCGCGGGACGGCCGCTCTCCGTCGCTAGTGGGCGCTCCCCTTCTCCGCGGGGGGCTGCGCCGCGCCGCACTCGATCTTGTAGATCCCCACCTTGGTGCAGGTGCTCATGACGACCTGCACCCGCCCGTAGGGAGCCACCGCGTCGGCGCGGATCATGACCTTCCGCTCGCTGATCATGGGGTTCTTCGGGTCGGTGCGGAACTCCGCGGCGTCCTTGTCGAGGTACGCCTGGAGCTTCGCGAGGTCGGTGAAGTCCTTTCCGCGGACCCCGATGAGCCAGTGCTTGACCTCGCGGCAGACGGACCCGCGGTCCGCCGCGGGGCAGTGGAATACGGCGCTCTTGTACTTGTGGTAGACGTTGATCGTGAGGCGTTCCTTCCCCGCCTCCTGGGCCGTCCCCTTGTCCTCCTTGACGCTCTTCGCATGAGGGAGGATCACCTCCTCCAGCTCCCGCTGGCCCATGTCGGCGCCCAGCATGAAGAACAGGAGGAGGAGGAACATGATGTCGATCATCGGGATGAGGTTGGGGCTGGGGTTCCCTGAGACCTGCGGCCCCTTCCTTTTGCCTGACATGTGTGCCTCCTCTTAGCGAGGGGCGACGCGCCGCGTCGCCCCTACTTGCCCTGGGCCTCGGGGGCCATGGTCCGGGCCAGGATCTCTCCGATCTCCGTGTTGATGCGGAGGCAGAGGTCGGACACCTTGTTCTTCAGGAAGAAGTACGCCGTCAGGAACGTGATCGAGATGAAGAGACCCATCGTCGTGTTCACGAGCGACTCGTACACGCCGACCGCGAGGTCTCCAGGCGTCGGCGCCTTGAGCGTCTCGATGACCTGGAACGAGCTGATCATGCCCGTCACCGTGCCGAGGAGGCCGAGGAGGGGTCCGATGTTCCCCACGAGCGAGAGGTACGACATCTTCGCGTTGACGCGGAAGGTCTCCACGCTGGCGGACTCGTCCAGGCCGCGCTTCACCTCTTCGTAACCGCCGTAGTTGCGGACGAGGGCGCCGGCCAGGACCTTGCCCGCGTAGGTGCCGTCCGTGTTGGCGAGCGAGAAGGCCTCATCGACGTTGCCTTCGCCGAGCAGGGCCTCGACCTCCGCCAGCATCTCGGGGTTCCCGAGTTTGGATTCGCTCAGGTTTACGATGTATTGGATCAGGAGCGCGGTGCCCACGAGCGAGAGGAGCACGAGCATGATCCCGACAGGGCCGGTGGACTTGAAGAGGTCGAACCAGCTCTTCTTCTTCACCTCCATCTCGGCCTCGCCTTCGGCGGCGAGGACCACTCCGGCGGAGAACGCGATCAGGACGGTGACCGCGAGGAACGCGATGATCCACTTCTGGGACATGACGACCTCCAAAAAAAGTCCCAAGACTCAATGAGCAATTTTCAACGAACGGGCAAGCGTCAAGTCGAGTCGGGGTGGCGCTAAGGGCGGTTCTGCATCAACCAGGCGACGCCATACACGGCCAGACAGATCAAGAGGATGGTCGCGATGAGGACGTAGGGGAGGAGTCTGGCGAAGAACCGCGCCAGCACGGTCACGACGACGTCCGAGGTCGCCAGCCGCTTGCGCCCTTGCGGTTCCATCAACCCCCGCCCGACACGGCCCCCACTGGGCCGCAACCGGAGTGCCGCAACATGGTTGCCACGGTACGGAGGGTCTAGGGAGGGGCATGCGGCTCACGTATGCGATGGGGCCGCGAGAGCTTGCGTCGATCGCATTTTCCGGGCGGGGCGCCCGGCCCCACGCCCGGCTGAGACGAGTGGGGCATTATGCCACAGAACAATGGTCAAGACTCAATGACCAATTTTCACCGAAGGCTCAAGTGGGGAAGTTCAAATTGCGAATTGGAACTTTCAAGTTGGAGCCTTCGCTGAAAATTGGTCATTGAGCCTTGAAAATTCGGACGTCTATGACCCAACCGCTTTCCTCAACGCCCGTATCGCCTCCTGCATCTCGTACGCAGACTGGAATCGCTCATCCGGCTCCTTGGCGATCGCCGTCTCGACGATCCTGTACGCCTCCGAAGGCAGTCCCGGGGTCCGCTCGATCAGCGGCGGGGCCTGCTCGTTGATCACCTTTGCGAGGACCGCCCACGACGTCGACCCCTCGAAGGCCGGGCGCCCCGCGAGCATCTCATAGAGGATGAGGCCGATCGCGTACACGTCGCTCCGCGCGTCGACGAGCTGCCCCTTCCCCGACGCCTGCTCGGGGCTCATGTACGGCGGCGAGCCCATGAGCACGTTCTCCTGCGTCAACTGCGTCACCTCGGCGTCGAAGTCCTTCGCGAGGCCGAAGTCCATCACGATCGCGTGCCCGAGCTGGTCGATCAGG
>CAZYRM010000102.1:0-23090 GCA_964649705.1 uncultured Planctomycetia bacterium
AACGGGTCTCGGGCATCGGGTCTCGGGAGTCGGGCATCGGGTCACGGAACGCGGGGGGGGCAGTCCGAAGACAGGCATGCGCGGCGCTCCTCCAAGTCTACGCTTGACGCTGGAGGGGGAAGGATCCAGGATGCACGCGCATCCGGGGGGGCCGGGCGAACCTGTCCAGCCTCCTTCGGGATGAACCGCCTTGGGCGACCCACGATCCGCCTCCGTGGCCCCCGACCCGGCCGCCGTCGAACGAGCGCTCGAGGCCGCGCGGAGCGGACGCCTCGAGCAAGCCGAGCGGATCTTCCGCCGCCTCGCACGGAACCACCCCGATCGCATCGAGCTCCACCTCTCCCTCGTCGCCATCGCGCGCGATTCGGGCCGCCTCGACGAGGCGATCGAGAGACTCAAGCCCGCCCTCGCGCTCGACCCCGCCCGCGTCGACCTCCACTTCCAGCTCGGCGCCCTCCTCTTCCAGCTCGGCCGCTCCGAGGAGGCGATCGCCGCCTACCAGCACGCCGTGGAGCTCGACCCGTCGCTCGCCGAGGCGCACGACGACCTCGCAATCACCCTGTGGCGCTCGAACCGCGTCGAGGAGGCCTCCGCGTCGTTCGCGCGCTTCGTCGCGCTCGAGCCCGCCTCGGCGCAGGGGCACATGAACCTCGGGGCGACCCTCCATGAGCTGGGGCGGCTCGAGGAGGCGATCGGGGCCTACACCCGCGTCCTCACCATCGACCCGTCCCATGCCGACGCGCACGGGAGCCTCGGGATGGCCCTCCACCAGCTCGGGCGGAACGGCGGAGGCGAGATCGTCGCCCGGGTCGCCGCCGACTGGCGACGACGGTTCCCCTCGAACCCCTGGGCGAGCCACCTCGGCGCCGCGATCTCGGGCAAGGACGCACCCGACCGCGCGAGCGACGCCTACCTGCGCGGGGAGTTCGACGCCTCCGCCGACGGCTTCGAGCAGCGGCTCGGCGAGCTCGGCTACTGCGCCCCCCGCCTCCTCGTGGAGGCCCTCTCGCACGACATGGCCCCGCCCGCCGCGCTCCTCGACGTGCTCGACATCGGCTGCGGAACGGGGTGGGGAGGCCCTCACCTCCGACCCTTCGCCCGACGCCTCGTCGGGCTGGACCTCTCGCCCCGCATGCTCGATCGCGCCCGCGAGCAGAAGGTCTACGACGAACTGGTGAACGCGGAGATCGGCGAGTACCTGCGCTCGCACGAGCAGTCCTTCGACTTGATCTTCGCCGCGGACGTGTTCTGCTACGCGGGGAGGCTCGACACCGTCTTTGCCGCCGTCGCCTGCGCGCTCCGCCCTGGAGGGACGTTCGGGTTCACCGTGGAGGAGGACCTCGTCGGCGAGGAGTTCCGCCTGAACCCCAGCGGCCGCTACAGCCACACCTCCCCCTACCTCAGCCGCGTCGTCGCCGCGGCGGACCTCAAGATCCTCAGCCTCTTCCGAGGCCAGGGGCGGTCCGAGGGGGCGGCGAAGGGCGACTTCACCTACGTGCTGGCCCGGCGGCCCTGACCTCCCCGCAGGTGACAGAATTCCGGACTTTGCGCACTAAGTTTCGTTAGCCCACCTGACTCCCACTCCATACAATCCGCGACCTTTTTCAGGGCACTGGGGCGGGAGTTGGCGGATGAGACGTTTTCTCGCGTGCGCGGCCGTCGGACTGGCTCTGCTCGCCATCGGTTGGCGGCTGGAGAGGGCGCCTGGCCGCAACAGGGCGCACTCTGACGCCCCGTCACCGTCCATCGTCGACCTGCCGGCCAGCATCCCCTCCGCACCGCCTGCGGCTCCCCTCCCGTCGCTGACCTCCGCCGGCCTCGAAGGCGCAGCCGCGCCGGAGGGGATCTGCTGGGGCGCCCCCGACAGCCGCTGGACGGTCGCATGGGGCTGGGCCGTCATCGAGGGTCTCCCCGCCGCCGACGTGGACGTGCGTGAAGAGGCCGGTCGCTGGGTCGCCAGCCACGGCGCCATCCAAGAGGTCTTCGAGCCTCGCTCGAACGGCATCGAGCACATCATCCACGTCAGCACCCGTCCCCCAAGGCTCGACGTGCGAATCCCCGTCGACGCCTCCGTCCGCTCCTGGGACTTCGACGGGCAGCCCCGAGTCACCCTCTCCCGCCCCGGGCAGGGAGACCTCCTCGAACTCCAGGGCCTCTCCGTGTGCGACGCCGAGGGCCGACGGCTGGTCGCTTCACTCTCGATCGAGCCGGGCACGATCCTGATCTCAGTAGAAGACGCCGACGCGGTCTACCCCGTCACGATCGACCCTCTCATTACGCCGTCGTCCTGGACTGCCGACCCGATGGACCAGTCGTGGAACGAGTTCGGGACCTCCGTCGCGGGAGCAGGAGACTTCAACGGGGACGGATTCGCCGACATCGTCGTCGGCTCGTCGCGAGGCAGCCTCGACAGGGTCTTCGTCTTCCTCGGGTCGTCGACCGGGCCGCGCGCGACGGCCTCGTGGACGCTGCCCAAGCCCACCACCAACGGCGAGGAGTTCGGAAGCCGCGTCGCCGGAGCGGGCGACGTGAACGCCGACGGCTTCTCGGACGTCGTGGTCGGGGATCCGTGGTTCAACGGCGCCGGGCAGGCCACGCTGTACCTGGGAGGCACGAGCGGGCCCAGCTCCGCGCCCGCATGGACCGGCACGGGCGCGTCGATGGCCCGCTTCGGAGAGTCGCTGGCCGCGGCCGGAGACGTCAACCGGGACGGACGAGGCGACCTCCTGGTGGGCGCGGATGGCCTCGGTAGCGTCCGCGGCGCCGCGTTCCTCTACTACGGCACGAGCACGGGCCTCGCCGCCGCCCCGGCCTGGTCGGTGACCGCGGCCGAGTACTCCGCCCGCTTCGGAAAGTCCGTGGCCTCGGCGGGAGACGTCAATGGGGACGGGTTCCTCGACGTGGTGGTGGGAGCGCCCGACCTGAACGCCCAGGCGGAGCGGGAGGGACGCGCATACCTCTACCTCGGCACGTCCAGCGGGCTCTCCACTACCGCGGCGTGGACCGCCGACCCGACGGACCAGGCCGAAGCCCGTTTCGGGACCTCCGTGGCGGGCGCAGGCGACATCAACCAGGACGGGTACGCCGACGTGCTGATCGGCGCCCCGCTGGCGGGCACCGCCCCCGGGCCGGGCCGCGCCTACCTGTACCTCGGATCCGCCGGCGGTCTCGCCTCCACGCCATCGTGGGTGGTCGAGTCCCCCGACGACCCGGCCGCCGCGTACTTCGGCAGCGTGGTCGCCTCCCCCGGGGACCTGAACGGAGACGGCCGTCGCGACGTGGTCGTCTCCGCCCCGTACGCCGACGTCCAGCGGAGCACCGGCCAGTACACCTGGACGGTCAGCGGTGCGGTCTACGTCTACCTGAACTCCGCCGGCGGCCTCTCGACCGTCCCGTCGATGGCCCTCTCGCCGACGGGCCAGGGGGAGACGTACTTCGGCCGCTCCGTGGCCGGCGCGGGAGACACGAACGGCGACGGCCGAGTCGACCTGATCGTCGGCGCCCCCGGCTGGGACCGGGAGCCCTACTCCGAGAAGGGCAGGGCGTACGTCTACTTCGGCGCCTCCACGCGGACCGCGGTCCCCTGGCTGGTCTCCCCGGCCAGCGAAGCGCGGCTCGGGACGGCCACGCCGATTCTCGACTGGGCGGACTGCGTGGACTCCGACGGGATCCAGTCGTACGACGTGGAGGTCGACGACACCTCGACATTCGACGCGCCGGTCCGGTGGAGCGGCACGGTCTCCACGAGCCAGGCCTCCGCGGGGCCCCTCCCCGAGGGGGGATTCTATTGGCGCGTCCGGTCGAGGGACGCCCTCGGGAACCTCTCCGACTGGTCGCTGGTCCGCAAGGTCTACGCGGACGGGTCGGGACCCGTCGCGCCGGCGCTCTCCTCCCCTGTCGCCGATGCCTGGACGACGGCGATGCCGAGGCTGGTCTGGGGCGCCTCGGCCGACTTCTCGGGCGTGACGAACTACGACGTCCAGGTCGCGTCGACGTCCGACTTCTCCGGCACGATCGAGTTCTCCGCCACGACGCTCTACGCGGTGGACACCACCGCACTCGGCGCGGGGAGGCACTACTGGAGGGTCCGGGCCAGGGACACCTGGGGGTGGACCTCGGCCTGGAGCACGGCCAGCTTCCGCGTCGACGACGTGGCGCCCTCGGCGCCCGTCCTCGTGTCGCCCGCGAACGGCGCGGCCGTGAACGTGGGGAACCCCGTGTTCGACTGGACCGACTCGACCGACGCGAACGGCGTCCAGTCCTACGTCATCTACGTCGACACGGAGTCCTCCTTCGCCTCGCCGGTCGCATGGGCCGCGAGCGTGACGGCGTCCCAGGTTGAGGCCGGCTCCTTCGCGGGGACGCAGTTCTTCTGGAGGGTCGCGGCGATCGACACCGCGGGGAACGGCGTCTGGAGCGCGGTCGGGAGCTTCACCCGGTCGGGCAGCCTCCCGAGCACGGTGACGGCCGTCAGCCCCTGGAGCGGGATCTACACGACCCCGATGATGAGCCTGGACTGGAGCGACGCCACCGACCCGGATGGCCTCCTCGGGTACGAGGCGCAGGTCTCCACGTCCGCGGGTTTCACCACGATCGCCTGGACGGGCGCGACGAGCGTCTCCAGCGCGACGACGGCGCCGCTGCCCGACGGCGTCTACTACTGGCGCGCCCGCGCGCAGGACTCCTTTGGGAACCTGGGCCTGTGGAGCGGCGCCCGCTCGTTCCAGGTCGACACGATGGCGCCGTCGGGGCCTTCGCCTGTCTCGCCCGCGAACGGGGCCACGGTCTACTCGTCCTCCCCCGTGCTGGACTGGACGGACGCGGCGGACGACGGGGGCTACCCGAGGTACGAAACGCAGTACGACACGGAGCCGACGTTCACGGACCCCATTACGCTCGCGCCGCCGGGAGGGCCGTCTTCCGCTTACCTGTCGGGCTTCGCGGACGGCGTGTACTACTGGCGCGTCCGCGCGGTGGACGGCGCGGGGAACGCCTCCGCTTACAGCGCGGCCTTCAGCTTCACGGTGGACGGGGCCCCTCCCGTGGCGCCGACGTTGGTGTCGCCGGCGGCAGGCGCGACCGTCCTGACGGCGACGCCGACGCTCGACTGGTCGGACGTGGCCGAGGCTGGGGTGACCTACGAGGTCGTGGTGGACGACGAGGGCACGTGCGCCTATCCCAACATCGCGACGACTTCGGGCCTGACGGCTTCCCAATGGACCGCTTCGTGGCTCGGGGACAGCGTTCTTCGGTACTGGCGGGTGCGCGCGGTGGACGCGCGCGGGCTGGCCGGCGCGTGGTCGGCGATCCGGTCGTTCGTCGTCGACCGCGGGAGGGGCTTCTACGTCGGGCTCGGGGCGGGCGCGGCCGGGCTCCTCGGCGCGTGCACCGACGAGGCGGCCGGGTTCGCGTGGCGACCCCTCTACACGCTGGCCGACGCGACGTACAACGCGGCGAGCGGCGAGACGCGCCCCGCGGCAGGAGACCTCGACGGGGACGGCGTGTGCGAGCTGGTGGTCGGTCGCGGGAGGACCTCCTCCTCGGGAGGTTGGTTCGCGATCGTGGACGACCAGGGGAGCGGGTTCACGGTGCTCAGGTGGATCCAGCTCCCGTTCTCGGCCTACAACGCGGCGAACGGCGAGACGTGGCCCGCCTGCGGGGACATCGACGGCGACGGGAGGGACGAGATCGTGGTCGGCCTCGGCACGTACACGAGCCTGGGCGGCTACTTCGCCCTCTACGACGACGCCTCGACAGGGTACGCCTTCATCGGCTGGAGGCGGATCTCGTGGAGCCAGTACAACGCGGCGAACGGGGAGACGCGGCCCGCGGTGGGCGACGCGACGGGGGACGGAAAGGCGGAGGTCTTCATCGGGCTCGGGCGCTATCCGTCGCGCGGCGGGAGGATCGCGCGGTACACGAGCGGAAGCGTCGCCTTCAGCGCGTGGATGCAGTTCGGGTACTCGTCGTACAACTCGGCGAACGGCGAGACGTGGCCGGCGTGCGGGAACATCGACGACGACGTGCGTGACGAGCTGTGCGTCGGGATGGGCGCCTATCCCCAGGGAGGCGGGTACGTGCAGTACTTCAACGACTCGGTGGCGAAGTACGCAAGCCTGGGGCTCAAGCGGGTCCCGTGGACGGAGTACAACGGGGCGGTCGGCGAGACGAGGCCGTCGCTCGGCCCGCTCTTCGGCGGAGCGGGGGACGAGACGGTGATCGGGCTCGGCTCCTGGCCCGCGGCGAGAGGCTACGTCGCGATCCTCCAGCGGTCGCCCGGGTACGCCCTGCAGGCCTGGAAGCGGTTCCCGCTCGACCCGTACAACGCGACGAACGGCGCGACGCGCCCCGCCGTCCGGAGGTAGACAGGGGGTCGGCACGTGATCTCACCTGGACCGGCGGGGTCCGCGGGGGGCGTGACGCTGCTGCGCTGCACGAGGTGCGGCAAGGGGTACAAGGTCCGGAACTGGACGCCCGCGAGCCGTACGGCGTGCCCGGCGTGCGGCCTGGGGCTGGTGCCCGACAGCCTCGTCCCGCCGCCTCCCGCAAGGCCCGTCGCCATCGGCGGCCGCAGGATGCGCGTGGCCGTCGGCGTGACGGCCGTCGCGGTCCTCGTCGGCGTGGGGATCTGGCGCCTGCCGATGCTCCGCCAGATGGCGAAGGCGCCCAGCGACGCAGCGATCCAGGCCAACAACCGCGCGCTCCCTCTCATGGAGAAGAAGGACTGGGACGGCGCAATCCGAGAGCTCGACGAGGCGATCCGCATCACGCCGGGGTACGCCCGGGCCTACGTGAACCGCGGGCTTGCCAAGAGCGGAAAGGGGGACCTTGCGGGCGCGAGGGCGGACCTGGACGACGCGATCCGCCTGGAGCCCGGGGCGCCTTGGCAGCTTTGCGAGCGGGCCAACGTCCGCCGGGCTCAGGACGACCTTGCGGGTGCGATCTCGGACTGCGACGCGGCCCTGCAGCTCAATCCGACGTTCTCGCAGGCGTTCCGCCATCGCGGGACGGCGAAGCGCATCCAGGGGGATCGCGCCGGGGCGAGGGCGGACTTCGAGCGGGCGATTGAGATCGACCCGAACGACGGCTGGGCGTGGAACGGCCTGGGGCTGATCAAGGCGGACGACGATCTCCCGGGGGCGATTGCGGCCTACGAGAAGGCGATGGGCCTGATTGGCGAGCATGCCGACCTCTACTACAACCGGGGCCAGGCCCGGCGGGAGATGGGGAAGCCCAAGGAGGCGATTGCGGACTTCGACAACGCGCTCCGCCTGAGGCCGACGGATTGGAAAGCGCTCGTGGAGCGCGGCAACGCGCGCGCCGGGACGGGGAACCTGAAGGGGTCGCTCCTGGACTACGACGCGGCGATCCTGATCGCGCCCAAGCAGGCCAAGGCGTACGCGAACCGCGGGATGAGCCACCTCCGCATGGGGAATGTGGAGAAGGGCAAGGCGGACCTCGACGAGGCGATCCGTCTGGACCCGGACGACGACTTCCCCTGGTTCACGCGCGGCAGCGTGAAGCTGGACGAGGGGGACTACGCCGGCGCCATCGAGGACTTCCAGGGATCGCTCCGCGCGAAGCCGGAGTACACGCGCGCCCAGATGATGATCGGCGTGGCGCGCCACCTCTCGGGGGACACGCAGGGGGCGATTGCGGACCTCGAAAAGGCGCAGCGGATGGCCACGCCCCGCTTCGGCTGGCGCCGCGAGCTGGACGAGCTCCTGCGGCAGCTCAAGGCCCAATAGTGTCGACTCAACTCGAGTGTCAGGCTACTTGCGCTCCAGGCGGTCCACGCGCCCGCGCACGTCCGTCAGCGTGTCCGCCAGCGCCTTGCTGTCCTTCGCGCGCTGCGCGTCCATGCGGGCGATCTCCGCGATGATCTCGCGGGTCTGCCGCCGGTTCTCCGCGGTCTTTCGCTCGGCCTCCCGCGACTCGCGTCTCGCCTGCGCGACGAGCGCCCGGAGCTCCGTCATCTGCTCCTCATGCGCCGCCATGCGGGCCTCGTGGTCCGACATGCGAGCCTCGTTGCTGGCCATGCGGGCTTCGTGCTGATCGAAGAGGGTCCGCACCCAGCGCGGGACCGACCCGCCGCCGCCATTGCCGCTCTTGCTCCCGTTTCCGTTGCGAGGCATCGTCGTGCTCCACCGATCGATGATCGCGATTCTACGCGAGGGGCCGCGGCGGGGGAAGCGCGGCGATCTCGCCGGGGACCCGCGCGGAACCCTACAGCGGCGAAGGGGGCTGCGGGGCCGCGACGGCGAGGGGGCGCTCGAGGCAGAGCGCGGGGAAGCGCGTCAGGATGCAGAAGCAGACCGCCACGACGAGCCACTGCAGCATCGTCACGGTCAGCGCGAGCACGGGCAGGAGCGCCTGGGGCACGCGGTCCCCGGGGTTCATCTGCATCGCGACCGCGAAGAGGAGCGTCGAGGCGACGAACGCGACGCAGGCGTTGCGCATCAGGCGGTCGAGGAGCGCCTCGGGCGTGGAGAGGCGCCAGGCCCGCAGCCAGCGGTACGAGACCCACAGCAGCCCTGGAACCGTCCCGAGCAGGAGGACCTGCGTTCCGAGGGCGTTGTCGGTGAGCGCGATCCCCGCGTTGACGTGCGAGAGGTCCGAGAGGCCCCGGACGACCACGCCGATCGTGTAGAGGCCCGCGATCAGGAAGACGTAGAGCGTCAGGCGGACCACGCGCGGCTCGGTGAAGTGGCGCTGGATCACGATGCTGATCCCGAACAGCATGAGCGCCGCCGAGATCACCATCATCACCTCGGGCGGGATCGCGAGCGCGAACGTGCGCGCCGAGAGCGTCGTGTCGGACAGGACCATCATGAACTGGAACGCCGAGACGAGGTTCCCCAGGAACGCGAGGAGGAAGGGCCGCACGACGAACGTGGAGAGCGGGTCCTTCCGGAGCTCGCTCGACGTCATCACGAGGATGATGATCGTCAGGCAGAACGCCGCGAGCAGGTTGCCCGCGTCCGAGGCGGCCTCCGCCGCCCTGCGGATGTCGTAGCTCCAGGCCGCCGTGACCACGCCGCGCATCTCCTTTTCCCGCCTCGGATCATCGGCGGTCGCGGCACCCACGGTTGAGCGCGTCCCCTGAGCGGCGCGGGCCCGCCGACCTGCGTCGGCGGGCCCTGGCCTTGTGTCCGAGCGTTAGTCGCAGTCCGGGCAGGTGTGGCCCTCCTTGTTCGACATCATCCGCTCGTGGCAGCCCGAGCAGTTGTATCGGTAGGTCTCCGCCTGGCAATCCTCGTACGGGCAGGTCCACCAGCCCGTCCAGGACGGCGCCACCGCGACGCGGTCGCACTTGATGCACGAGGCGATCGCGTTCTGCGCGTCGCACTCGGGGCAGTTGAAGAGGCCGTATTCCTTCCACGCGATCACCCGGTCACAGCCGCGACACGTCGCGAGGACATTCAGCTTGCCGCAGTCGCAACAGATCGCCTTGCCGGTCCCTTCCTTCTGGATTCGCGCGTCGCAGTGGTTGCAGGAGAACTTGAAGGTGTCCGCGCCCGCCGCGCCCGTCATCACCGCCAGGGCCAGGGCAAACATCATCGTTCGAATCATCGTCATGGCGCATCCTCCGAATGAAAACAACCGAGACGCGAGTAGAACTCCGCAACCCTCGCGCCTCGGGGGCGAAAACTCATGCGTTTTGCAACGCCTGGACGCACAATGGGATGCGAATGGCTACACCGGCGGTCGTAGCTGACATCGTCGCCCGCCGGCGACGTTCCTCCGCGGATGGATGCCGGCCAGGAACACCTTCGCTCGGAGGCCCGGACCCGATGCCCTCCTTGAAGTCCGACCTGGAGTGGCTCTGCGTTCCGCGCTCGCCCGAGCTCGAGCCCGAGGCTCTCGCGCGCGTCCGCGACCGGCTGCGCGACGAGCTCCGCTCGATGGGGTACGCCGTCGAGGAGCAGCGGCTGGACGGCGACGCCGCGCCCTATCCGAACCTCCTCGCGCGCCTGGAGGGGAGCGAGGATGGCCCCCTGCACGTGGTCGGGGCCCACTACGACTCGGTGCCCGCTTCGCCGGGCGCCGACGACAACGCGAGCGCCGTCGCCGCGCTCCTCCACGTGATGCGCGCCTTCGCGGGGACCCGCCCGCGCACGCCCATCGTCTTCGCGGCCTACTCGCTGGAGGAGTACGGCTTCCTGGGGAGCCGCGAGCACGCGCGCTCCCTGAAGGCCGCCGGCGCGAGCGTCGGCGGGATGGTCTCGCTCGAGATGCTCGGCTACACGTCCGCGGCGCAGGACTATCCGCCCGGCCTGGGCTGGTTCTACCCGAAGGAGGGGCGATTCATCGCGGCCGTCGCCGACTGGGCCTCGCGCCCCTTCCTCGCGCGCTGGGCGGAGGGGATGCGCCTCGTGGAGGGGCTCGACGTGCAGACCCTCTCGGCTCCAGGCGCGGGCCTGATCCTCCCCGAGCTCCGCCTCTCGGACCACTCCCCGTTCTGGGACGAGGGGTACCCCGCGCTCATGCTGACCGACACGTCGTTCTTCCGGAACCCGCACTACCACCTGCCGAGCGACACGCTCGACACACTGGACCTCGGGTTCCTCGCCAAGGTCGCCGACGGCGTCGTCCGCGCCCTCGGGCGCGTCACGGGGCTGGCTACTTGAGAGCGGGCGGCCGCGTACTTGAGGCACGCGCGCAAGCCTGCGCGGAGCTGGTCATCTCTGCGGGAAAGGGACGCCGATTGACAGGCCTCGTCGCGCGTCGATATCCTCGCCCCGATGGAGGACGCGGGCGGCATCGAAGAGCTGCGGAGGAAGGCCCTCGACGGGAGCCTCCGCCCCGAGGACGTGGTCCGCCTCGCGGGAGGCGCCGCCGAGCCGCCCAAGGCACCCTCCCCGCGGGCGCCGGACCTCCCTCGCTACGAGCTCCTGGGCGAGCTGGGGCGCGGAGGGATGGGCGTCGTCCACCGCGCGCGCGACCGCGTCCTCGGCCGCGAGGTCGCCATGAAGGTCCTTCGCGCCGCCGACTTCGCCTCCGAGGAGGACCTCGCACGATTCCAGCGCGAGGCCCGCGCCGCCGCCGCCCTCGATCACTCCCACATCGTCAAGGTCCTCGACGTCGGACACCTCGCCCCCGCCGAGGGCGAGTCGCGCGGCCGGCCGTTCTACACGATGGAGCTGCTTCACGGGCAGGACCTCTCCCGCGCCATCGGCACCGGGCTCCTCTCCGCGCGCGACGCCGTCCAGGTCGCGCGGCACGTCGCCCTCGCCCTCGCCTATGCGCACGAGCGCGGACTCCTCCACCGCGACGTGAAGCCCCAGAACGTCTTCCTCAGGCGCGTCGACTCCCTCGAGGACCCGGCGGAGACCCCGACCCGCCGCGCCGGCGAGGGCGAGTCCCCCGGCCTCGACGCCGTCCTCGTCGATTTCGGCCTGGCCCGCCTCCCCGAGAAGGACCTCGCGGCCGCCGGTCCGCGCCTGACGCAGAGCGGAGACCTCCTCGGCACGCCCGTCTACATGTCGCCCGAGCAGGTCCGCGCCGCCGGCGACGTCGATGCGCGCGCCGACGTCTACTCCCTCGGCGCCACCCTCTACCACGCCCTCACCGGCGTCCCGCCCTTCGCCGAGAAGGACCTCGCCAGCCTCCTCGAGGCCGTCAAGGGGCGCGACCCGGTGACTCCTCGCCGCGCGAATCGGCGCGTCGACCGCGACGCCGAGACCATCTGCCTGACCTGCATCGCCAAGGAGCCTCACCGCCGCTACGCCTCCGCCTCGGAGGTCGCCGAGGACTGCCGCCGCTACCTCGCGGGCGAGCCTCTCCGCGCGAGGCCGATCGGCCCTCTCGCGCGGCTCTGGCGGAGGGCCCGACGCCGCCCGCTCGCGGCCGCCGCGACGATCGCCGTCCTCCTCTCCCTCGGGGTCGCGGCCTGGGCCGGGCTCCGCTGGCTCGACGAGAGGCGTCTCGCGGCCGACCTCGACCGGATCGCCGCGCTGGCCCGCGCGGGCGATCCGTCCGCTCAGGCGCAGGCCCTCTCGCAGATCGACGACCTCCTCGCCCATCGTCCCGCGTGCGCCCCCGCGCTCCGGGCGCGCGCCGAGATCCGTCGAAGGCAGGGGGAGTGGCGCCTCGCCGAGGAGGACCTCACGGCCGCCCTCGCGGTCGATCCCGGGTCGGCCGACGTCCTCCTCGACAGGGCGCGCCTGAGGCGTCTCGCGGGCCTCCTGCAAGAGGCCCACGCGGACGCGGTGGAGTGCTGCCGTCTCGCCCCCTCCCGACGCGAGGCCTGGCTCCTCGCCGCCGAGGTCCGCCTCGACCAGGGCGACGCCGAAGACGCCGCGCGGCTCCTCACGGAGGCCGAGCGCCTTTCGACGACCGAGGCGGAGCGGATCGACGTCGAGGCGCTTCGCGCGGAGACCCTCGTCTTGCGCGCGCGCGCCGGGGAGGCGGAGGGGACGCTCGTCGAGCTCGCGCGGCGCTCGGAGGCGCTCGCCGACCCGGCGGGAGTCCACGTCCGCGCGATGGTCCATGTGCGGCGCGCCCGGGCCCTGCGCGCGCTGGAGCGCGACCTCGACGCGGGGAGGGAGGCCGACGCCGCCCTCGCATTCTCCCCCGCCCTCGTCGCCGCGTCCCGCGAGAAGGTCCTCGCGTTCCTCGGCACCAGTCTCGCGACCGCGAGCGATTCCTCGCGGGTCGCGGCCCTCGCCGACGCCGACCGCGCCGTGGCGTCGGAGCCGTGCGACGCGAGGAGCTGGTGGGTCCGCGCGCTCGTCCCCTGGAACGGCGGTCGTAGGCGCCTCGACGAGCTCGTGGAGCGCTTCCCGCATTGGGGCCCCGCGCGGCTTCGGCGCGGGAGGCTGCTCCTGCAGGAGGAGGACATCGAGGCGGCCGAGCGGGACTTCGATGCCGCCCTCGCGCGCGACCCTCGCTCGGCCGAGGCGCACGTCGGCCTGGGGCGCGTCGCGCTGGCGCGCGGCGACGTCGCGGGGGCGGCGAAGGCGTTCGAGGCGGCCTGCGGGCTCGACCCCGCCTCCCACGCCGCGATGGCGGGCCTCGCGACGGCGCTGGGCGGGGATGCGGAGGCCTGGAAGCGGGCGGACGCCCTGGAGGTCCCCTACGCCGACACCGCCGGCCCGGTCGCCCGCGCCTGCTACCTGTTCAACGACTGGGTCGGGGACAGCGACGAGGAGATGCCGGGGCTCGACGACACCTCCAACCTCTTCGAAGCCGAGGCTCACGCCGAGGAGGCCCTCCTCGTCGATCCGTGGTGCGGCGAGGCGTACTCCTGGCGGGCGAAGGCCCTCGCGCTGCGGGGCGAGTGGAGGAAGTCGATCGAGGCCTGGCGCGACGCGGCCCGCGGCGGACCCGCGACGGCGCGCGCGGCGCTCCTCTGGGAGGCGAACCTCCTCCGCGACGTCCTGGAACTGAACGACCTCCCGAGGTCCCTGGCGCTGATCGAGGGGGCGGCGAAGGCTGGGGACGACGCGGTCGTCCAGGATGAGCTGGGACTGACGCGGCTCGAATGCGGAGACGCCCCGGGGGCGATCGAGGCCTTCGACCGCGCCATCACGCTCGACGCGGCGTGGCCCGCGCCGCACTCGCACCGCGCCGCCGCGCTCTCGAAGCTGGGGCGTCTCGAGGAGGCGGCCCAGGAAACGGATCGCGCGTGGCGCCTCGCGCCGAGGAGGGCCCCCCCGTACGTACGCCAGTTGCTCGCGCAGTCGCTGGCGACCCCCGCCGAGTCGCCCGACCAGGCTCTCCTGTTCGCCGCCCGGGCGATCGCGGAGCATCCGCGGTACGGGCCGGCGTGGTTTGCGCGGGCGGAGGCGCTCCTGCGGAAGGGGCGGAACGCCGAGGCCGGGATATCGTGGGCGAGGTCGGCGTACTACGCCCCCCACCTCCTCTCATCGCTCTACCAGAGGCTGCGCGTCCTGCGCCTCCAGTCGACGCGCATCCCCGCGGTGGAGGAGCTCCTCGCGGCCATGCGGAAGGGCCTCGAGGAGGCACCGGGGAACGACGCCACGGTTCCCTTCGGACGGTCGCTTCTTGCGGGAATCCAGGAGGACTTCGACGCCGCGCTCCGCGAGGCGGACGCGACGCTCGCGGCGGGCGACGAGCCCGCGCCGACGGCGTGGCGGGGCTGGGCGCTCCACCGTCTCGGCCGCGACGAGGAGGCCCGCGCGGCGCTCGAGAAGGCGTTGCAAGCGCGTCCCGACGTGGGCGTGGCCTGCTACTTCCTGGCGTGCCTGGAGGCCTCCGCCGGCGCGGACGAGGCCGCCGTGAAGCGGCTGGAGGAGGCGCAGGCCGCGGGCTTCGATCAGCGGGCGATCGCGTTTGCCGAGGAGGACCTCCGAAAGCTCCTCGCGCGCCCGGAGGTCCTCGATCGCCTCCGCTGGCGATGACCCCGGGACGCTGTCCGCCGTCGAACGGGACGGGCGGGGCGCGCCTTGCAACCTCAGGCACAGCGCGAGATCGTGGATGCGACGGAGCCGCAAGGCGGCGAGTGTCTCTCCCGCGCGGGCATCCTCGAGACCGAGGGCCTTCCGCCGGACGGCGCGCCCCGCTCACACCCCGCCCTCCCCCTCGCCCTAACCCGGTGCGGCAATAAAATGTACACCGGATTTTCCATTGACCAACCCCACTCACACCCGTAGACTCGACACGGTTTGAGGTAGGGTGGAGAGAGGGTGCCCGAGTGAAGGCGCTGTTGCTCGGTGCCGGCTATGGGACTCGTCTGTATCCCCTCACGCGCGACCGACCGAAGCCTCTCCTGCCGGTCGGTGGGCGTCCGATCCTCGATCGGATCCTCGAGTGCGTCCATCCAATTCAAGCCGTCGACGGGATTTACATTGTCTCGAATTCAAAGTTCGCGGACCGCTACCGGGACTGGCAGGCCCGGTATTCGCCGAAACGGAAGGTCCCGATCCAGGTCATCGATGACGGCACGACCTCCAATGAGAACCGCCTGGGGGCCATCGGGGACATCCAGTTCGTCATCGACCAGGCGAAGATCAAGGACGACCTTCTCGTCATTGCCGGAGACAACCTGATCGAATTCGACCTCCGCCACTTCGTGGAATTCGCGCTGGAAAGGGGGCCGGCCGTGGCGCTCAAGGACCTGAAAGGGTCCTCGCTCCTCAGCCGGTACAGCGCGGTCGAGCTGGACGAACAGCGGCGGATCGTGAGCTTCGAGGAGAAGCCCCCGAAGCCCAAGACCAGCCTGATCTCCATCGGCGTCTACTTCTATCCGAAGAAGGAGATCAAGCGGATCCGCCAGTACCTTGACGAGGGCCTCACCCCCGACGCCCCGGGGTACTACGTCCAGTGGCTGGTCAAGCAGACCGACGTGTACGGCTTCGTCATGGAAGGTCCCTGGTACGACATCGGGGACATCGACAGCTACAACGCGGCCAACGCCTTGTACGAGAGGAAATGATGGCCAAGAGAAGTCTCATCGGGCTCGACATCGGGAGCAAGGTTGTCAAGGCGGTGGAGCTGACCTCGGGGAGCGAGCGCCCCCAGGTCACCGGCTTCGCCCAGGCCGAGATCGCCAACCCGGCCCAGGTGAACGAGGTCCTTTCCCAGATCGTCTCGCGCGGCGGCTTCCGCACGAACCGCGTCGCGACGGCGGTCAGCGGGCGGAGCGTCATCGTGCGCTACGTCAACATGCCGCGCATGGGGGACCAGGAGCTCAAGAACGCCGTCCGGTACGAGGCGGGGAAGTACATCCCGTTCGAGGTGGACGAGGTCGTCCTGGACTGCCAGCGGCTCGAGGAGGACGGGGCGGGCGACGCGAAGGAGATGCGCGTCGTCCTCGTCGCGGTGAAGAAGAGCCTCATCGACAGCCACATCGGGATGCTCGAGGGCGCCGGGCTCGCCCCCGCCATCATCGACGTCGACAGCTTCGCCCTCGGGAACGCCTACGAGCTGTCGGCGCGGGCGAGCGGGAAGCCCCCGGAGAACACCGTGGTCGCGCTCGTCGACATCGGCGCCTACAAGACGAACATCAACATCGTCCGGCAGAAGAACGTCGCCGGCGCCGGGGTGCTGGAGAGCTGCTTCACGCGCGAGGTGTACCTCGCCGGGAACGACTTCACCGACGCCATCCAGAAGAAGATGAACCTCGACACGAACGCCGCCGAGGCGCTCAAGCGGAAGCCGAACGGGCAGGCGGAGGAGGTCAAGGAGATCGTCTCGAGCGCCCTCGACGACCTCTGCCACGAGATCCACCTGTCGTTCGACTTCTTCGAGAACCAGTTCGACATGGAGGTCCAGCAGGTCTACCTCTGCGGCGGCAGCTCGCGGATTCCGGGGGTCGACGAGGCGTTCTCGAGGACCTTCGCGGACCGCATCGGGCTCCGTCCGTGGGACCCGCTCGCGGGGGTCGACATCAAGCTGGACCGGGGGACGCCCGACCAGGTTCGCGTCGCGGGGCCCCAGCTCGCCATCGGGCTGGGCCTGGCGAGCCGCATCGACGACAAGTAGTTGAGGTGAGAAATGCCCATCATCCGCGTCAACCTGCTTCCCCCCGAGAAGCGCCGCCGCGAGCGCACGCCGCTCTCGCGCTTCGTCGCCCTCATCGTGGGGACCGCGGTGAATGCCGCGATCGTCGCCTTCATGGTCAAGATCTTCCTCGACACGAACAGCCTGAACCGTCAGAAGGGCGACGTCGAGGCTCGCATGATCACCACCCAGAAGAAGGTGGAACCGCCCGACAAGAAGTCGGAGGGGTATGAGGCGACGAAGAAGACCATCGAGAAGATCGGCGCCAGGAAGAAGGCGATCGACGACCTCAAGAAGGAGAAGATCCTCGTCTGGTCCGAGGTGATCGACTCCGTCTGCGACGTCGTCGCCGCCAACCAGTGGGTCTGGCTCACGGGCGTCGACATGGCCGAGGGGGCCAAGGGGAAGTCCGGCACGACGCAGCTCGACCTCTTCGTCACCCTCTCTTGCAGCAGCACGGCGAGCGAGGAGGACTGCAAGCTGGACAAGGTCGGCGAAGTCATGACGAAGTTCAAGAAGGACATCTGGGACAAGTACAAGCTCGGGCCGGGCTCGGTCCCGCCCCGTCCGTTCCCCTTCGACTATGCGGACGAGAATTTCCCGATCAACCGCAAGGACGACGACAGGTACCGGGAGACCGTCCTGCTCACCTATTCCGCGACCGTCGGGCGGAGGATGGGCGCGCCCGCGAAGGGCCTTCCGGTAAAGAGGTAGGAGGAACACCACGATGGGCCGCATGAACGACAAGCAGGTCACGATCATCACGGCCGCCGCCATGGCCCTCGTCGCCATCGGGCTCGGCGCCGCGACCTACTTCTTCTTCATGAAGCAGAACGAGACCGCCAAGCAGCAGCTCGATGCGAAGAAGGTCGAGCTCGTGGCGCTCGAGAAGAAGGAGGCGGAGCTGAACAAGTGGAAGAAGGACCTCCCCGAGATGCTCAAGGAAGACGAGCAGCGCGTGGACATCCTCCCGACCAAGGAGGAGCGGAAGCCGATGGCCTTCCACGACTCCGTGTACGCCCTCGCGCGCGAGTCGAACGCGATCATCCGGAGCGCTGCCGAGGTGCCGCAGAAGGCCGTGGGCCCCGCCCGTCCGGTCCCGGGGGCCGCCGCGACCACGGGCGGGCCCTGGGAGAAAGTCGCCTACAAGTACCGCGTCGAGGGGGAGTTCTACCACGTCGCGTCGTTCCTCTCGCGGCTCGAGGGGTTGAAGCGGTTCGTGAAGGTGGTGAGCGTCCGCCTGTCGCCGAACTCGAAGACGCTGTCCACGGTCAACAACCAGAAGATCACCAAGATGTACGCCAACCTCGACATGGAAGTGCAGTTCTACTTCCTCAAGTAACCTCCGCAAGGAACAGGATGCCAGCCATGAGAAGCACGTTCGCCCTCGTCCTCCTCCTGTGCGGCCTCGGGCTCGCGCAGGGCCCGGTCCCCGGCGGCGGCACCCCCCCTCCCGGCGGCGCGACGCCGCCCGCCCCGCTCGACCCGAACCTCGGCTGGTATCGCCTGACCTACCAGCGGCAGGCGGTCGGGTTCGCGCGGGAAGAGTGGAAGGAGGAGCAGTACAGCGGGAAGAACTGCCTCCACCTGTCGGTGGAGGGGCAGTTCGTCGCGAAGCCCGACCTGCTCCGTGACCTTCCGTTCACGGACTACAAGTACGAGGTGATCTGCGACGCCCAGACGCAGGACCTCCAGTGGGCGACCTACGCGCTGTCCTTCCCGGTCCAGCTCGCCCCCGGCGCGGGGTCGAGCGACTTCAAGCTGGTCCAGGGGCTGGTCCGATTCATGATCGACCGGCGGACCGAGGAGGCGAAGAGCTACCTCCGGTTCACGAGCAGCGACGAGGAGTTCCAGGACGCCCAGCTCATGCTGGGGCCCGGCGACGAGTTCGTCTTTCCCGACGCGATCCCGCGGTCGCTGACGGGGCAGATGCGGGCCGGGAAGAGCTTCGAGAAGCGATCCATCCTCCTGACCCCGGGGCTCGGCAGCGGGCGGGATGCGGCAAAGTACATCGCCACGATCGCCGTGTCCGTCAAGGAGAAGGCGACGGTGAAGGTCGGCGACGCCGAGCTCTCGCTCTGGCCGGTCCTCGTCTCGAACACCTCGGTCGAGGGGGTGACGGCGACCAGGGTCAGCCTGCTCGACGACAAGGGTGTGATCCGCAGGTCGTGGCTCACCTACCTCGATCCCTCGAAGATCCAGTTCGGCGAGGAGCCGCAGGACACGATCATCTATACGCGCGTGGAGAGCGAGATGGAGGCGCGCGAGGGGCTGGCGTTCGTCCTCTCCTCGAAGGGGCGGCGGGACCCGTTCATCGACCCGCGGACCCCGTCGATCAAGGACCCGAAGGGGGGCAAGCTGAAGGACATCCCCTCAGGGGCGGGCTCCACGGGCCCGGTGACGCCGGTCGGTCCGGTCGTGCCGACCACCTCCTTGCTCAAGCTGGAGGACGCGCAGGAGTTCGTCCGTGAGGCCGATCGGCTGAGGGCCGACATCGAGAAGATCATCAACCTCGCCGACAAGGCCACACCCGCCCAGAACGCGGACAGGGCCAAGTTCGAGGCGAGGGTCTACGAGATCAACACGCAGGTCCAGGCCACGAAGTTCGTCGCGCTGAAGGCCCAGATGACCGACGTCATGATGCAGCTCGACAAGCTCGCGAAGGTCAAGGGCGACCGGTACGTCGTGGAGGCCCGGGCGGTCGCGAAGCGGATCGAGGAGATCTTCAAGAACGAGGAGCTCGCCCCGCCCATCCGCGTCTCCGAGATCGGGAAGCAGATCGAGGACCTGAAGCGGATCAGCGTCAACCCGAGCCTGCGCGCCCCCGACCAGGCCGAGGTGACGAGGTTCCTCCAGGATGGCGACCGGTTCCACCGCCGCGCGAAGGTGCGCGCGGAGTTCGAGATCAAGAAGCCCGACATCACCGGGATCGTCGTCGCGTCGGAGTCGATCACCGCGCCGCTCAAGGTCGGCCTCGTCCTCTTCGGCCGCCCCATCGTGATCGACGCCGAGATCCCGCTGCCGAAGTCGAAGTCTTCGGTGATCCTCAACGTCAAGGGCTCCAAGTCCGGCCACCGCACCTACGAGGAGGGCCAGTCCATCGAGGGGGCCGGCAACATGAAGGTCAAGCGGATCGAACGCAACAAGGTGATCTTCGAGTATGAGCAGGAGCTCATCTCGGTCTCCACGACCCGGTAGCGGTCCCAGGCTCGCCCCTTCCGTCTCCATGGAACCCGCCACGGAGACGATCCATTCCGAAGGAGGCAGGAGCCATGGGTACGACCCTCGCGCTGATCCTCGCCGGCGCCGCGCTCGCGCAGGCCCCGACGGACCGTCCCGACCCCGGGGAAGAGAGGCCCTTCGTCTTCGAGCGGAAGGGCCGCCGCGACCCGTTCGTCGACCCGAGGACGCCGGCGGAGGTTCACGTTCCGACCCCTCCCCGTCCCGTCGTGCAGCCGGACTTCGCGAATGCGAGCAAGGCGCGCGTCGAGAGGCCCTTCCCGAAGGAGGCCTCCGACCCGGTCCCGATTGCCCGGGCGATCCTGGCGCTCGTCGACGAGGCCTTCCTGGACGGCCGCCTCCTGCCCTCCGAGCGCGCGACCGAGGTCGAGTACTGGGTCGGGAAGATGAGGCGCCTCGCGGAGGGGGCGGACGGCGTCAGGCCCCTCCTGGTCCGCGCCGAGGAGACGCTGGCCCGGGCGCGCATCCGCGCCGAGTTCGACGCGAGGAAGCCGCTCGTCACCGGGGTGCTCTACTCCCTGGAGGAGGCCACGTCGCTGCACCGCCTCGGCGTCGCCCTCTTCGGCCGCCCGGTGTGCGTCGAGGCGCGGCTCCCCGTCCCGAACTCCACGTCGACGGTCGTCTTGCGCGTGCAGGGCTCCACGACCGGGGACCACTCCTATTCGGAGGGGGAGTCGATCGACGAGGGCGGGACCATGAGGGTCGGGAGGATCGAGAAGAACCAGGTCGCCTTCGTGTACCGGGAGGAGACGATCCTGGTCCCGTCGCCACGGTGACCCCGGTCCCGCGCCCGCCGGAATACGTTCCGGGCGCGGCCGAAAAGGCTTGCTTCCTCGTGCCGAATCCCTAGGATCCTGCGTCTTCCCTGGGCCGAATGCCGATACTGGGGAGGATTCCTCGGATCTTCGGGGATGGGCCGATCGGGCCCGGGTACTTGGAGGGTGTCAGATGCGTAGGGACGGACTCCCCCTTCTCCTCGTCCTCGCCGGCGTGACCGTGTTCTTCTTCGCCGGTTCCTTCCTCTTTGCCCAGGGCGTGACCAGCGGTCACGCCCTCCCCGGGCAGGTCGACGACAAGGAGAAGGTCACGATCGAGTTCAAGGAGACGTCGATCGGCGACGTCATGACCTGGATCTCGCAGCGGGTCGGCAAGACGATCGTGCTCGACGCCGGGATCGAGGACAAGATCAGCGTCAGTTTCCAGAACCTCCCGTGGCTCCAGGCCGTTGAAGAGGCCGCGGATCGGGCCCGTTGCGTCATGCGCCAGTCCGGGGACCGGATCATCATCGAGAAGCCGCCCCGCGTGACGATGGAGTTCAAGCGGGCGGAGCTGGTCGAGGTGATCAACCTCCTCGCCAAGCAGGCGGGGGCGAATATCGTCATCGACCAGGGCGTGAAGGGCGAGGTGACGATGCGCTTCAGCGACGTCCCCTGGATGCGCGCGCTCTCGGCCGTCGTGAAGACCGCCGGGTATACGCTCGTCGAGGAGGACCGCGGGAACATCATCCGCGTCGTCGACCCCGCGAAGCTCCAGGCCCAGATGGAGCCCCGCGTCTTCCCCTTCAAGTTCATCAAGCCGGACGAGTACTACAAGGCGAACATCAAGACCAACTACCACGTCGGCGGGACCCCGGTGCCGCAGGACCCGCTCAAGGGGTTCACGCTCCTCGACACGCTGAGGAACATGCTCTCCCGGCCGCCGGGCGCGGTCGCGACTTCTTCCGCCTCGGCGGGAGGCGCGACCGGCCTCAAGACCCTTGGGAAGCTCGACTATTTCAGGGATGGGAATTGCATCCTCGTGTTCGACACGAAGCCCGTGCTCGACCGGATGGAGGAGATCATCCGCCAGCTCGACCGGGAGCCGGAGCAGATCCTCACCGACGTCACGTTCGTGACGACGAGCAACGAGGACTTCATCCAGATGGGCGTGACCTGGGCGAGCGGCGCGAACGAGGGCCTGACGGCCAGCACCTCGCCGACCGACCAGAACGGCGGCGATGCGGGCCAGACGACGACCAAGTACCCCTTCAACCTCGGGCCGGCCCTCAAGGGCTCCGTCTCGGCGGCGACCCACGGCGCCTTCCTGAACGACTACGGCATGACGGCGACCCTGCGCCTCTTCGCGCGGGACGCCGACACCGAGTTCATCCAGAGGCCGAACATCGCGACCCGGACCCACATGGAGGCCACCATCTTCGTCGGCGAGGAGATCCACTACGCCGAGACGCAGTCGAACACGAACCAGGCGGGGGCATTGGAGATCACGCTGAAGGAGGCGGAGAACAGCCCCGTCACGGTGGGGTTCCAGCTCTTCCTGATCCCGCACGTGGTCCACGGGACGAACAAGATCATCATGACGGTCATTCCCCAGGACGAGTCGCTCACGGGCACCACGTCGGCGATCACCGGGTTCGAGCACTTCGAGGCGACGTCGGGCGCCAGCACCACGTCGATCGAGCTGCCTCGCAAGCGCCAGGCGACCATCGTGACGCACATGCTGCTCGAGAGCGGCCAGACCATGGTGGTCGGCGGCCTGCAGCAGGACCGGACGCGGCACACCGTGCGGAAGGTCCCCTATGTCGGCGACATCCCGGTGCTCGGATGGCTCTTCAAGCGCCGTGACGACCAGGTCACCAAGGACCACCTGTTCGTGTTCATCACCCCGCGCATCGTCCGCGGCATGGAGGACGAGGGCAAGGCGCTGATGGCCCGCGACGCGGCCCGCCACGCCGAGGTCGAGGAGGGGTTCGGGTTTATCGAGGGGAACGGCGAGGCGGACCTCCGCCGCCAGCTCGAAGAGCGGAACGCCGCCAATGCCAACGAGTTCAAGGCGCTCGAGGGCAGCCCGACCCCCGCAGGCAAGTAGGCTTCTGGCCACTCCCGCCGCCGCCGGCGGCGGGAGGTCACCCCCCCCTCCCTGTTACCCCGGGTACCGATCCCCTTACCCCGGGGTGATCATCACCCGCGTGAGTGTCGATCTGCAACGAACGCGCGCATTGTGCTTGCCGTCTAACATGCTTGTGTTTCTCGTCTTGCGTTGGAATACCATTCCGGCTGCGTGACGCTCACGTTGGATAGCGCGTTGCGGCGTATTCGGGCGTGAGGCGCATGAGCGCTGGGGTAGACAAGGGAAGCGAAGTGAAGGAGAGTACGATGAAGAAGCTCCTCTGGCTGGTGGTCCTGGCTGTGGTCTTCGCGGCTCCCGCGGTGGCCTGCTCGCACGGCGCGCCGCCGACGCCTCCCCCGGAGAACAACGACTTCGGCGCCTAGGTCTTCGCTCTGTGCGGGCGCGCGTGGCGAGCCCGCTGTCAGGATTCAGGTGGTCTACGGGTTTGAGGGTAGAACGATGAAGAAGCTCCTCTGGCTGGTGGTTCTGGCTGTGGT
>CAZYRM010000103.1:0-23067 GCA_964649705.1 uncultured Planctomycetia bacterium
CGTTTCGGACCGGCGCGGCCGCCGAGGAGATCGTCCTCAAGTACCCATCGCTCGATCTGGCGGACGGACCAGCCTCCGCGGATGGCCTCGGCCTCGTAGAACGCGCGGGCCTGGGGGTTGTCGACGGACATCAGGCGGACGTAGTGGGACCAGGACAAGGGGAATGCCCCAAGTGGGAGTGACCGCGCTGCTGCCTCGGAATTCGCCGACGATGGCGGCGGGATCTCTGATTTCGCCGATTGGACGTCGACCAGACAGACCCTTGCCCGAGATTCCGCCGACAGTGTCGGCGAAATCTCCAAATTCAGATATAACTCACGCATCTTCAGCAGGTTGCGCTCGGAGAACCCACGTCCGTGACGCGCGGAGAGGTCCTGAGCCAAACGTCCCAACAGGGACTCGCCATATTCAGCGCGCGCCTGGCCATGCTGCTCGTGCTCGACGATCCGCCGGCCGATCTCCCAGTACGTAGCCGTGAGCACGCTGTTCACGGACCGTGCGGCCGTGCGCCTCAATGAATCTTGCGTCAGGTCGCAGTGGAGGCTGTGCGAAGCGTTCAGGCCAACGCGCGCCGGATCCGATTGTGCTCAATGACTACGAGCTGCCGCCGCCCCTCCCAGAGGCGAGCGCCCTCGGGGAGCTCCGAGTAGATAGCGCGCGCGACTCGCAGGATTCGCGGGTGCCCGGGGTCCCATCGTGCGTCCCGGGCCAGCTCCTCCAGGAGTAGCCCGTGGGAGACGTTCCTCTCCCGCCACTTCTCGACCAGCGATGCGGAGGCCAGGAAATCGCGCTTGTCGCCGTTGCACTTGGAGTCGGCCACCACGAGGTTGTGCAGTCCGTCGTCGGGGTGGCGGGACCACGGCACGAAGTGATCGACGCACGCGTCCCGTTGAAGTCGGCTCGAGCAGTAGAAGCAATTTCCTCCCTGCAGAGCCGACAGTGGCGCGCGCACGGCCTCCAGCGAGGTTCGGTCCCACTCAAAGAGGAAGGCATGTAGCTTCGCCAGGGGCAGGTCGTTCATGTTGGCCACCTTCATCGCCCAGTGATGGAGGATGAATGGGCGGAGCATCCCATGGAGCTGTCGAAGCGCCTGGCCGACGCCGGGCTGGAGGCGGACGAGGTTCTGAAACGAACTGTGCGCTCCACGCTGGTAGGCCATGACCTCACCCCGCGACGGTCGGCGGTCGCGGTCGTCCCAGTCGATGGAGTAGAGCCACGATGTGTCCTGACCGCCGATGCGCTGCAGCTTCGGAAGGGGCATCTCGATCAGTGTCCACTCCACCTCGTCGCGCAGTTTCCTCCACTCTTCCTGGCGGAGCAGCTTCGCCCTCGCCAGTGATGTTGATTCGCCCGACGCGGCTTGCGCGCGTACCCTGAAGGCGTGGACACGGGAGATGATGCCGCCGCCGCGCTGGACATCCTGGAGGCGGCCGGACTTGTTCTGGACGAGGACCGTCTCTCCCTCCCAGTGCCGAGTATGCGGCCAATACAACTCGATGACCTTCTCGGCGATTTGTTGGGTCGTCAGACTCTCGGGCGGGTCGCCCTTGTCGTTCGCGGCCTCAAAGCAGAGGTCCAGGATGGCCACCAGGACCGCCTGCTTGTATGTCGCGGAGAAACTCCCTTCGTCCAGGAGCTGGAGGATTCGCTCCGCGACCGAGACCGGAGTCCCGGGCCCCCCGCTCATGACTTCCCCCGGGTGGATGCGTAACTGCCCTTGCCGGGGATGACGTGTCGGATACCCCCGCGCGGATCGGGGACATCGCCGCGGTAGCGCGGGATGACGTGCACGTGGAGGTGCTGGATGGTCTGGCCCGCAACCTCTCCCGCGTTCAGGCCGATGTTGTAGCCGTCCGGGTGGTGGCGGTCGTCGAGCAGGCGCTTCACCTCGTCGACAAGGTCGACGAGGGCGATGCGCTCCTCCCGAGATGCGTCGAACCACGTCACAACAAGGCGGCGTGTGATCACCAGCGTGTGACCTGGGCTGACCGGATAGGCGTCGAGGATTGCGAAGGCGAGGGCGTTGCTCGCGAGCCACTCGACTTCAGGCAGATCGAGGAAGACCGAACCGGTCGGCATCAGCAGCCCTCTCTGGCGGACGACCTTTCATTGTAGGGCCGCCCGGGTTGGTGTCCAATCCCCGCGTCTCAGAGGCAGGGACGCCATGCCGTTCGATCCGTCGCGACACCAGCGAGCATCGACCCGGTTGCCCGGACGGGACTATACCGCGCCGGGGCAGTACTTCGTGACGATGTGCGCCGCGAAGGGGGCGTGCCTGTTCGGCGAGGTCCGCGCCGGGGTGATGCGGTTGAACGAGGCAGGGCACATCGTGCGCGAGGAATGGGCACGGACACGGCACGTTCGGCCGGGCGTGGACATCGACGTGTTCGTGGTCATGCCGAACCACGTCCATGCCATCGTGATCATCGAGGAACAGCGAGGGGCGGCCCAGCGGGCCGCCCCTACATTGGTACAGGGCGGGGGATTGAAGGGAAGGTCGTTGGGGGCAATCGTTGGTCAGGTCAAGTCCATCACCACGAAACGGATCCGCCGCGAAATGGGGCGTCCCAACCTCGATGTGTGGCAACGCGGTTACCATGACCGCGTCATCCGGGGGAAAGAGGAGTGGCTACACCTCCGTGAATACGTCCTGAGGAATCCCGCGAATTGGGACGCCGACCCGGACAACACCGTCCGTCGCCGCTCGCCCACATGAACCCGCCCATTCGACCAGCCACCGCGTTTCCCATGTAGGGGCGGGCCGGTGGCCCGCCCCTCGCCTCGACGTCCGATCGCCTTCCGAAGACCCATGTCACGCCAAACCGTACCGGTCGATCACGTTGATCAGGCCCTGGCGAGAGAGGCCGAGGAGCTGGGAGGCGCGGGAGCGGTTGCCGGCGGTCTTCCGGAGGGCGCGCGTGACGTAGTCGCGCTCGAGGCGCTCCTGCGCCGCCTTGAGGTCCAGATCGTCCGACTCCGCCGTCCGCGGACCCTCCTCCTCGCCGCGGAGGCGGGGCGACAGGTCCCCCACGTCGATCGCGCGCTCCGCCATCACGTCCGCGCGGCGCAGCTCGTTCTCCAGCTCCCTGACGTTCCCAGGCCATGGGAACATCACCAGCAGCTTCAGCGCCGCCGGGGTGACCTCGCGAGGCGCCCGACGCGCCTTGTCCGCCATCCCCTTCAGGAAGTGCGTCACCAGCAGCGGGATGTCCTCCTTCCGCTCCCGAAGCGACGGGACCCTCACCTTGACCACGTTCATGCGGTAGAACAGGTCCTCGCGGAACTTCCCCTCCCTCACCAGCGGCTCCAGCTCGCGGTTCGACGCGCAGATCAGCCGCACGTCCACCCGCTTCGTCTCCTTCCCGCCGACGCGGCGGATCTCCCCGTTCTGCAGCGCACGGAGCAGCTTCTTCTGCATCTCCAGGCCCATCTCCGCCACCTCGTCCAGGAACAGCGTCCCCCCGTCCGCGCTCTCGAACAGCCCCTCCCGGTCCCGGTCCGCCCCCGTGAACGAGCCCTTCATGTGCCCGAACAGCTCGCTTTCCAAGAGCCCCTCCGGGATCGCCGCGCAGTTCACCGCCGCGAACGGCTTGTCGCGGCGCGGCGAGAGGCGGTGGATGGCGCGAGCCACCAGCTCCTTGCCCGCCCCGCTCTCCCCGCTCACCACGACCGGCACGCTCGACTCAGCCACCCGCGTCACGAGCTTGCGCAGCTCCAGCATCGGCTCGCTCTCGCCCACGATCCCCTCGAAGCCGCTCTGCGTCGCCGCGTCCACCCGCGACCGAGCCAGCCTGCGCTCCGCGTCCGAGAGCTTCTCGTTCAACGCACGGTTCAGCGTCTCCAGCTCCGCCTTCGACCTGCGCAGGTCCTCGTAGAGCCGCGCGTTTTCGATCGCAATCGCCGCCTGGTGAGAGAACGCCACGAGGAAGTCGAGCGACTTCTCCGTGAAACACCCCGCCACGAAGCGATTGTCCACGTAGATCAGGCCGATCACCTGCCCCCTCGACAGCAGCGGCGCGCACAGGATCGACTTGAGGCGCAGCTCGCTCACGCTCCCCCGCTCCCGGAACCGCTCGTCCGCCTCCGCGTCGCTCGTCAGGATCGGCTCCCCGCCCGTCATCACCATCCGCGCGACTGTCATCGAGACCCGCGACTCCGGCTTCTCGACCGTCTCGCGATCGAGGTTTCGGGCCGCACGGAAGCGGATCGAGCCGTCCGCGTCTTTCAGGAGCAGGAACCCGCGCTCCGCCCGGAGCTCCCGGATCGCGATGTCCATGATCGCGTCCACGACGCGATCGGGGTCGTGGAGCGACGTCACCTGGCGTCCTACCGCGATCAGCGCCGAGAGCGAGGCCCGCTCCTCCTCCACCGCCTCCAGCCGCGCCAGGAGCGAGAGGTTGCGCTCGGAAAGCTCGCCGATCTTCTCCCCCAGCGACATCCGCGCCTCCTCGACGCGGAGCATCACCGCCTTCGTGTCGGACCCCATGCGGGCCTCCTCCTCCGAAAGGACGCGCGAGAGCGTCGCGTCCACTTCCTGCCTGAGCTTCGCGGCCACGGCCGAGACCGACCCTCCGGCGGGTTGGCCTGGGACCGTCGGCGTGCCGGCCTGCCAGTCCCCTTCCGAACGCGCGCGACTGCGCGTGAGCTCACGGCCGAGCTGCGCAGCCCGCTTCGCCGCCAGGGCGCACCCCGCCGTCCGGAAGGCCTCCTGGGAGCGCGCGATCGACCCGGCAAGCTGGCTGTGCCAGCTCGCCAGCTCGTCCCCGCGCAGGGGGGACGGCTGCTCCAGCGCCGCCGTCGCCTCCTCCATCGCGGCCTCCGCGAGGAAGAGCGGCGCCGGCCCGCGGTCGAACACCTCCTGCGCGCGAAGCAGATGCCGCTTCGACTCCTCCCCCCCGCCGCCAGAGCCGGCTTGCTGGCGCGTGAGGCGAGCCCTGAGGATCGCCGACCTCCCCTCCGTCAGCGCGTCCTCCACCTGGTCCGCCGCCGTCTCCGCCTTTCCCAGCCAGTGCAGCGCCTGCGCCCCCTCCCCCGCCGCCCTCGCCGCGCGCGCCATCCCCAGGTAGAGCGTCGCAAGCGGCCACTCGATCCCAGCCTCCTGGAAGGCGACGATCCCCTTCTTGAAGCTCGACCCCGCCGCGATCGCCTCCCCCTTCGCGAGGAGGCACTCCCCCGCCGCCCACCTTCCCCACGCTGCGAGCGTCCTCGACCCTGACTTCTCCGCGACCGCGATCGCCAGCTCCGCCGGCCGCCTCCCCTCCTCTCCTCGCCCCCTCCAGGCGTGGAGCGCCGCCGTGAGCACCCCCGCCGCCACTTGCAAGCGGGGCCGCCCAAGGGATGCGGCCGCGTCCGCCGCCGCGCCCGCACGACGGAACGCCTCGTCGAGCGACCCCGAGAGCGCCGCGTGAGCCGCCCAGACCAGGTCCAGACGCGCCCGCCCCGACGCCGTCGCCCGGTCGCGGAGCTCCTCCGCCCGCGTCAGCCATCCGCGCGCCTCCGTGAGCCTCAACCTCGCCAGCTCCGCCCGCGCGAGCGCGACCCAGGCCTCCACGCGCCACCGGGGCAGGACGCCCGCCCTGGCAAGGCCAGCTTGCTGGCTGGCAGGGCCAGCTTGCTGGCTGGCAGGGCCAGCTTGCTGGTCGGGGACCTGCCTGAGGTGGGACACCGCCAGCCCCCACTCCCCCGCCTGGTTCGCCCACCTCCCGCGCGCCACGGCCAGCCGCGCCGCGAGGTCCGCCGCTCGCGCGCCTGGAGGGAAGCCGCCGAGGAGCCCCTTCGCCGCCGCGAGGTCGTCCTTCGCGAGGAGGGCCTCCACGAGCAGCAGCCTCGCCTCCTCCGCCTCGGCGCCGCCGACCTCCGCCGCGCGGCGTGCGGCCCGCTCCGCCTCCGCGAACGACTCCGCCTCGAGCGCAGCCTCGGCGAGGAGGCGCAGCAACCGCGCCTCCTCCGCGCCGCCGTGCGGGGCGTGCATGAGGGCCTCTCGGAGCCTCTCCTCGGCCCCCGCGGCGTCTCCGCGCGCCAGGAGCGAGCGGCCGAGCCGCTCCAGGGCCTCGGCGCGGCGCTTCTCCGTGCCCGCCTGCATCAACGCGAGGGCGCGCTCGCATGCCTCCGCGCACTCGGCGTGGGCGCCGGAGCGCTCCGCGTCGGTGGCGATCTCAAGGAGCCCGTCGATCGCCTCACGATGCCGCCCCGCGCCGATCGCGTGCCTCACGCGGTGCGGGCCCGGCGGCGACGCCGCGAAGGCCCGCTCGTGCGCCGCCGTACGCTCGTCCTTCGGCCACCGCGCAAGCAGCGCCTCCTCCCGTGCGGCGTCGACGAAGAGGAACGCCGCGCCGACCTGGCGGAGGACCCCGCGGCGGACGAGCTGGTGGAGGACGTAGGACAGCTCGAGCTCCGTCACGACCGCCACGGCCCGGACGACGGCCGCGGGGGCGCCCCCGCCCGCGAGGGCGAGCGCGCGGAGCACGATGTCCTCGCGTGATGAGATGGCCTCATCCGCCGCCGTCGCGAGCGATTCGCGCTCCCACCCGGGCGCGAGCTGCCAGCGACCCCCCTTCCTCAGGAGGAGGTCGCGCCGAACAAGCGTCCGTACCGCGGCGGCGATCGGTCCCGGCTGCCCTCCCGTCTCGCGCTCGATCCGTTCGAGGGCCTCGTCGGCGAGCGGCTGGCCCCCGAGCATCGACTGGACGAAGGCGGCGATCGCCGTGCGGGTGAACGGGGGGAGGGAGACCTCCTCGGCGAGACCCTCTCGTTGCATCCTCGCGAACGCCGCGCGGCCGGGGCAGCGCTCGTGGCGCGAGTCGGTCGCGAGGCTTGCCACGACGACGACCGGGAGGCCCCGGACGCGCTGGGCGAGCACGGGGAGGAGCTCCGCGGTCGAGGCGTCGAGCCGTTCGACGGCGTGGAGGAAAACCGCCGCGGGCCGGGCGAGCGCCGCGAGGAGGTCGGCGAGCGCTGCGGGGAGTTCCTCCGGCGTCGCGTCCCACCGGGGCTCGGGGAGGAGGCGGCGGAGCGCGGGGACCCATTTCGCGATCGTCGGGCCGACGCGCGGGACCGCCGCGTCGCGCGCGGCGGGAGGGAGCGCCGCGAGGGCGTCCACGAGGAGGCGTCGAAAAACCTCGAACGGGCCGGGAGACTCCTCGGCCGACGCGGAGAGGGCCACGAGGCCGCCGGGCCAGGGGCCGGCCTGGACCTCCTCGAGGAGGCGGGAGCGTCCCGATCCCGTCGGTCCGGTGACGACGACGACCTCGCCCGCCCCGGCGATGGCGCGCTCGCAGGCCCGTTCGAGCACGCGCCGCTCACGATCGCGGCCCAGGAAGGACGGCGGCGCGAGGAGGTCGACGCCTCGCTCGACGCGAGTCTCCGCGACGGCCGGGAGGTCGAGGATCGACGCGAGGTGCTCCGCGACGGCGTTCGCGGAGGCGGGGCGCGACGTGGGGACCTTCGACAGGAGCTTGAGCACGAGCCGCTCGAGCGGGTCGGGGACGGCTGGATTCGCCGAGCGCGGCGAGGGGGGCTCGGCCTCCAGGTGCATGGCGAGGAGGCGCTGGGCATCGGGGTCTTCGAACGGGGGGCGGCCGGCGATCCACTCGTAGAGCGTCGCGCCGAGGGAGTAGAGGTCTGAGCGCGGGTCGACATCTCCTCCGCGGAGGAGTTCGGGGGCGAGGAAGCCGACGGTGCCCTCCGCGGCCTCTACGCGTGTACCCGATTCGCGGGCGAGGCCGAAGTCGATGAGCTTCACGGCCGACGGCGAGAGGAGGAGGTTGGCGGGCTTGATGTCGCGATGGACGATGCGGCGCGAGTGCAGCCAGGCGAGCGCCAGGGCGACGTCGCGTGCGACGCGGACGGCCTCGTAGAGCGAGGCCGGCGGGCGGCGAGAGAGGAGCTCCCCCTCGACGAGCTCCATGGCGAACCAGCGGTCCCCTGCGTCGAGGGCGCGGACGACGCCGACATGGTCGAGCCCAGTGAGGAGTCGATGCTCGCGCCGGAGCGACTCCTCGCCCTCGCGCGACAGGGCGACCTTGAGGGCGACCTTCTGTCCGCTCTTCGTGTCGAGCGCGCGGTACGTTGCTCCCCACGTCCCCCTTCCGAGCGCCGACAGAATCTCGAAGCGGTCGATGCGCATGGCCCGCATCATCCGCCGGACGGAAACCCCTGTCAACGGCGTGGTTTGGCGAATGTCAACTTGGTGGTCGAGTCGGGTTCTCGGGTTGTAGTTATGATACGTAATGCGCTGTTGTTGCTTGTGTTGCAATTGTGTTGTTGTGGATGTCCTGGCACCCGGATTGCCCCATCAACGGAGTTCACAGTTGCCGACGGAGGTCCAGCGATGAAGTCCCTTTCCCGGTTCGAGGTGATCTTCCTGCTCCTCGCCCTGGCCCTCCCGGCCGACGTGGTCTTCCTCAAGAACGGGGAGGAGGTCCAGGGGCAGGTCGTCTCGCAGGACGACAAGGAGGTCAAGGTCGTCGTCACGAAGAAGGGGATGTCGCTGACGATGACGATCCGTCGCGAGGACGTCGAGCGGATCGAGACCGGCGACGGGCTCCGCACGGAGTACGGGAAGCGCTTCGACGAGGTCGGCGGCGCGGCCGCGGGCTGGGAGCGCGCCACGAAGTACGTGGAGCTGGGGCGCTGGGCCCGCGAGTCCGGGATCTACGACGAGGCCCGCGCCGCGTTCACGGCCGCGAAGGCCTCCCTCCCGGGCTACGACGACGTGGCCGACCTCGAGATCGCGAAGACCTGGCTCGCGGAGAAGAAGTTCGAGGACTGCCGCACCGTGATCCAGGAAATCCTCGAGCGCAACCCCAACCACGAGCAGGCAAAGCTCCTCGCCAGGGACCTCGGGGAGGACGTCGCCGAGGAGACCTCGAGCGATCTCGAGAAGGGATTCGAGTACTACCGCGACGGCAGCCCGCGCCGCGCGCTCGCCATCTTCGAGAACGTCGTGAAGTCTCGCTCGGCGGAGGAGCTCTCGCTCGCCTCCAAGGCGTGCGAGGAGAAGACCGGCGAGCCGCTCGCCTCCATCATGATCGACTGCCGCTTCCGCCAGGGCTGCCCCGAGCAGGGGTGCATCACGGGGTGGAAGCGCTGCCCGAGGCCGACCTGCAAGAGCGGCGTGCAGAAGGACTACCACAAGGTCGTCGAGGGGTGGACCGACAAGGTGATCAACCACCCCGTGACGGAGCGCTACTGCGAGACCTGCAACGGGATGAAGTACCAGATGTGCCCGAAGTGCAAGGGCACGGGGATGTACCTCGGCAGGCCGACCGACTACGAGCGCGTGGAGATGGTGCGGATCCTCGGGATGCAGAGCCAGAAGTACCTCGACGCGGCGACGGACCTCGTGGACGAGACGAAGAAGAAGGACGCGGAGCTGACCGTGCGCGGGCTCGACTGCATGAACATGCTGGCGGACGCGCGGCGGGCGAGGCACCTGCTGGAGATGGCCGCGGCGCTCGCCCCGTCGATCAATGCCCCGGGAGGGCAGGACGCGCAGGGGAAGATCCGCGGCCTGGACGGGCTCGTCTTCAACGTGATCGCGGGGATCTCGAGCGCCTACATCAGCGGCGCCGAGCTCGCGTACCATGAGGCCGTGAACCAGAAGAGCGGCGACGACGGCGAGAACCGCTCCCTCTCCAGCCGGGTCGTGCGCGCGCGCGAGGCCCTGGAGTGCGCCGAGCAGGCTCGGATGTTCATCCTGTATGCCCTGGAGGACTGCCCGGGGAGCGTGGTGCCGATGGCCGGGGACCTGCAGGACCGCCTCCGTCTCGCGGAGCAGTTCGTGGGCCGCTGCCGCGCGACGTACCAGCGCCTGTCGGAGCTGGAGCGGAAGGGCGCGATGGTCGGCGATAACGACCTCCTGAAAATCCTCCAGGAGATGACAGGGGGCTTCACTCCGGGCATGAAGTAGGGGTACAACAGGAACACCGCCGTCCCCCGAGGAACCGAGACCATGGGCCTCCAACGCCCCCGCGACCTCTACCTCGTCGTCGGCCTCGCTGCCGCCGTCCTCCTCGGCTGCGTCGCGACGTGGATCGTCATGGACATCCGCCTGAAGCGCGAGCGGGAGGCGATGCGCGAGGAGATCCGCCGCGAGATGCAGAAGACCGTCCAGGAGGGCATCAAGGGCGCCGCGGACGACATGCTCACCAAGGAGTACGTCGAGAAGAAGGTCACCGAGGAGGCCGGGAAGCTCCTCACGGACCCGCCCGTCGAGGCGGTGGCGAAGACGGCCGAAGCGGCCGCGGACGCGGGCGTGAAGTTGGGCGCCAAGACCGCGACCGGCGTGCTCAAGGCGGTGAAGGAGAACGAGAAGGAGATCGGGGAGGTGAAGGACGCCGCGACCGACGTGGCGCGAATGGGGATCCGCGCGCTCCTCGACGCGGCGAAGTCCCTCGCCGGCGAGGTGACGCCAGAGGAGGGATTGGAGCCCGACGACGCCCTCGCGCCGCCCAGGAAGCGCAAGAGCGACGGCCCGGGCGACTCCGAGGAGCTCCCCGAATCGCCGAAGGGGCGCCGATAGCCGATGGATCGCGCGGCCACCCGGAACCCGGGACCCCCAGGGGCCGCGACGCCCGGCATGCGCCTCGACGCGCTCGGCCTCACCCGCTCCGTCGGGGAGACGGCGATCCTCAAGGACGTCTCCTTCACCGTCGAGCGGGGCGAGTTTGTCGGCCTCCTCGGCCCGTCGGGGTCCGGCAAGTCGACGCTCCTCAAGGCCATCCTCGGCGTCTCCCCCGCCGACTCCGGCCGCGTCCTCTTCGACGGGAAGGACCTCCCGCTCGCCCGCGAGGAGCTGGCCCGCCGCGTCGGCTACGTCCCGCAGGACGACATCGTCCACCCGACGCTGACCGTGGGAGAGGTGCTCCACTACGCTGCGGCGCTCCGCCTGCCGTCCGACATGCCGGAGGTCGACGTCCACCTGCGCATCCATCGCGCGCTGAAGAGCGTCGACCTGGAGGGTCGCGAGGACACGATTGTCCGGGACCTCTCCGGCGGGCAGCGGAAGCGCGTCTCCGTCGCGGTCGAGCTCCTGACCGATCCCGCGATCCTCTTCCTGGACGAGCCGACGAGCGGGCTCGACCCGGCGAACGAGGCGCGCGCGATGGCGCTCTTCCGCTCGCTCGCCGACAGCGGGCGGACGGTCGTCGTGACGACGCACGTCGTCGAGAACGTCGACCTCTTCGACCGCGTCGCGCTCCTCTCGCGGGGGCGCCTCGTCTTCTTCGGCCCGCCGTCCGCGCTCTTCGGGGCGTTCGAGGTGACCCGCGTGCTCGACGTCTACGAGCGTCTCAAGGAGCGCGCCCCCGCCGAGTGGGAAGGGGAGTTCCGCGCGGGGGACCTGTACCGGGCGGAGATCTCCGATCGCGCGAGGCGGATGCCCACGAACCCGCTCCCGTCGAGGCCGACCGCGCCCGGGAGGCTGCAGCTCCCGACGCTCGTCGCGAGGTACTTCCTGACGCTCGTCCGGGACCGGACGAACCTCGTGATCCTCCTCGCGCAGGCGCCCGTGATCGCGGGGCTGATCGTGCTCGCCTGCAACGCCGGCTCCCTGGTCGGGAACCGGAACATCATCTTCTTCATGAGCATCGCCGCGGTGTGGTTCGGCTGCATCAACGCCTGTCGCGAGATCGTGAAGGAGAAGCCGGTCTACGAGCGGGAGCGGATGGTCGGGCTGGGTGTGCTCTCCTACGCCGTGTCGAAGCTCGTCGTCCTCGCGGTGCTCTGCGCGGTCCAGACCGTGCTCCTGCTCGCGGTGGTCCTCGCCTTCGAGCGTCTGCCCGGGAACCCGCTCGGGTACGCCTTCCTCCTTTTCCTGACGTCGGGGTCGAGCCTGACGCTCGGGCTCCTGGTGAGCGCCGTGGTGGACTCGAGCGACCGCGCCCTCTCGATGCTCCCGATCGCGCTCATCCCGCAGCTCATCTTCGTCTCGACGACGGGGCAGGCGACGGAGGCGGGGCGGCGGATCGAGAACTTCATGATCTCGAAGTGGGGCTACGAGGGGGTGCGGCACGTCCTGGAGCGGAAGGGCGTGGCCAACGAGATCGGCATGTTGGGCGTCTTCGCGGTCGTCTTGTTCGCGGTCACCGTGGCGGCGCTGGCCGCGAGGGACCGGAGGTAGGAGGCCCATGGACACGAGAGCGGCGAACGGGACGAGGTTCGAGATCCACAAGGAGAAGGGAGAGGCGTACTTCTCCACGGGGGCGTTCGAGCAGGCGATCGTCGAGTGGAAGAAGGCGCTCGAGATCCGCGCCGACGCGGGGATGAAGGCCCGGATCGACGAGGCGCGCAAGAGACTCTCGGACCGCGCCGTCACGGACCAGGTGGCTCGCGGGGACAAGATGTGCGCGGACCGCCTCTATCGGGAGGCGATCAAGGCCTGGACCGAGGCGCTCGAACCGCTCGCCGACGCCGACCCGAGGCGGGCGGACGTCTGGAAGAAGATCGAGACGGCCCGCCGCCGCGAGAAGGTGCGGCGCGCCGTCCTCTGGGGCGCCCTCTGTGTCCCCCTCGCCGCGGTCCTCGCCACGGCGGGGAACTTCTTCATGCGGACCTCGGAGTCCGATCGCCTGAAGGAGGCGCGCGACGCCTTCCAGCGCGCCATCCGCCTCGAGCAGGAGGGGAACCTGGAGGACGCCGCGAAGGAGTACGCCGTGGTCGTCGCGAAGTACGACGACACGGAATTCTCGGGCCAGGCGAAGGACCGGATCCAGGCGATCAAGTCGTACGGGCGCAAGACATCCTCGGCGCTCAAGGACGCGGAGGAGTTCCTCAAGGCGAAGCACTTCGACCAGGCGATCGTCGAGTTTCAGAAGGTGATCGACGATCCGCAGCACAAGGAGACCGACGTCGCGCGGGCGGCGGAGAAGGGGATCCGCAAGGCGCGCTTCTTCAAGGAAGCGAAGCGCGGAGAGGACCTCCTGGCGGACGGGAAGCCGGAGGCGGCCCTGGCGGCCTTCCGCGCGGCGAACGCGCTAGCGGCGGAGGCGGGGGAGCCGACGATCGACACGAAGGGGCTGGAGGAGAAACTCGAGACGAAAGACGACGCGGACTCCGCGGTGGCCTTCGCGAACGGCCAGTGGGCGCTCTGGAAGGGCGACCTGGCGCGCGCGCAGGAGCTCTTCGCGGAGACGCTCGCGAAGGACCCGGACCACGAGTGGGCGCCTCGGCTGCGGGCGCTTGCGCAGAAGGGGCTGCCCGAAGGCATGATCTTCGTTCCCGGGGGCGAGTTCGTGATGGGCGGGGCGGACGCGAGGTACCCCGACGAGGCGCCGCCTCACGTCGTGGACGTGGACCCCTTCCTGATGGACGAGCGCGAGGTGACGAACGCGCGGTACGCGGCGTTCGTGGCGGCGACGGGGCACGCCCCGCCGCTCCACTGGGGCGGGACGGCGCCTCCCTCGGGGCTGGAGGAGTTCCCCGTCGTGAACGTGACGTGGGAGGACGCGCGGGACTACGCTGCGTGGGCGGGAAACCGGCAAGCTGGCCCTGCCAGGCGCCTCCCGACGGAGGCGGAGTGGGAGAAGGCGGCGAGGTGGCCCGCGCCCGAGGAGGTCGACCGCGACGAGCTGATCGCGAAGAAGGCGGCGTGGGACGCGATGGAGGCGGAGATCGAGAAGCGGATCGCGCTGCTTCCCTCGATGGACCAGGGGACGGCGGCGCCGCTCGACCTGCCGAACTCGTGGCCCTGGGGCGGCGTCTGGGACGCGGACCGCTGCGTCTCGGGGGACCACCCGGAACGCGTCGGCACGGTCTCGCAGGGGAAGGGCCCGATGGGCTGCCTGGACATGGCGGGGAACGTCTGGGAGTGGACGGCGGACTGGTACAAGGCGTACCACCCGAAGGTGGACTGCAAGTACTTCGGCGAGAAGTTCCGCGTCGTGCGGGGGGGCTCGTGGAAGAGCGAGCCCGAGGACATGCGAACGGCGAACCGGAGCAGCTACCAGCCGCTGACGCCCATGGACGACCTCGGCTTCCGCTGCGCGCAGGACGTGCCGAAGTAGCCTTCGTTCCGGTCACTCCCTCCGATGAAGCCGCTGCCCGGCCTTGTCCGCGATGGCGAGGATGTGGGCCATCTGGCCGAACCTACTTGGGCAGGGCCCAGACTGTCATCCGACCGTCGCGCTCGGCCACTGCGAGCCGCTGGCCGTCGCTTGAAAGGGCGACCGCATCCACCCACTCAGGGGTCGGCTTGATGGCAAACTCCACTCTTCCCGTGGCGGAGTCGAGGACCACGACGGGCCGTCGCTCCTGCCCCTCGCGGAGTTCGACTACGAACGCGCAACGCGCGCCGTCACCGCTCCAAGCGACATGGAACACGCGCGAGCGCGCGAACCGGGGGCCCACGACACGCGTGAGCGTCTCGCGGTCGTACAGGGAGAAACCCGTGTCCCCCAGGTAAAAGCGCCTCCCGTCCGGAACCAAGCCCGTTAGCCTCTGCAACAGCTCGGTCCTGGACCGTCCGATCTCCCGCATGTGCTCCGCAGCCAGGTCGAGCTCCTTGGCTCCGAGGTCAGTCGTCTTGCCGCCCAGACCGATGTAGTAAAGCGTCTTCCCGTCCTCGGTCAGGTCCCCGAGGCCGTATCCCAGTCCGCCTCCCTCCCTCTTCGACTCCTTCAGCACCTCGCCCGTACGCCAGTCGAAGCGGTAGAGCCCCCAGTCGTTCTCGAGCAGCGCGGTCTGCTCGTCGAGCCAGTGAACGCGCGCGTAGAGGCAGGTCCTGGAGGACGGCAGCTCGGCGTCGCAGACCTTCTTCCCAGTGAGGAGATCGAGGACCATCGCGGGGATCCGCCAATTGTTACCCGCGTTGTCCCCGTCCCTGGCGCGGGCCTCGTCGAAGAGCACCATGTAGCGGCCGTCCGGTCGCGTCCCCACCGGCATGTATCCCGCGGGGAGCGCGAATCGTCGTAGGACGTTCAGCGTCTCGACCTCGCGGTGCCGCACCGTGTAGTCAGAGCAAACGCTCCAGACGCTCTTCCCGTCCTCGGAGAAGTAGATCTCACGGACGAAACTCGAATCCGCCTCGCTGGGGAAGATGCGTGTCCATGTCTTCGTCTCGTAGAGGTAGGGCGACGCCTCCGAGGTGGCCAGGGCGAGGATGCCGCCGTCGGGCGAGAACGCGGCGGATGTCACTTCCTCGCCGAAGCCCTGGGGAGACTGTGGATGGGCGACCTCCTCGAGCTTCGGCAGGGAGTACACCTTCGTCGCGCCATCTCGCAGCCCGGCAAAGAGGAACCGCCCGTCTGCCGAGGTTGCTAGCGCCGTGAAATGCCACTCGGGGAGTGGCGCCGTGGCCAGTTCATTCCATCCGCCAGTCGCATCCATGAGAGTGAGCTCCCCATCGCTTCCTGGGAACTCGCGTTCCACGACGGCGAGGTAGCGGCCGTCGGTGGAGAAGCTCATCGGGCCGAGCATCTCCTCCGAGGGCATCCTGACGCGCCCCTCGTCAGCGCCGTCCGTCCTATCGACGGTCAGGGTGTCCTTGGCCGAGTTGTGCGCTACCCATCGTCCGTCTGGCGACAGGGCGATCTCGCAGCGATAGGAGGGGAACTCGATCGTGCGCCGTACGTTGCCCGAGGCTGCGTCCCGCAGGTGGGCCAGGTAGTGGCCGTTGTCGACCGTGAGCACGAGTGTGCCGTCGGCGGTCAGCGTGAAGGAGTTCACCTCGGACCCGGCCAGTTCCAACTGGCGCGTCGGTCTTCCGGTGCGCCAATCGAAGATACCCAGGAACGGCTTTGGATAGCTGCCGCCAAGCCAGAGGCCCGAGTCGTCCGCCGTGAACGCCAGGTCCTCCACATTGGCTGGGGGCAGGAAACCCGCTACCTCGGCCCCGTCCGCCACGCGCCAGACCTGGACCTTTCCACTAGAGGAAGCCGTGGCGAGGAGCTTCCCGTCACGGGACCACGCTAGTTTCTGAGGCGAGCAGCGCATCCCTCCGGGCGCAGTCGTGACGCGCGGGGAGGACTCCATCCGCGCCAGGGCGGCGACGATTTCTGCCTCCTCGTCGAGCTCCAGCACGGCGAAGGCGAGGTCCAGCTCCGCGCGCCAGCCCTCCTTCGCCGTGGCGCGGGCCGATTCCAGCCTCTGGCCAAACCGTTGGGCAACAGCCTCGCGGCCCAGGGCTTTGAGGAGCCACATGAGTCCGTGGTTGACGTCCAGCCAGTCCTCCTCCCTGCGGAGCGAAAGGTCTCGCTCGGGGACGCCCTCCGGCCCTGGCCCCCCTTCCTCGACGCGGGCCAGGACCTCTTCGATGAGGGCGTCGATCGCCCCCGTCGGTTCCGCATCCTCCATCATGTCGAGGGCGGCGATGCAATCGTGCAGGAGGTGATGGCCGGGCACCTTCAGGATCTCCAATCGCTGAACCTCGCGTTGGATCGTGGAGACGACCGCCTTGCGGCACTCCGCGCGATGATGGAACGCATACCGCGCGCCCAGGGCAGCGGCGGGCCTGAGCGTCGATCCGAGGAGCGCGAGGCCCTCTTCTTGCGAGCCCCGGAAGACGATCTCGCGCGTCCGCGCCGGTTCGCCGGACTCCGAGGGCTCCACGATCGGGTGGTCCGCCGCGTGGGCGAGGGCATCCCGAACACGCTCTTCGAGGCTTGTGGGCCAACGGCACGCGACGAAGCCGATCTTCTCGGCCTGGGGCCCCTCCTCGCGGATCCCGGCGAGGACGTACAGGGCGGGCTCGTCAAAGCGGCGTGGTGTCCGGTCCTGCACGTTCGAGTCCAGGCCCCACACGCGCACGCGGCCGCCGGGCTCGAACCGGGCGCCAGAGACGGTGTGATCTACCTCCACGGTCCGCAGGACCCTCCGGAAGAGGAACTCCTTCTCCTCCTCGATCGCGACCTCCTTGCCTACGAAGATCGCTGCCGAGCTGAGGGAGTACAGATCGACTCGCGCCTGGAGAAGGGCGCACACGGCGGCTTCTTCGGAGGGGTCACGTGTCTCGCGCAACACGTAAGGCGGTGTTTCGCGATGGGCGCCCGAGACCAGGAGGAAGATGTCCCGCCCCACCCGGTCCTGGTCGTCGAAGTCGACGGTGATCGACTTCTCCTGGCACTCCCCGAAGAGCACGCGTTCGACCTGGATCGTGGCCGGCTTCGACCAGGCGGGTCCACTCGTTCTTCCCTCGGTCGTGCCCAGGACGACGAGCACAGGTGCGTCTCGGCGCTCGTCGGGCGATCCATTGGGAGTGTGTTCGTCTTCCAATTGGATGGAGGGACAGAAGACGCGAGGCTCATCGGCACCGTAGGCATGGGTTGCGACCGCGGTGAAGGCGGCCAAGATCGTAACGGTTCGGGCGATTGCGGCGAGGGGGGCTACAAGGCGTGGGCAGGCGATCCACTTCATCAGGCGACCGTCGATGACGGACGTATCCTACCACAACCCAGGCCAGCCGGCGCCGCACGAGCATCCGAAGGAACGGGCTGGGGCGCGTCATCGGGGGGGCTTGTGTCGGACCCTCGCCTTGAGGAGGCGAACGATGTGTTCGATGGTCTCAAAATCGTCAAGCTCGTGCGCCTCCATTGGAGACAGCTCTCCCCGACGACTCCTGTCGAGGAGCCGCTCCAGGCGCGCCTGGGTGGAGGCGGAGGGGCGAAACGCTAGCAACTGGTCCCGCGTCAAGCCCCTCGCCAGGAGGTCGAGAAGCTCGTCGCTGATCGGTGTGGCGCGGCTGTTCATACGCCCGCGACTCTACCTGTGCGCCGGTTCTTGATCAAGCAGGCGGTGTTGCGGGCTTCCTCCCGACGTACCAGAAGCTGCCCGCGATCTTGTGGGCGTACTCCTTGCGGCGGACGAGCGGGTCGAGCCACGCGATCGGGGCGAAGAGCCACCCCGCGACCTCGCGGATCGAGGCGTACACGAGCGGGCGGTTCGAGAACGGAGCGAGGACCGCGATCCATTCCTTCAGGAACCACGCCAGGCTGATGGCCGGACCCGTGGCCACCTCCAGCTCGACCCTCTCGAACGCGCCGAAGAGCCTCTCCACGCCGTCACGGCAGAATCGGGAGTGGTCCGTGGGGTTCCTGTGGTAGGGCTCGAAGAAGGGCACCACGGCCACGACGAGGCCTCCCGGACGCAGCACGCGGAAGAGCTCTGCGACGACCCTGACGGGGTCCTTCACGTGCTCCAGCACGCGGATCGCGACCGCGGCGTCGACGCTCGAGTCGAGGAATGGAAGGCTCAGGGCGTCCCCGGCGACGTCGACCTCGGGCCCGGGCGACAGGTCCAGGCGCACGACGCCCTTCTCGTCCTCCGCAGCGCCGCAGCCCACGTCCACGACCAGGGCGTCCTGCGGCAGCGTCGAGAGCCGTGCGCGGAGCCAGCGGAGCTCCGGGCCCCACCGGTGCACCTGGGGGGACATGAGCCTGCGGATCCAGCGGTAGCTGAGCTTCGGTCGGATCGCCTCACGGTTCCAGGCCGCGACGTCGGACTCCACCGTCTGCCTCAAGGCGGGCGGGAGCAGGACCTGCGTGCCTCCCTTGGGGGCGTAGGTCGTCGAACAGGCCGCACAGGCGAGGCCGCCTTCCCCGGAGGAGACGGGGCCCCGGCACTGGGGGCAGGCCAGGGACGAGAAGAGCCGCGCCTTGAGGCTCTCGGGGAACGTCGTGCGCATCCTGGTCCGGGGCCCTCCTTCCAGGGGCGTGATGGTACAGGGGGGTCGGAGGCGCGGCAAGATCCCTCCGGGAAGCGATTCGTCACTCGGACGGTGCAGAGCGGGTCTCGCTACGAATCCATGCGGCGGGCGGGCGACGCGCGCGTGAGCCGGCCCCGAGACGGGACCTGACTCGGGGCTTCCGTGAGCGCAGACCGTGGCAAGTCAGCGAGGGTCGCGGCGCCGTACGATCAGCGTGGCGCTCGTCGCGCCGCACACGCCAGTCCGGTCGAAGACGCGCGACCGTGTCAGGCCGAGGCCCGTCGCGGTCGTGGTGGTCTCGACATCGAGCGCGACCCACTCGCCAATGGGGCGGCGGAGGAGCGAGAGATCGAGGTCGGGGTTTACCAGGGTGTACTTTGTCGGGTCGAGACCCGGGGCGGTGCCGTGCGCAGCGTCGGCGAAGACCAGCGCGCGCTGCCAGCCGTCGGGGACCTCGCCGGGGACGAGCGGGATGCGCATGCGCGACCACGACGTGAAGCGCGCGGAGGGCCAGGCGTCGCGCGTGCGCAGCTCGATCGCGCGTTGGTAGCCGATCGGGTCGAGGAAGAAGGTGAACTCGTAGCCGGGCATCGACTCCGGCGGATCGATGCGGGACGGCGGCTCGCACGCCATTTTGGGATCAGGATCGACGGCGCGGAGCAACGTCGCGCGAAGCCGTGCGACCTCGGTGTCGTTGTGGGTCAGCGTCGCGGTCGCTCGGATCGCCTGGCGGCCGCGTGTTTCGAGCGCCGCCACGACCTGAAGGCGCGCGATCGGCACAGGACGGCGCAGCTCGATCGTCGTCCGTGCGGGGACCCACAGCAAGTGCTCGTCGGCGAGCAACGCGTCCACCGCGCGCGCCATCAGCGCGCTGGGTGGGCCGCCGTGCTGCGTCTGCACGTCCCACGGCCCTCGCGTCGACGCCGTGGAGACGAAGGCATCGCCGTCGGGGATGTAGAACGCCTTGTCGGTGATTGGGTCCATCGCATTGCAAGGTCGGCGAACGTCCGAGAGCGGTGCCTGCGGGCGAAGGTCTCGTACGAACCTGGGCGCCTCGGCGGGCGGCCGAATGTAGTCAATCCTCCGGAAGTCGACCACAGAAACGCGCAGCCTGCGGCTCGGAGAGTGGCGCGGAGGCCCCTCAATTCGCTTGCGCTGTGACCCGTGGCGAAGATGATCGTCCGCAGGGCTGACCCTCGGATCGCCCGCACGCCCCGCCATCTACAGATGGAGCCCCCTGTGCGCCTGCACACCGTCCTGGTGCTCCCCCTCCTCGCCAGCGTCGCCAGCGCCGACCTCTATACCGAGGAACACTGTGTTGAGAAGATGCCTGACCGCACCTTCGAGATCCACCTCAAGTACTGGTATTCGGCGAAGGGGAAGAGGGTCGAGGAAAAGAGCGAGGTCCAGCACTCGATCAGCATCTTCCGCTGGGACACCCAGATGCACTACGTGATCAACCTCCGGGACGACACCTACCGCGAGGAGACGCTCGCCGACCTGAATCGGAGGAACGACGAGGCGAAGAAGCAGACCGCGGCGCAGATGGAGGAGTTCGCGAAGCAGATCGAGGCGGACAAGGGGAAAGAGGAGGCGGACAAGTTCCGCCAGGGGCTGAACGAGCCCAAGACGTATTCCCTGGAGGAGGTGGGGACGGAAACGGTCCTGGGACACGCCTGCACGAAGTACCGGCTGGTTGGCGGCGGGAGTTCCGACGTCTTCTACTGGGCGACCCGCGAGCTCGACCCCGGGGACCTCAACCTGGACGCGCAGCTCTCGATCGCGGACCACTTCAGCGCCTCGGAGGCCTCCCTTCTTCGATCGAACATCGGCGTCGTCCTGCAGAACGCCATGGGCAAGGAGGGGGACTTCATGGTCCAGGTCGTGGAGGTGACGAAGGTATCCACCGATCCGATCGACCCCTCCCTGTTCGAGCTCCCGAAGGGCCTCAAGCGCCAGGAGCAGAAGTAGTCGCCGCGCCGCCGCTTCCTCGGCCCCAGTTGCGTGCCCGCCCGGCCGAACGCAACCAGGGCGCCGTCGTCCGTCGTCAGGCCCAGCACGCTCATGTTCGCCCATGGAACTGCGCCCACCTTCCCCGACGAGTGAACCGAAGGAAGCGGCGCCCGTTGGCGCTCGCATGGGGCGCACATACGTACTGCTTCTCACTTGCGCGGTCGCGACGGGTGCATGCACGGCCGGGTTCCGCAGCACCGAGTGGCTGGCGCTCGAGAGCCGCCTCATCGTCGTCGGCGAGGTGACGGCGTCGGTGCCCGCACAGCCGGAGCGCTCCGTCGTCGCGGGCGACCCCGCCATCCTCACCGTGCGCGTACGACGGGTCGTGAAGGGGTCGATCCCGGGGGACGAGATCCTGGTGCGCACGGGGCCGGTTCGGTCCTGCGATCCCGATGGCGTGTATCACACCATTCGAGTCGGCGATTCGGGCCTCTTCGCTCTCGTAGGCCTCCCGAGAGAAGACGTCTGGCAGATTGAGTGGACGGGCGGGTTTCGCCCCGCGACGGAGGCGTCCCTGTTCGAGGCGGCGATCGAGCGCGCCCGGTCGATCCGTAACGGGTACGTGGACGGTTGGAGGCGCCGCGCGCTGGGCGTAATCGAGGCCGCTTCGCGTCTGGACGAGCGGCTCCGCGAGCTCTCCGCCTCCTGGCCGGCGGATGCAAGGGAGACGCACTGGGTCGTCAGGGATCGCCTGGTGGAGGAAACCTCGCGCATCCTCCGCGGGGAATCAGTCGAGACGATTTCGCTCGCGTTGGCCGTGGACATCGGCGAGGACCTCCTCCGCGGCTGGTCGGGGAGCCCCATCTGGGAGTGGGCGATCGACCAGGAGCTGTCGGGGCGATACGGGGAATTCGCGGCCTTCGGCCGCGCTCGCACACGGGAGTCGCTGGTCGAGGCGGGGATCTCGGAGTCCGGCATCGAGGAGTACATGGGTGCGATGGAGGATCGGGCGTTCGACGATATGTTCGGTTTTCCGTTCGCCGAGCCTGGCTGGGACTTCGAGCTCCCATCTGGACCGCTGACCACCGACCTTCTCCTCCGTCACCACTCGTACGATCGTGGCTCGGCCCTGGCGGCCAGCATCCTGTTCGGTCACACCGGGTCGTGGCCTGACCTGTCCCGTCTGGAGCGCGTCGTCCGCGAGCTCATCGAGAGTCCGGATCGGTACCATCGGTGGGCAGGCCGTTGGATCAAGAGCGGAGGCAAGGAGTCGCCTCCTCTCCAGGAGATCTTCCTCAAGTAGCACGATACGACCACCCTGGTCCGCAACGCGGTCACCACCAGAGAGTGGTCGGAATTAAGACCCGGCTCTTGCCGTGCCCGCACGTGTTTGAGTAGGATGCGCGGCTCGGCCTGGGGGGAGGTTTGCGTTCCAGCGTGTTGGAGGTGACAGGCATGATCCGTGCGTGCGCTCCCGTCCTCGCACTCCTCGTCTCCAGCGGCGTGCTCTACGCACAGGCCGACGCCAGCTTCCCCAAGAGGGTCGCCCAGGCCATCGACAGGGGCGTCGAGTGGCTCAAGGCCCGCCAGATCAAGCAGGGCGCCGACAAGGGGAGCTGGGGCTCCGGCGACAACCCCATCTACGGCGGCGGAGGCACCACCTCGATCAAGAAGATCGAGCCCTGCGCTCTCGCCCTCTTCGCCCTCCTCTCCTGCGACGTCGACCCCGATGACCCAGTCATCGTCGACGGGTTCAAGTACCTCAAGGACAACCTTGACCACGCGTGGAAGCCGGACAACGTCAACATCGACAACGCCAAGCAGCAGGCCGACTGCTACACCGCCGCGACGATCCTCCTCGCCGTCGAGGCCCTTCACAACGCGAAGATCAACCAGGCGCTCAAGAAGGCGGGGAAGGACCCGAAGACGCTCAAGCAGCGTCCCGCGATCAAGCTCGAGAAGGAATACAAGCAGTGGGTCCAGCAGGCGACGAAGTGGCTCGTCTCCAAGCAGACGAAGCGCGGCGGCTGGCGGTACGGCGAGCCGCTCTTCCCGTCCCCTGCGGGCGTCCAGCAGGACATCTCCGCCACGCAGATCGTCCTCCTCGGCCTCTCCGCCTCCGTCCGCATGGGCGAGAGTGTCGCCCCCGACGTCTGGACCAAGGCGGCCCAGTACAACATCGACATGCAGGAGAAGGACGGCCCGCCGCTGAAGGTCATCCCCGCCGGCGACAACGACGGGAAGACAGTCCTCATGAAGGAGGGCGACAAGTCCCGAGGGTGGGCCTACACCCCGGACGAAAAGAACCCCGACAGCCCGCATGACCTGAAGGTGAGCGGCAGCATGACCGCCTCCGGCATCTGCTCCCTCATCCTCTGCACGGCCGAGCTCGGAAAGGCCGCGCCCAAGAAGGATCTCACGGAGAAGATGCGCCGCGGGATCTTCGACGGCCTCGCGTGGCTCCAGACGAACTGGTC